>CAMZLQ010000106.1 GCA_947311585.1 uncultured Alcanivoracaceae bacterium | reverse complement strand
GCCACCGATTAATAAATGAGACCTTTGCATAACTATAGGGCGAACGAAAAAATAGAGAAAATTTGCCAGATTGAGTTAAAAATTGAAGGTAATAACCAGTTATTGGCGAGATTTTTAGCGAAAAGCTGGTGAATTTAATCATTTTTTACTTGTCACTATAGTTATGCAAAGGTCTCATTTATTAATCGGTGGCACGCAGACCTTGCCTTCCATCAATACCCGAGCACTGCGGCTCATGATTACTTTTTTGGCTTGCCATTGGCCATTTTCTATTACCACCTCTGCACCAACTTTCAAAACTCCTGATGGGTGCCCAAAGGTAACGAAGTTGCGCTCTTTTCCGTTTGCTGCTAAATTCACCAGCGTCCCAGGAATAGCTGAGGCAGTCGCTATTGCCACAGCGGCGGTTCCCATCATGGCATGGTGTAACAAGCCCATTGATAAAGCACGAACATTGAGATCAATATCACTGTCATTAATTTCTTTTCCACTGGAAGAAGTGTAACTCTTGGCAGATGCAACAAAAGCGACTTTTGGTGTGTGTTGTCGAGTTTTGGCTTGTTCAATGTTATCAATCAAACCCATCTTAATCGCGCCATAAGCACGTATAGTTTCAAACATGGCTAAAGCTTTATCATCGCTGTTGATATCGCCTTGCAGCTCTGTGCCTGTATAATTAATATCTTCGGCGTTTAGAAAAATGGTTGGAATGCCTGCATTGATTAATGTCGACTTAAATGTTCCCACACCAGGGACTTCTAAATCATCGACAATATTACCAGTAGGAAAGAGCTTATCAGCGGTGGGCTCCACAAATTCAATTTTTACTTCTGCTGCTGGAAAAGTCACGCCATCGAGTTCAAAATCACCCGTTTCTTGCACTTGACCATCAGTGATTGGTACATGGGCAATAATGGTTTTTTGGATATTAACTTGCCAAATTTTTACCACACAAATACCGTTTTCTGGAATCTTATCACCATCAACAAGACCCAAAGTAATGGCAAATGAACCCACAGCAGCGGTTAAATTACCACAATTTCCACTCCAATCCACAAAAGGTCGATCAATGGCAACTTGCCCAAATAGATAATCCACATCATGCCCAACTTGGGAACTTTTAGATAGAATAACTGTTTTTGAAGTACTGGAAGTAGCTCCTCCCATTCCGTCAGTTTGTTTACCATAAGGGTCTGGTGATCCAATTATTCGCAACAACAAGTTATCTCGATACTCACCTGCGACTTGTGCTTGTTTTGGCAAATCTTCCAACCTGAAAAAAACACCTTTGGATGTTCCACCACGCATATAGGTAGCAGGAATTCTTATTTGTGGTTTGAATTTCATAAAAACTACCTTTTGAATTTTATGGGCTCTGAATATTATGCAATATTATGGGGTCAGTACACTTTTATCACTTTTGCCTCTATGTTCCATCGCCATTGTGCTTATTTCTTCTATGCTTTTATCAATCCAAAGTTTTTTTTGCCATTGAGTATAGTCAAAAGATTGCCTAAGCATTAGACTGATAAAGCGCTCTGCTTGTACTTCGCCCAATGATTCTACCAAAGCATTTAAGCCTTGAAGTTTTATTTCATTATCAGTTATTTGTGTTGTCATGTTCTAAAACCTTTATAAAATTAATTGGGTTACTTGCTTTCATTATTTTATACTTATTTACCGCTGACAACAATTTATCATCTGTGGTCAGGAAATACTCTGCTTTTGCAACAATTGCAGATGCTATATGCAAAGCATCTTTCGATTTTATCCCTAAATTCATGCAATTTTTTGCATGATTTAATAATTCATGAGATTCTTCTATGTCTATTAAAGCTAATTTTTTCCATTTAAAAATTGTACTTTTCCTTTCTTCATGCGGGTTATGAAAGTTTTCAAACTCTAAAATATAAGACCACACCAAATCAATTTGTTTGGCTTTTATCTTATCTTGTATATAAAGTTTGGCTTCTGTTTCTAATCTTATTCTTATATGACTTTGATCATCGAATGGACGATTAAACATACAATTGTCAAGATAGATTTTCATGAATTATCAATTAAAAATTTATATTTTAACACACTTTTTATAAACTACATTAATCAATCGCAATGATTGTTTTTTTGTTATCACTTCCTTTTCGGAATATACAAATCCGTTATTGTTCCTTCAAACACTTCGGCACTCATGGCAACACTTTCAGCCAAGGTTGGATGTGGGTGTATGGTTAATCCTATATCGGCGGCTTCGCAGCCCATTTCTATGGCGAGTGCTAATTCTGAAATTAACTCTCCAGCATTGGGTCCAGTGATACCTGCGCCAATGACTAAGTCTGTATCTTTGTCGAAGATGAGCTTGGTGAAACCTTCGGTTCTATCCAAGCCTAATGCACGTCCACTGGCAGCCCAAGGGAATTTGCCGATGCCGTAATTGATGCCTTTTTGTTTGGCGGTGATTTCTGTTTCGCCAACCCATGCCACTTCGGGGTCGGTGTAGGCAACTGATGGAATGACTAGCGCATCAAAATAGACTTTTTCACCGTGTGCCACTTCGGCAGCGACTTTGGCTTCGTGGGTGGCTTTGTGGGCGAGCATGGGTTGTCCGACGATGTCGCCGATGGCGAAGATGTGTGGGATGTTGGTTCGCATTTGCTTATCGACTTCGATAAAACCTCTCTCGGTAACTTCTACGCCTGCTTTGTCGGCATCGAGTTTATTGCCGTTGGGTACACGTCCAACCGCAACTAAGACTTTGTCGTAAGTTTCTTTGTCTTTTTCGTCAAATTCGACTTCTAAACCATTCTTTTTGGCGGTAACATTGGTGACTTTGGTTTTGAGTTTGATGGATTTGTAGCGTTTTTTCGATAATGCCATCAATGGGCGAACCAAGTCTTTGTCGGCTCCTGGAATAATTTGTGGCATCATTTCTACAATGGTTATTTCGGTACCAAGTGCCGAATAGACGGTTGCCATTTCCAGTCCGATTATGCCGCCACCAAGGATGAGCATGGTTTTGGGTATATCGGCCATTTCTAAGGCGTCGGTGGAATCCATCACCCGTTTGTCATCCCAAGGAATACTGGGCAGTTTGAATACTTGTGAACCTGCGGCGATAATGCATTGTTTAAAACTGATATTTTCGCCATCAATGCTCATGGTGTGGTCATCGACAAATTTGCCTGTACCGTTGATGACATTGACTTTGCGTTGTTTTGCCATTTGTGCCAAGCCACCAGTGAGTTTTTGGGTGATAGAGTCTTTCCAGCCGAGTAATTTATCTTTATCAATTTTTGGTTTGCCAAAATCTAATCCGTGTTGTTGCATGTGTGCGGCTTCGCGGATGACTTGGGCGGAATGCAGTAAGGCTTTGGATGGAATACAACCGACATTTAAACAAACGCCTCCTAATGTTGGATAGCGTTCGACTAAGGTCACTTGCATGCCTAAATCGGCAGCTCGAAAGGCTGCCGTATAACCGCCTGGCCCGCCACCAAGCACCAAAAGTTCAGTGTCGTAGTCATCTGTTTGAGATGATTTTACAGCGATAGGCTTCGCTTCTTGTTTAATTACTTCTTTTATTACTTCTTCTTTTTGCTCTTTTACCTGATCCCTGTCACCTGACACCTCATCCCTGACCTCCATCTTAGCAATGACCGTTCCTTGTTGTACAGTTTCATCAATAGCTACTAAAATTTCGGTAATTTTACCCGCATGTGGTGATGGGATTTCCATAGTGGCTTTTTCTGATTCGAGGGTTATCAAAGAATCATCTGCGGCAACTGTGTCGCCTTCGGCAACTAAGATTTCAATAACGGGTACACCGTCAAAGTCGCCCATATCTGGGACTTTTATATCAATAATTTTGTTCATAATAACATTTTCTTTAAATCAGATAAAACACTGGATAAATACACAATAAAACGGGCAGCATCGGCTCCATCAATCACTCGGTGGTCATAGGATAACGATAATGGCAGCATCAAACGGGGTTCTACTTCGCCTTTTTTGTTGTATTCAGGTTTAATTTTGGAACGACTGACACCTAATATAGCGACCTCTGGGGCATTGATAATTGGCGTGAAAGCTGTGCCACCAATTCCACCTAAAGATGAAATTGAAAAACAGCCACCTTTCATATCAGCAGGAGCGAGTTTGCCATCACGGGCTTTGACTGATAGTTCGGTCATTTCTTTGGCAATTTCCATTACGGTTTTGCTGTTGGCATCACGAATAACGGGGACGACTAAACCATTGGGTGTGTCAACGGCTATGCCGATATGGTAGTATTTTTTTAGGACTAAATTTTCGCCACCAGCATCCAATGATGAATTGAACTTTGGAAATTTTTTCAAAGCAACGGCTACCGCCTTGACGATAAATGCCAAAGGCGATAAGCCAAAACCTTGGGCTTTGGCATCGGCTTTGATTGATTGGCGAAATTCTTCCAAATCGGTAATGTCGGATTCATCAAATTGGGTCACATGTGGAATCCGTACCCAGTTGCGGTGCAGGTATTTGCCTGAGATTTTTTGAATACGTGACAAGGCGACGGTTTCGATTGTGCCGTATTTGCTAAAGTCTTCATTTGGTGGTGGTAAGACTTCAAAAGTTGGTGTGCTGCTGGCAATTCCGCCTGATTGCATGGCTTGTTTGATAAAGGCTTTGACATCGGCTTTGGTGATTCGACCTTTTCGACCCGAACCTGTGATAATATTAATATCGGCTCCAAGTTCTCTGGCGTATTTTCTTATCGCAGGAGAAGCATGGGCTTTTTTCCCTGACAGTGTTTGGCTGTCCACTACTGGAGGCAGGGCTTTTTTGAGCTGTTTGGGCATGGGTTTTTCGACCACTTTTTTCGGTGTTTCAACTGGTGTTTCAACTGGGGCTTCAACTGCCACTTGTTCCTTCTGTTCACTGGAACTGGCTTCAATTTCGACCAAATCTGCCCCTTGGGCCACTTCATCACCGACACTTACTAATACTTTGGTGATTTTGCCTGCAACTTCTGTTGGCACTTCCATGGTGGCTTTTTCGGATTCTAAGGTGACAATTAAGTCATCTTTGGCAATCGTATCGCCAACTTCGACTAACACTTCAATGATTTCAACGCCGTTTACATCGCCAATATCGGGTACTTTTATTATTTCTGTTGTCATCTTAAACTCCTACTGGATCGGGTCGTTTGCTATCAATTTTGTATAATTTAAGGGCTTTGTTGACCGCTGTTTTGGGCAAATCACCGCTGTTGACTAAGGCTAAGACGGTGGTGTAGGCGATATGGTATTTGTCCACTTCAAAGAATGAACGCAATTGCTCGCGCGTGTCTGATCGCCCAAAACCGTCGGTGCCAAGCGTGTAGTAGTCGCCTTTTATCCAGGGTCGGATTTGTTCAACAAAATCATGCACATAATCACTGGCAGCTATGATGGGGCCTTTAGCTTTTTCTAAGCATTTTTCCACATGAGATACTTTGGCTTTTTTCGTTGGGTTTAAGCGGTTATGGCGTTCGACACTTTGGCCATTACGTTTAAGTTCGGTAAAACTTGGGCATGACCAAATATCACAATCGACTTTGAAATCTTTTTTCAGCATGTCGCTAGCGTCTATGGCTTCACGTAAGATAGAACCAGAGCCCAACAATTGGGCTTTAATCTTTCCTTTTGTTTGTTTCAGAACGTACATGCCTTTGAGGATGTCGGCTTGACAATTTTTCGGCATTTCTGGGTGCTGATAGTTTTCATTTAACAAGGTGATGTAAAAATACACATCCTCGGCATCAGCATACATGCGTTGCAAACCGTTTTGGATGATAACTGCCACTTCATAAGCAAATGTTGGGTCATAGGATACACAATTGGGAACGGTTGCCGAAATTTGGTGTGAATGACCGTCTTCGTGTTGCAAACCTTCGCCATTTAAGGTGGTTCGACCCGATGTGCCGCCCAGTAAGAAACCTTTGGTTCGCATATCACCAGCGGCATAACATAAATCACCAATGCGTTGAAAACCAAACATGGAATAATAAATAAAGAACGGAATCATGGCAACGCCGTAGTTGGCATAAGCCGTTCCTGCGGCTATCCATGAACTCATGGCTCCTGCCTCAGAAATGCCTTCTTGCAAGACTTGCCCATCGATGCTTTCTTTATAAAACATCAATTGTTCGGCATCTTCAGGTGTGTATTTTTGTCCTTGATGTGAATAAATGCCTAATTGGCGGAATAAACCTTCCATGCCAAAAGTTCGGGCTTCATCAGCAACAATTGGTACAATGTGTGGTGCCAATTTTTTATCGCGCAGCAAAATGGACAAAATTCGCACAAATGCCATCGTGGTGGAAAATTCACGTTCACCCGATGATTTCATGATGCTGACAAACTTTTCAAGTTCTGGAATGGCTAATGCCTCATAATTGACTTTTCGTTGCGGTAAATAGCCGCCTAATTCCTGCCGCCTTTGTTTGAGGTATTGAATTTCTTCTGAATCTTCACTTGGTTTGTAGTAGGGCACATCATCCAAATCTTCATCAGAAATTGGTACGTTAAATTGGTCACGAAAATGTTCCACGGCTGAAGTTTTCATCTTCTTTTGTTGGTGCGTGGTGTTGAGTCCTTGACCTGCATCACCCATGCCGTAACCTTTTACCGTTTTTGCCAAAATAACGGTTGGTTGACCCGTGTGTTCAACCGCTTGGGCATAAGCCGCATACATTTTGTGCGGGTCATGCCCGCCACGATTGAGTCGCCATATGTCTTTATCGGTCATGTTGGCAACCATTTCTTTAAGTTCTGGGTATTTGCCAAAGAAATGTTCGCGCACATAGGCACCGTCTTTGGATTTGTAATTTTGGTAATCGCCGTCAACGGCTTCTTCCATGCGTTTTCGCAAAATACCCTTGCTGTCTTTGGCTAATAACGGATCCCAATAACCACCCCAAATGACTTTGATAACATTCCAGCCAGCTCCACGGAACACACCCTCTAACTCTTGAATAATTTTACCATTACCACGCACTGGCCCATCAAGTCTTTGCAAATTGCAATTGACCACAAACACGAGGTTGTCGAGTTTTTCCCGTCCTGCCATGGAAATAGCACCGAGTGATTCGGGCTCATCGGTTTCTCCATCACCTAAAAAGGCGAAGACTTTTTTGTCGGTTTTGGCAATTAATTGGCGGTTTTGTAAATATTTCATAAAACGCGCTTGGTAAATGGCCTGAATTGGACCAAGCCCCATAGAAACGGTGGCAAATTGCCAATAATCAGGCATTAACCACGGATGTGGATAAGAGGCTAAACCATTGCCATCGACTTCACGTCTAAAGTTATCCATTTGTTCTTCGTCAATACGTCCTTCTAAAAAAGAACGGGCATAAAATCCTGGAGCACAATGCCCTTGCACGTACAATAAATCACCGCCGTTTTGGTGGTCAGGACCTCGGAAAAAATGATTAAAACCGACATCATAAATGGTCGCAGCCGAGGCAAAAGAGGCAATATGTCCGCCCAAAGCTCCGGGGCGGCGGTTGGCTCGCACCACCATTGCCATAGCATTCCAACGAATGATGGCACGGATTTTCCACTCAATATCCGAGTTGCCCGGTGATTTTTTTTCTTGTGCTGTTGGGATGGTGTTCAAATAAGCTGTTGTGGCTTCATACGGTAAATGACCACCCGAACGTCGATTCAAATCGATTAACTGTTCAATAAGAAAATGGGCTCGCTGCGGACCCTCTTGTTGAATCACCGCTGTTAAAGCATCTAGCCATTCTTGTGTCTCTTGTGAATCTAAATCCACTTTACTGTTATTTATTTTTTCTGTCATTATTATCTCTCTTGCTCAGATTTTTTTTGAGCATCAACAACTGCCATCGCCGTCATATTAAGAATACGACGCACTGATGCAGTAGGAATTAATACATGGGCGGCTTGTTTAGAGCCTAATAAAATTGGACCAACGGTCACGCCTTTGGTAAAATTTCTTAATAAATTTATTGCCATATTGGCAGAGTCAAGATTGGGCATCATAAATAAATTTGCCCGACCCTTGAGTCGTGAATTGGGGAACATTTCTTCTCGAAGTTCAGGCAACAATGCAATATCTGCTTCCATCTCTCCTTCGACTTCTAATTCTGGTGCTTTTTCTTGTAAAATACGCAACGCCTCTCGCATTTTATCAGGAGACTCGCCTTCACGAGAGCCAAAACTGGAATACGACAATAAGGCTATGCGAGGAATCTTGCCAAAATCTCTTAGCTTTTCTGCCGCTAGTATGGCAGAGTCAGCAATTTGTTCTGCTGTTGGATTCGGGTTGACGTAAGTATCACAAAAGAAAAAGTTGCCGTATTCGGTAGCTATACCGCTCAAAGTGGCTGCACTATGAACCCCTTTTTGGCAACCTAAAACTTCTTGAATATAATTCAAAACCGTCGTAAACCTTCCAGTCAATCCTGCCAACATGGCATCGGCTTCGCCGCGTTTAACCATAAGTGCGGCAATCAAAGAGGAGCGTGTTCGCACAACCGCTTTAGCAATTTCTGGTGTGACGCCTTTGCGTTGCATGATTTCATGGTACAACATCCAATATTCTTTAAAACGCGAATCTTTTTGCGGATTAACTAGTTCAAAATCTCGACCAATTTTTAAATCAATGCCAATTTTTTCAATTCTGGCTTTAACCACTCGAGGTCTACCGATTAAAATTGGTGTCGCTAACTTATCATCAATTATGGTGCGTACAGCTCTTAAAACCCGTTCGTCCTCACCCTCTGCAAAAACCACCGTTTTGGGATTACTTTTGGCTTTATCAAAAATAGGTTTCATCATCAAACCACTCTTGAACACGAAATAACTCAAAATATCTTTGTATTCTTGCATGTTTTCAATTGGGCGAGTGGCAACGCCTGAATCCATGGCGGCTTGTGCAACCGCTGGTGCGACGTACAACAAAATACGAGGATCAAAAGGTTGTGGGATAAGGTATTCACGTCCAAACCCTTTGGCTTCGCCTTCAAAAGCTTGAGCCCCTACATCAGAGGATTCTTTTTGTGCTAATTCTGCTAAGGCATAAACACAGGCTTTTTTCATTGCATCGTTTATTACTGGAGCACGGACATCAAGTGTGCCTCTAAAAATATAAGGAAAACACAAAACATTATTAACTTGGTTTGGGAAATCCGATCGACCCGTAGCTAAGATGGCATCGGGTCGAGCCTTGAGTGCCACATCGGGCATGATTTCTGGAATGGGGTTAGCTAAAGCCAAAATAATTGGGTCTTTTGCCATCGGCAGAATCATTTCTGGTTTTAAAATTCCTCCAGCGGAAACTCCAAGAAAAATATCTGCACCCACTAATGCCTCACTGAGAGTTTGTTGTTTAACACCTTTAGCATACGAGCGTCTACGCTGCGAAGGACCGCTGGCAATATCTTGGCGTTCTTCATACAAGACCCCTTTGGAGTCTGAAACAATGATGTTTTCTTTTTTAACACCCAAATCAACCAACAGATCTAAACACGCCATACCTGCCGCTCCAGCTCCAGAGGTGACAAGCTTAACTGTTGTTATGTCTTTTTCAATTATTTTTAAGGCATTAATAACGGCTGCACCGGTAATAATCGCAGTGCCGTGTTGATCGTCGTGAAAAACTGGTATCTTTAAGCGGTTTTTTAGCTTTTCTTCAACATAAAAGCATTCGGGCGATTTTATGTCCTCTAAGTTTATTCCACCAAATGTTGGTTCTAACGACGCGATTATATCAATAAGTTTGTCGGGATCTTTTTCATCTATTTCAATATCAAAAACATCAACCCCTGCAAATTTCTTAAACAAGACCGCTTTGCCTTCCATCACTGGTTTGGCTGCCAATGGTCCAATATCACCAAGCCCTAAGACCGCTGTGCCATTGGTGATAACCGCCACCATATTTCCACGAGCGGTATACAATGAAGCTGTTGATGGGTCTTTTTGAATTTCTTCACAAGGTGCTGCCACCCCTGGCGAATAGGCTAAAGCTAAATCTTTGGCAGTGGTTAGTGCCTTGGTTGCCACAATTTTGATTTTCCCTGGCGGAAAATCATGGTGGTATTCCAAGGCTGCTTTTTTAATGTCTTCTCTTAAACTCATCGTTGTCCCCTTTGAGTAAGTAGTGAGCATTTATAACTCACGATTTTCGGACTGACTATTTTAAGTTATTTCAAGGCATTAAACCATGAGAATTGAAGTTTTTAATGTTCATTAAGAAGCTTTTATGAATTGAGCTCTCTTCTAATCGAAAAGAGCTCTTGAATTTATCTATCGTGGCTTGGATAAAAGACCAAATGGAATAGATTCGCGAACCCAATTATCATTTTGGGTATCATCTGGATAATGGATATCCATACTCAAGTGTCCTGCTTGGTTTATGTTTTGTGAGGCTTGATTTAAGTTGATGGTAATTGTTCCTGCTGGCACTCGAGTTAATTCGACACTGTTTTGCAATCGCCCATAGCCATTAACTTTATCCATGTTAATTGTAATATCTTGATTCAACTCAAAACCTTCTTGTGTGCCAATCACCCAAACAGGTTGTCCTTCCTCATCATAGAAATACAGCGTTGCTACAACCGTTTGTACATCATTAACTTCTTTGAAATTTAATGAAATTCCCCAACCAGAATCACCCGCTCCTGCCCACCAATGACCTGAAAAATCATTTTGTGGCCGTTGTGAGAAAGGTATAATTTCTTGGATATTCCAATTAGCTTGACTAACTGGATTGTATATATCAAAGAAAGCACGAGAAAGCACCTCGGGAAAATCATTTTCACCATGACTAAAACTCACTCTTCCTCCGAGTTCTGGGTCATCACTAATTTGCGCACTTTGGCTTGTGTAATCATAACTGACCCTGATTTTTTGAGAGTTTTTGGCTTGTTCCAAAGTGTAACCAGAATGCCTTCCAACATACCGACTTAATACAGCAAACCATTCTGGTGCTCCATCGGATTTATAGGAATAAAAAATAGAATAATAAAGGTTATCTCTGCCTATTTCATCCACTGAGAAACCATGCCCATTATGATTGGAGTCAAAATACAAACCCGTCGCAACTTTCTCTTCTTGTTGCACATTAAAGACAATATTATTATTAATCAATTCAATATAATCCATTTTCGAGTCTTGATTATAATCAATCAGTTTTTCATGCCCCAACAAGTGTGAGTTCGCCCCTTCAAATACTTTATAAAAACTCACCTCTTGTGTTGTACTGTCATTAATATAAACAGAGGATAATCCAGATATTGAAACCAATAAGTCCGGTTTTGAATCATTGTTCCAGTCCACTTCCTGCATATATTCTGGAACTTGATTTTGTTTTTCATCTTTTCCTAGAACCACATACCAAAAATCATCATCGTACTGGTCTTTTACAAAATTTCTATCCCCTTGATTAAGCCAAATATCATGACTAGAATTTCCTGCCATTATGTCTAATTTCCCATCATTATTGATATCGATAGTGACCAATGAGATTGCACCTTGAGACGCCAAGCTAGCAGGTGTAAAATTTAAACCACCATCGTTATACCACATTCTTATGGAGTTATTGCCTGCTCGATCACTTGCAATAATATCTAAGTCGCCATCGCCATCCATATCGGCTATTTTAAACTCGCCATTTCTAGCCCCAAAATCCAATCGTGCCACTTCAACAATTCCACCAGAGCCCAATTGACTAACAATAATGGGTGCCTCGCTGGTATCAGCAATCATCACAATTTGATATTCATTTTGGGATGCAATCAGTTGTGCTGTTTGTGCATTAAGTGTGACCTCTGGCAAATCATAAGATAAACCCGGTTCAACTAGGCGAGAGTAAACATAGCGACTCACTCGAGGGGAATTATCATTGGCTGGAATGGTCACAATTAAATTTTGCTCATCGTTTCCTTCTAAATCCGCAAAAATAGCGTATTCATAGGCCTGTAAAAAGTCATTGCCTCCTCCAAGTTGTGAGACGTAAGGTTTAAACGTGTTATCCTCTTGATTTATCCACAATTGGCTAGTAATAAAATATTTAGGGGTATAAGTCACCTCAGGAACACGGCAACGATGCTGATACTCTGCTGCCATAAATATATCAGCATTGCCATCATTATCAAAGTCATTAACAGCTATGGATTTATTAAACTGTGCGATGCTTTTATTAGACAATTTAAAAGAAAAATCGTTTTCTTGACTGGATTTATTAAACCAAATCATTGTGTTATTGCCTTGCTGAACGATGTCAGGCAACTGATCTGCGTTTAAGTCAATTATGAGTGGCATGTCCTTTCTTCCTATTGAAAACTCTGATAATAGACCGTTATCCCTATACGCTTCTGAATGCAGCTTTTCTTTTATTTGCCAATCATTATTTGAACCTCTTTCTAAAATAAGCACTAAGCTTTGTGAATTATCACAATCTAAAAAATCCGAATAATTTGCTGAAACAACCAACTCATCGCTTCCATCGTTGTTTAAATCAACATTAAAGAACTTTGTGTATTCAATGTAGCCTGAGCCTATTTCTTGTAATTCAACATTAATCTCCGCAAACAAAAACACTCCCGTTCCATCATTGAGCAATTGATATAATCTTTGTGTGCCTTGCGCATCAGATGATACGATTAAGAAATTTTGACTGCCGTCCTTTGGTGGCATAGCTTGTATTTTAATAATAGGATTACCAAGGTTTATTTCATTGGTTAATACTAAGTCGCCTTGTTCATTCTTTATCCATGATTGCAGTTGAGCTCCATTTCCTACAACTAAATCTATACGACCATCTTGATTAATGTCACTGTAATCAAAAACATTAACCAACCCCTGTTGCAAAAAATTAAGTGTGGCAAAATCCTGATTAAAATTCAATGCTCCATCATTGAGGAAAATTCGCTTCTGCGTGACAATGTCCAAATCACCATCATTATCCCAATCGAATGTAAAAACATTATTGCCAGCAGACCACTGGTTGTTATACCGTTCTACTGAAAAATTTGCGGCTCCATCATTAATAAGAATATAACCTAACAAGGTGACAATATCAAGATCACCATCTTTATCTACATCAACCACATTAACCACAGCGCTGGTAAAATTGACTCCTATATCGTGGTCTTTGTATTCGCCATTATCGTAAAGCATTATTGCCAATGGTATCGCAAAAATAACACCGCCTGTACCAAAATTGCTTGTTTGCCCTCCTAAAGATAAGATATCATCAAAACCATCGCCATTAAAATCAGCACTTATTGTTTCAAAGTTCACCCCAAGACTATTTGAAGGGTAATTAAGTTTTATATAATTTGGTTCAGAGGCATCATTTAGCGTAGTGCTTTGAAAAGTTATGGCATGACTTTGTGGCAGTAAAAGCACGGATGAAAAGAAGATAAAATTGAGTAGGTTTTTCATGAGATTTTCCTTTTTTTGTTTGATTCATTGCGATTATACCTTCATTGCTGTTAATTTTAAGTTAAACTAGTAATAATTTTAACACACCTGAAATTATGAAAAAAAACTTCTTTTTAGCTCTTATTTTGCTCTTTATATCTACTTATGGCTTAACCAAATCAATCAAACAACCTAAAACACCAAGCTTAGGTATTTCTCAAGCTCAACGATTAGCTCAATTGCCGATTCATTGTGTTGAAACCCAATACCCTTATAAATTGGGACAAACTTTGGGCAGTGAGAAAGACTTGAAAACACCCAAAGAAATGCACCCAGCATTCTACGGCTGTTTTGATTGGCATTCGGCTGTTCATGGTCATTGGTCAATGGTCAGTTTGTTGAAAAACTACCCCAATATTGAATCTGCTGCAGAATTACGCGCATTGCTCAAAAATCACATTTCTAAAGAAAATATTGTTAAAGAAGTCGAATATTTTAACGGGAAATACAATCAATCATGGGAGCGTACTTATGGCTGGGCTTGGTTATTGAAGTTAGCACAAGAATTGCACACATGGGATGATCCACTAGCTCGCGAATTAGAAAACAACCTGAAACCTTTATCTGAGTTATTGGCGAATAAATTTATTGAGTTTTTACCCAAACTTTATTACAACATTCGCGTGGGTGAACACCCCAACACCGCCTTTGGTATGGTTTTTGCTTTTGATTATGCTCAGGCAGTTGGGGATAGTAAACTCCTTAATACCATCACCCAAAGAGCACGGCATTTTTATCTTAGTGATAAAAACTGTCCCCTTGAGTGGGAGCCTGGTGGTTTTGATTTTTTATCGCCCTGTTTAGAAGAAGTTGATATTATGCGCAGAGTTTTGGCTGAAAAAGATTTTCATGCGTGGTTAAGGCATTTCTTACCCAAAATGCGTAAAAAGAAATTTGATTTGAATGTTGGTGTTGTTTCTGATAGAAGTGATGGCAAGTTAGTGCATTTAGATGGGTTGAATTTTAGTCGTGCTTGGGTGTTGTATGGTTTAGCGAACCAATACCCTCGCTATGCTCATTTACGAAAGCTTGCCGATAAGCACGTTCGCTACTCTTTGCCTAATCTTGTCTCAGACAGTTATGAAGGTGGGCACTGGCTTGGTAGTTTTGCCATCTATACTTTAAACCAAAGTCAAAATAAAAAAGAAAATCAATGAAAAACCCATTTAAAAACTTAGGCCCTGGCGTGCTTGTTGCTGCTGCATTTATTGGACCAGGAACAGTCACCATTTGTACGATTGCAGGTGCTAAATACCAGTTTGTTTTGCTTTGGGCAATGGTGTTTTCGATTTTTGCAACAATTGTGTTGCAAGAAATGTCTGCACGACTTGGCTTGATTGCACGCAAAGGTTTGGCTCAAGCCGTGCGAAACGAAATTCCTAACCCCTTATTTAAATGGCTCGCCATCGGATTAATGGTATCGGCAATCTTAATTGGTAATGCCGCTTATGAAGCTGGCAATATTAGTGGCGGCGTTTTGGGACTGGAAACCCTATTTGAAAGCTCGTCTTTTCAACTCGAAAACACACCTGTCAATATTTTTAGTTTACTTATCGGTTTAGTCGCTTTTACTGTTTTGTGGATTGGCAATTATAAATTTATCGAAAACGCATTGGTGTCATTAGTTCTTTTGATGTCTTTGGCTTTTGTTATCACGGCAATGCTGACTTCTCCGAATCTAATAGCTGTTGTTAAGGGTTTATTCGTTCCTTCTTTTCCCCAAGGCAGTTCACTAATCATAATTGGTTTAATCGGCACCACTGTGGTGCCTTATAATTTATTTCTTCATGCCTCATTGGTGCAGGAAAAGTGGTCAACAAAAGCAGATTTAGCTGCGGCAAAGCGTGATACATTCATCTCAATAATCGGTGGTGGTATCGTTTCTATAGCAATTATGATTAGCGCTGCAGCCATTAAAGGTGGCGACATTCATAACGCCAGTGATCTCGCTTTGGGTCTAGTGCCTTTATTTGGCCATTACGCTAAATACCTACTCGCCATTGGCTTATTTGCTGCAGGAATCACCTCTGCCATTACTGCACCTTTGGCAGCTGCCTATGTTGCATCGGGCTGTTTTAATTGGCACAATAACCTAAAGTCTTTTCGTTTTCGACTCAGTTGGGCAGTTGTCTTAATTTTAGGCATTGTTTTTTCATCAATTGGTTTCAAATCTATCGAGGTGATTAAATTTGCTCAAATTGCCAACGGATTGTTGTTGCCATTAATCGCACTTTTCTTAATTTGGGTCATGAATAATAAATCCCTACTTGGTTCGCATGTTAATTCAAAAATGCAAAATAGCCTCGGTATTGTGATTCTTTTCATCACCCTAGGGCTCGCGATAAAATCCCTTGGAAAAGCATTAAATTTTTTCTAAAAAAAATCCCCACTTTGTGTGGGGATTTCCTCCTCTCTCTCTTTTAAAAGCCTGTTAATATTAACTATTAAACAACTTTTTATGAGTATTTAAAACTTCTTAGTAAACTGAACCGCCACTCTTCTGCCTTGGTTAACAAAATTATATTTCGCAATGGCTCCAAAGGTAGAACCTGACAAGGGTGCATCGCCACCAAAAAGAATAACATCTTTATCCGTTAAGTTTTCACCCAAAATTGCCACATCCCATCCATTGGTTGGATTAGATAATCCCACACGTAAATTTAAAGTTTGGTATGCTGGCTGTATCAAAGCAGGATCCAAACTTGCCGATGCGTGGTATTTATCAGTGAAGAACACACTAAATGTCGTATCTAACTCCATTCCACCAGATAATTCTTTATTGTGGTGTGCACTAAAAGTTCCTTGATAATCCGATGCCAATTGATTGGTTTGACCTGAATAATCACAGAAACCATCAGCCGCTTGTGGACCATTTGGTGCTTGACCAAAGTTACAGCGACCATTGGTGTAATCTTTAAATTCAAAATCAGTAAAAGCAAGAGAACCTGTTAAAGTTAAATTATTTGTTGCTTGCCATCTGCCATCAAGCTCTAAACCTTTAACATCTGCTTTAGCCGCGTTACCCACATTAAATCCAAGAGTTCCATCAAAAATTGAAACTTGTAAGTCTTTATACTTTGTGTAGTAAGCAGCAAAATTTAATTCTGCTGCACCATCTAACAAGCTCATTTTTCCACCAAACTCAAAACTGGTGGCTTTTTCACTGTCAAATTCAAAAGCATCTTCAGATGTCGCTGATGCGCCTTTGTTATTGGCTCTAAAGTCAAAACCACCTGATTTACTGCCTTGCACCGCACTGACGTAGAGCATTGTGTCATCAGACACATCCCAATACAGTTTAATATCCGGCGTAAAGGTGGTATCAGAAATACGGCCCTTAATTGGGTGCGTACCTAATCTGTCTGAAATCGTTGGGTCAATAATATTCAACGCATTGGATGCGCCAATATCAAAAACAAGAGCATAAAAATCCGCTACAATTGCTTGTGCTGGAGATAAGGGGCTGCCATCAATACTGGTTATGGTTAAATTTTTCGTGCCATTTTTTGTTTCGTGCGTTAATCGCCCACCTAGTTGCAACGTCATGGTGTCGCTAATATCCCAATCCACTTGACCAAAGGCAGAAGCAATTGAACTATTAACTAAAGCATCACGAGGACCTGCTGTATTGGAAAATAAATCACCCAAGCCAGGGCTAGAAAGATTCAACAAAGGCACCAAAATTGAGCTGGATGGCACTTGAATAGCATCATGAAATTTGTGCTCACTGTCTTGATAAAAGCCTCCAACAATATAATTTATTGGGCCATCAAGATTTGAAGTTAAACGAATTTCTTGTGATATCTGATCGTATTGTTCTTGTAATGGTAAAGTAAAGATATTTGCGCCTGTAAAATCACAATCGCAGTTATCATTGTATTCAAAATTTGAGATTCCAGTAGTCGATCTTAATGAATGGTTCTCCATATCCCAATCCAAAATCAATACGGCTTCAAACTGATCGTTATTACTAAAATCACCATTAGCGTGTCGTTTGCCATCAAGTGTGTTATTCAACACAGAAACATCTTGACCAAAGACACCTGTTAAAATCTGAGAATATGTTAATCCCGCAAAAGGCCCAACTGCTGCTGGTAACTCACCCGTGATTTCCATATTTCTTCCCACCACATCAAATTTCGACGACTCAATTTTTAATGTACCCATCATTGTATCGGTAAAATCAAACTCGAAGGTTGTTCTTAAGGTGTAATCGTTTTGTGCAGGTTCAGTGCGATTTAAGGTTAGGTTTTCTACATAGCCATCTAATTCATGGTAACGACCAGCAATTCGGTATCGAAAACGATCATTAACTGGCCCAGATAAAACCACGGAAGCCTCGGTGTCCCCATAAGTAAAACCATGACTCAACGCCACTTCACCCTCAAACTCATTGGTTGGGCGTGCTGTTGTCATGTTAAGGGCTCCTGCTATTGAGTTTTTACCAAATAGAATGGATTGTGGTCCACGTAATACTTCTACGCGTTGTAAATCAAAAAACGGTGCGCGTGCTTGTTGTGCACGACCATGATGAATGCCATCCACGTAGACGCCAACAGATTGTTCAAAACCTTGGTTATTGCCAGAACCAATACCACGAATAAAGACATTCGTACCAATACCACTTTCTGCCATGGTAAAGTTTGGAACTGAGAACTGCAAGTCAGCCATTTTTTCTATGGCTTGCTCTTTTAATAAGTCTCCGTCAATTACTGCAACTGAAATAGGAACATCAGCTAGTGACTGTTCACGTTGTTGTGCGGTGACAATAATTTCTTCTAATACTGGTGAATCATCTTGTGCCAATAATGTTGTTGGTGCTATTATCGCTGATGCCATTGCTGCGTTGATACAAACGGTTAGTACCGATTTTCTAAATTTCATAATTTCTCCCACTGAGTCATTTGCTCATTGTTAATTGTAAGTATTTCTTCATGGAAAAAAAGATAGGCAGCTTTAAGTTAAGTTGTTGCTGTTTTGTCCCCTATGCTTCTTCCAATCACTGTATACTAACATAAAGTTAAGATTTTGTTAAGACTGCAGATATAATTTAATTCCACCTGCCTTGGTCTTTACTTATTTTATCGGTATAATTGCTCAATGAAATTTAATATTAACTGCGATTTGGGTGAAGGCATGACTAATGATACTGAGCTCATGCCTTATATTCACGAGTGCAATATTGCTTGTGGTGGTCATTTTGGCGACACTCACACTATTAGTTCGACTTTAAAGTTAGCCATTAAACACAATGTTTTGGTGGGAGCACACCCTTCCTTTCCCGATAAAAAGAATTTTGGGAGAAAGATTATTTCACTTTCTGCCGATGATTTATCAGAATCTCTTTACAATCAAATTGCCAACTTCAATTCGCTGTGCTCTCAGTTTAATGTTAAAATGAATCACATTAAGCTCCATGGAGCCTTGTATAATTTAACCTGTTTAGATTCTCGTCTCGCTCAACTGGTTTTAGATGTTTATCTTCAATTAAATATTTCCGTTAAACTATTTGCACCCTATAAATCTGTCCTCGCTCAACTGGCAAAAGGTAAATTTGAAGTTATTTATGAAGCCTTTATCGATAGGCGATATAACCAAGACCTTAGTCTCGTTAGTCGCTCACTAAAAAGGGCTGTTATTAAAAATCCCGAAAACGCTTGCAATCAAGTAAGCTCAATTATTAATAAAGGTCTTGTTACTAGTATTGATGGTAACAAAGTTGCCATTAAGGCCGATACTTTTTGTTTGCATTCCGACAATCCTCAAGCCATACAACTTGCTCAGTATTTATACAGAAAATGCCAAT
The DNA here is from genome assembly GCA_947311585.1 of uncultured Alcanivoracaceae bacterium. Taxonomy (GTDB): domain Bacteria; phylum Pseudomonadota; class Gammaproteobacteria; order Xanthomonadales; family Marinicellaceae; genus NORP309. Next base: position 524 of record CAMZLQ010000106.1, on the reverse strand, counting down.
AAACATCCAACAAATTGAACAATCTAGTTTTCTCATTACATGGAATAATGAAATAAACCCCAACACAAGCCGTGAAATTTATCATTTTAATAAAGAAATTCTTAAATTATTTCCTGACCTCATTATTGATTCTGTTCCTGCTTATTGCAGTCTTACACTCTATGTGAATCATGGCACTAAAGCTAAAATATTTATTGGCGAGCTATTAGAATTGTATGAAAACACTGATTTTTACACTGAAATTAAATCCTCACATTGGAAGATTCCTGTGTGTTACCATCCATCATTAGGACTTGATTTAATTTCTCTCTCAAAAAGGCTCAATTTTACTGTTGATAAAATTATTTCTTTACACAGCTCACCCATTTATACTGTCGATTTTGTTGGGTTTTTACCTGGGTTTCCTTATTTGAGCGGTTTAAATAAGAAACTTCAAGCTCCTCGGCTTTCCTCTCCTCGTGTTCGCGTCAAAAAAGGCAGCGTCGGTATTGGCAGTAATCAAACCGGTATTTATCCGCTTGAAT
>CAMZLQ010000105.1 GCA_947311585.1 uncultured Alcanivoracaceae bacterium | reverse complement strand
TATTCCACCTCGCCGTCATCTAATGCTCGATCACCAATGGTAATTTGATGCGGCGTTCCAATCAGTTCAGCATCCGCAAACATAACCCCTGGGCGAATTTTTCTGTCATCAATAATGACGGCAACTCCCGCTTGTTTTAGTTTGTTGTATAAATCATTTGCTGTTTGTTTAACACGCTCAGATTTTGCCATGTTCATTGGCAAAATTGCCACCGTAAATGGTGCAATTTGTTGCGGCCAAATAATACCTTTGTCATCATGACTTTGTTCAATGAGAGCTGCTACCACACGTGATACACCAATGCCATAACAGCCCATTATCATGGTTTGTGCTTTGCCTTGCTCGTTTAAAACCACGGCATTCATTGATTTTGTGTAGGCATCTCCTAATTGGAAGATATGACCCACTTCAATACCACGTGCAATTTTTATGGTGCCTTTGCCGTCAGGCGATTTATCACCTGCTTTTGCATTGCGTAAATCAGCTACGCTACTATAAGTGGCATCCCTGTCCCAGTTGACACCCGTTAAATGTTTATCATTTTCATTAGCACCTGTGACAAAGTCACTCATGATCACAACTGCTCGATCAACAATAATTTCACAATTTAAATCCTTAACACCAATTGACCCAGCATCACAACCAGCCAACTTAACAATCGCTTCATCATCTAGCATGGTAAACGGTGAGGTTATCTGTGGAAGATTGTTGGCTTTAATTTCATTTAACTCATGATCACCACGAAGCACTAAAGCAACTGGACCATCAACACCTTCGACCAAGAGTGTTTTTATTATTTTCTTAGGCGATACACTTAAAAAGTCAGCCACTTCTTGAATGGATTTTTTATTGGGAGTATCAACAACTGATAACTCTTGAGTCGCTTCTTTTCGTGGGGTTTTTGGTGCTAAAACTTCACACTTTTCTATATTTGCTGCATAATCACTTTCCGTAGAATAGGCAATGGCATCTTCGCCCGAATCCGCCAAAGCATGAAATTCGTGCGAACCAGTGCCGCCAATTTCACCCGAGTCGGCTTCAACTGGTCGAAATGTTAAACCAATGCGTTCAAATATATTGCAGTAAGCTTGGTGAATATTTGCATACGTTTCTTTTAAACAATCGGTGCTTAAATGAAAAGAATAAGCATCCTTCATCAAAAACTCACGTGCACGCATAACGCCAAAACGTGGACGAATTTCATCACGAAATTTGGTTTGAATTTGGTAAAATGTAATGGGCAATTGCTTATATGATTTTATTTCCTTACGAGCAAAATCGGTAATCACTTCCTCATGAGTGGGACCAAAACAAAAATCACGACCCGCACGGTCTTTAATTTTTAACAATAAAGCGCCGTACTTATCCCAGCGAGCGGTTTCTTGCCACAATTCTGCGGGTTGAATCGTTGGCATAATCATTTCCAAACACCCTGCTTTATCCATTTCTTGGCGAATAATTTTTTCGATATTGCGTAAAACCCTTAAGCCCAACGGTGTCCAGGTGTACAAACCAGAACCTAAACGGCTCAACATGCCTGTTCTAATCATTAAACGGTGGCTGACAAGTTCTGCATCAGCAGGTGTCTCTTTGCGAGTTTGTAAGTGAAATTGCGAAGTTCTCACGGCAATAAAATCCAATAATAGTTAAAAACGCTATGATAACGCACCACGTAATACTTGTTAACAGATTTTATCATTCTAGCAGGCTTTCGCAAGTTATAATGAATTCTTATAAAATTAGTTTGAAGGAAATCAATGAAAAACTTATCAATTATTGCTCTATTAATTATTGCCAATAGTGCTTGGTCACAAACCTGCACATACAAACAAGCACAAAACAAGTTGCTCGAATTTAACAACATGATGCAAGTCTTTAATCGAGAATTTATTACTCAAATGCAAAAAACAGGCGATTCTACTCCAGCATTAGAAAAAAAGCGTTTAGCGATGGCAGAAGAATCGGCAGCCGTTGGCATTATGCTGAGCGAAGAGTTTGATAAAAACAACAACATTCAATACGGCGATGCTGTTAATCCAGAAATATGCACACAATACGATGCATTAATGAAAAAGTTTGCACCAAAGGGTTATAAAGTTGTAGCCGCTGATGCTCAACAAAAGCCTGCAAGCGACTCCTGCACCACAACAACACTGTGGGAACGCTACGGAAAAGCCATTCAAAAACAACAAAAACTCAATGAGCAAGGGAAAATCACTAAACCAGAAGTTACTCAATACATGGAGATTTCAACTTATGTCGGCCAATACGCCACGACCGACTTAGCCAAGGCTTGTGAATACCTCAAAAAATTTGAGGACAAACTAAATGCAGAATAAAAGAGGCCTTTGCATAACTCGTGAAAAATCAAATGGTGAGTGGGATTTGTCCCACTCAAACCAATCCTAAGAAGCGTGGGCTAAAATCGATAACACAAAAAATTTAATAGGCATTGGATTCCTAGGAGTTTTTGTAGGGTTGTCGATTTGATGCGATGAATAACTTTTGCCCATTAAAAAAGCCCATGAGTTTTCACTGATGGGCTTTGACTTCCTTGGCTTTAAAAAATCCTTTTTAACGGTGTCCTTTTCTTTTGTTTCCTTATTTTCCTGTTAATTCAATCACTTCACGATTTTTCTCAACAGTTTTTAGTCCAATCCCTTTGACTTGTGTTAATGACTCAACTGTTTTGAAACGTC
>CAMZLQ010000104.1 GCA_947311585.1 uncultured Alcanivoracaceae bacterium | reverse complement strand
TTTTATTGTTGTGGGCTTATCATGGCTAATTATTGGAGGTAGTTGTGCTATTCCGCTGTACTTCTCCCATTCCCTTAACTTATCCTTAAGCGATGCCGTTTTCGAGTCTGTTTCAGCTCTAACAACAACGGGTGCCACCATAATTAATCACCTGGATGATTTGCCTCATTCCATACTTTTTTATCGGCAACTGCTGCAATGGCTAGGTGGCATGGGAATTATCGTTTTGGCTATTGCCATTTTGCCTATGTTACGAATAGGCGGTATGCAGATGTTTAAAGCCGAAACACCAGGTCCCATGAAAGACAATAAACTGACTCCCCGCATTACCGAAACAGCAAAATCACTGTGGTATTTATATTTAGGCATTACTTTACTTTGCGCTTTAGCATTTTATATGGCAGGGATGAATGGATTTGATGCCATTGGGCATGCCTTTTCTACTCTCTCAACGGGCGGCATGTCGACTCATGATGATTCCATGTCATTCTTTGATAATTCATTGATTGAATTTATCGCTATTGTTTTTATGTTTATTGCAGGCATCAATTTCAGCTCACACTTTATTGCCTGGCGTGCGGCGTCACTTAAACCTTACCTTAATGACACAGAAATAAGAACCTATGTTAGTGTAGTATTGGCTTCTATTATTTTGATTGTTCTTATCTTATTAAAAAATGACTCATATCCCAGTTTATATGAGTCAATTAGGCATGCATCCTTTCAAGTTGTGTCTATGATTACAACCACAGGATTCACGACTAACGATGTCAGTCAAATGCCTACTTTAGTACCATTTTTACTTATATTACTTGGTACAATGGGCGCATGTGCTGGGTCAACCTCTGGTGGAATTAAGATGATAAGAATTGTTTTACTGAATAAACTCAGTATGCGCGAATTGTATCGACTGATTCATCCACACGGTCAGTTTATTATTAAATTAGATGGCAGAACAGTGAATTACCGTGTATTAGATTCCGTTTCCGCCTTTATGTTACAATTTATTTTTATTTTGGCAATTTTTACACTTATTTTACTTTTTTTTGGTGAAGACTTAACTACGGCTGGAACTTCAGTTTTGTCATCAGTTGCCAATATTGGTCCCGCCTTGGGTACAACACATATTAATTTTGTTGGGTTAGCAGATGGCAGCAAGTGGACACTTTCACTGGCAATGATTTTTGGTCGATTAGAAATTTTTACACTTTTTGTGTTATTGATTCCCGCTTATTGGGAAAGTTAAGCTCTTAAATGATTTAACTTGTGTGAACACTTGTTTTTTATATAATAGATAAATGCAGAGTTCTTCACAATTTAATGCTCAACAAAATAACAACTCAACCTTTGGGAAAGTAGTCTTAAGAATTATAGGTTTATTGCTTTCGATTGCTAGTTTGTTTATGCTTCCTCCAATTGCGATAGGTTATATCTATCAAGATGGTGATATAAAGCCTTTTATTCAAGGATTTTTAACTCTGTTTATATTTGGCTCTTTTTTGCTCTATACTTTTCGCAAAGCAAGTAGCGATTTAAATATCCGCAGTGGTTTTATTGTTGTAGGGCTATCGTGGATTATACTGGGAATCAGTGGCGCAATACCTTTATACTTTGACACCACACTAAATTTATCGTTAGCTGATTCAATTTTCGAATCTGTTTCTGCCTTGACAACTACAGGGGCAACAATTCTTACTAAATTGGATGGCTTACCTCATTCTATTTTGATTTACCGACAACTCTTGCAATGGCTAGGTGGAATGGGGATTATTGTGTTGGCAATTGCCATTTTGCCGATGTTGCGAATTGGTGGTATGCAAATGTTTAAAGCCGAAACCCCAGGCCCGATGAAAGACAACAAATTAACACCGCGAGTTACAGAAACCGCCAAAATGTTGTGGTACATTTATCTGGGGCTAACAATCATTTGTGCTTTGGCTTATTATATGGCAGGAATGAACTTGTTTGATGCAGTTTCACACGCTTTTGCTACTCTAGCTACTGGTGGCATGTCTACTCACGATGCTTCTATTGCCTATTTTAACAACCCCTTAATTGAATCAATTTGCATGGTTTTTATGATTATTGCAGGCATTAATTTTGCCTCACATTTTATTGCTTGGCGATCTGCCTCCATGAGAGTTTATTTAAAAGATACCGAAATCAAGGTGTATATCAGCATTATTATCGCTGCTTTGTTTATTACTTCGCTCGTTTTAATTATTAATGGCTCTTACCCTTCTTTATACGAGTCAATTCGACATGCCTCTTTCCAAGTCATTGCGATGGTGACTAATACTGGGTTTTCAACAGCTAACATCAGCACAATGCCAATGATGTTGCCCTTGTTTTTATTATTGCTTGGTTCAATTGGAGCCTGTGCAGGATCAACTTCGGGTGGATTAAAGCTCATTCGGTTAATTTTGTTATACAAGCTCAGTATTCGTGAGTTTTATCGACTCATTCACCCGCATGGAAAGTTTATAATTAAACTGGACGGGAAAATTATTAATTATCGTGTTCTTGACTCAGTTTCTGCCTTCATTCTACAGTTTATGTTTTTACTGGCTGTCTTTACCTTATTGTTAATGACTTTTGGTGAAGATGTACTGACCTCTTCTACAACAGCACTTTCTGCACTAGCTAACTTAGGACCTGCTTTGGGAGATGCCAGTTCAAACTACGCCAGTTTAAACGACAGCAGTAAATGGCTTTTATCTTTAGTAATGGTTTTTGGCCGCCTTGAAATATTTACTATCTTTATACTTTTTATTCCAGCTTATTGGGAAGGATAGACCTAAAAAAAGTGAAATCGTGATAGACAAAAAAACCATGAGTTTAACTCATGGTTTTTTACTTTCATCTACTTAATTTTGTTCTTTACTTCTTTGTTACTTTTTTTGCCACTTTTTTAACAGTTGGTGTTTTCTTAGTGACTTTTTTTGCCACTTTTTTCACTGCTGTTTTCGCCTTAGTTGCCGGAGCTTTTTTAGCTACTTTTTTTGCTACCGTTTTCACATCGGCTACGTAGTTTCCTGTTAATTTTGAAACTTCCGTTGCTAATGTTTCTATTTTGTCAAGTAATGCCGAAATTTCATCTGATGATGGAATGTCTAGCTTTTCTAAGACTTTCTCAACGCGAGATTCAAAAATATTTTCAAGTTTATCCCAACTTTTTGATGCTTTATTAGTAACTTTTTCAACATTTTCTTTAACTTCTTTAGTCGCACTTTGGGTCGTTTTCTTAATAATTTTTTCTACCCCTTTGCCTTCATCAACTAATTTGTTGAAAATTTTCACCCCTTCTTGTTGTGCTTTAGCAAAGGCACCTAAACCTGCTAACCAAATTTCATTGGCAGAACCCATAATATTGTCTGCTACTTTGGCTTTGTTAGCTGAAGTTTTAGGCGTTGTCTTTTTGACTGTTGCTTTCTTTTTTAATGTTTTTTTAATTGCCATGATTTTTTCCTCGTTAAGTTATGGTGCCTATTTAAAAGGGTTTGTCTAGAGCAAACACACTAATAGCAACCTTTTATTAAATTAATCCAATAACCATCCAATGATTTCAGTTAAAACATCGCCCTTGCGTGAAATATCATAACGCGTATTGTGACTATAGTTACTATCAACTATTGGAGTTTTCTTTTTACGTTTACTCTCTCGCTTTGCAATTCGAGCTGCTTTTTCTTGATGCTTTAACAACAAACCAGAACGTACAAAGGCTAAAATTTCATCCAATTCGTGAATATCAAACCACATCCCATGTTTATGGCAAACATCCACAACTATTCCGCTAGAGCCTGCATAATTTTTTCTTTGCATGACCACTTTACATTGTGGGCATTTTTTATAAAATTTTGTTGGGTTAATCACTTCCCGTCGAGTAAAAGAATTGGCTTCGACTTTTTTGGCATGAATTAATGTGCCTGATGCTGCTTCTTTTTGTGCTTGTTGTTCTAAATGACTAAAAACGTCCACAGATATCCATATACCCGCACAACTGTCGCATTCTTTTAAACTAAAGACTTGTCCTGGCATCTTACGTGAATGCAAGTCTTGGGATTCACAGTTTGGACAAGGTAAGGATGTTTTTGTATAGTCCAAATCATCGGAAACGATCGGTGTCGCACACGAATGACAAAACTTTGCCTTTGAACTAATTCGTGTCATGCAGTGCGGGCAGATAGTATTAAGGTCTTGCTCATGCAAGGTAAAACTTGATCCACAGTATCGGCAAAATGGTTCGCCTTCTTCCCCCCGCGCACCTCCACAAGAAGAACACCTAACCACTGCAGCTTCGTGTATTTTTACCGAAGGAACCTCTAAGAGATTTCCACAAAAACATGCAAATTTTTCACCCACGCGTTTATCATGAACTTTGTATTGGTGTTGGCACTTTTTGCATTGAACAATAATTTCAGTCTTCATAAGGGTTTGGTATCTCTAATCTTTTTAATAGTTTTATCTCAAGTTGTTCCATTTCTTCTGCTTGTTCATCTTCAATATGGTCATAACCTAACAAATGCAAGACACCATGAATAGTCAAATGAGCCCAATGTTGTAAAATTGATTTACCTTGTGATTGTGCCTCTGCCTCCACAAGAGGGGCACAGATTGCTAAATCTCCAATTAAATCTTCTTCAACTCCCTCAGGCAAATCCAAAGAGAAAGACAACACGTTGGTCGGTTTGTTTTGATTGCGGTAGGTTTTATTTAACTCTTGTGATAATTTTTCATCAACTATTTCAATGCTGACTTGAAAAAACTCGCCATGCATTTCAATCACCGTTTCGACCCACAAATCAAACTGTTCTAGGCTTGGTGATTCATACACCGTTTCATTATTTAGCAATACAGGGATAAGTTTCATGTTTTTATTGTAGCATTTTTTAAACAAATTTTTACTAAATAAGTTTCTTTGTATAAACAATATTACCTTTATTAATCCCGAGGCATTATACTGCGGGATTAATAATCTCAACAAATCTCGCTTGCGTTAATTCTGCCAAATCAAATGGCGAAATCTCCACTTCCAAACCTCTTTGTCCAGCACTAACATAAATGCTTTCAAATGATTGAGCTGATTCATCAATAATAGTTTTTAATTTCTTCTTTTGTCCTAGCGGGCTAACACCGCCTAGTACATAACCCGTGGAACGTAAGACGTCTTCAACTCCTGCCATACTTGCTTTTTTACTCTTTAATGCCTTTGCAACAAGCTTTAAACTTAAATTGGATTCTACAGAAATGATAGCGACTGCCAAAGTTTTATCGGAAAGTGAAACAACTAATGTTTTATAAATTCTATGGGCATCAACCGCTAATTTTTTAGCTGCCTCTAAACCATAAGACTCAACCGAGGAATCGTGTTTATACTGATGAACAGTATATAAAACTTTTTTCTTTTTGAGGAGGTTTATCGCGGGAGTCATTGAGCAATGCAACAGTTACACGCAACAAATCCTTTTGTTGCGTTAATTAGTAATTTATCGAGTCATTGATGTAAAGAACTCTTCATTTGTTTTGGTGTCCTTGAGTTTTTCTAATAAAAATTCTATCGCTTGAATATCGTCCATTGGGTGTAAAATCTTACGCAAAATCCATGCCTTAGTTAGAAATTCTTTTGGCACCATAAGCTCTTCTCTTCGTGTACCAGAACGGTTAATGTTAATGGCCGGCCATACGCGTTTTTCTGCAATTCTTCTGTCCAAATGCACTTCCATATTACCTGTGCCTTTAAACTCTTCGAATATAACTTCATCCATTTTTGAGCCCGTTTCTACTAGTGCGGTTGCAAGAATAGTCAAACTACCACCTTCTTCAATATTTCGAGCTGCACCAAAAAAACGTTTAGGTCTTTGTAAAGCATTAGCATCAACACCACCGGTTAGAACTTTGCCTGAGGATGGAGCAACAGTATTGTAGGCACGGGCAAGACGGGTGATGGAATCTAATAAAATTATGACATCTTGTTTGTGCTCAACCAAACGTTTGGCACGTTCGATCACCATCTCAGCAACTTGTACGTGACGTGATGCTGGCTCATCAAAGGTGGAGGCGATTACTTCGCCACGCACCATGCGTTGCATCTCGGTGACTTCTTCTGGACGTTCATCAATCAGCAATACAAATAATTTTGCATCGGGATTGTTGATGGCGATATTGGTTGCGATATTTTGCATCATTAATGTTTTACCTGCCTTTGGTGGTGAAACGATTAACCCACGTTGACCTTTACCAATAGGCGAAATCAAATCAATAATTCGAGCCGTTAAATCTTCTTTGGCTCCATTGCCACGCTCCATAATCAGTTGGTCTTGTGCAAACAATGGTGTTAAGTTTTCAAACAGAATTTTTCCACGCGTATTTTCTGGTGGCTCGTAGTTTATTGTTTTTATCTTGAGCATGGCAAAATATCGCTCAGAATCTTTAGGTGGTCTAATTTTTCCTTCTATGGTATCGCCTGTTCTTAAACCAAAACGCCTAATTTGACTTGGTGAAACATAAATATCATCTGGACCTGCCAAATAACTGCCTTCAGGGGAACGCAAAAATCCAAAACCATCGGGTAAAACCTCTAATACTCCACCACCATAAATGTCTTCACCTTTTTTGGCGTGTTTCTTTAATATGTGAAAAATAAGATCCTGTTTACGGATTCTTGCTCGAAGTTCGATACCTGCCTCTACTGCAATTTCTGTTAATTTTTGCGTAGAGTATTGCTTAAGTTCTGTTAGATTCATAGATTTTGATTGATTTTTTGATAATAGGAATTGAAATTAAAGTAATTTTAATAGTTTGATTTTGTTCAGTTTTTATTTTAAAACGAGGAATTAGAAACTTGCACTAGGCCAGTTCTTATTTGATGACTGCTAAGTTATCACGATAAAAGCAGGTGAGCAACTCTTTTTTGAAGAAGGGATGAAAAACTAGAGGTTTTATTCAATATTGAGAAAATAATTGGCATTCATTGCAATGAATGCCAATTATTTTTAACCACAACTAAGCCTGTTAGGCGGTATGTTTATTTAACATCTCGACCAATTGTCCTTTTGATAAGGCGCCAACATGCTGATCAACCACTTCGCCACCTTTAAATACCATCAAAGTAGGAATCCCGCGGATACCCATTTTGATTGCTGTATTTCTGCAAGCTTCTGTATCGACTTTAACAACCTTAACTTGGTCTTTCATTTCTTCGGCAACTTCATCAATAATCGGTGCAATCATGCGGCAAGGTCCACACCATTCTGCCCAATAATCTACCAATACAGGCACTTCTGAATTAATATCGGTTTCAAAACTGTCGTCTGTTGCGTATGTAATATTTTCACTCATTATATGTTCTCCATAATGTATTTAAATTTATTGAGGTGTAGGTATGGCCTATTAGACCAAATTACAACTCTAATCTTTCATTATATTAGATTTCTCTAATATTTTCACTTGATTCCAATATTTATCTAAATTTTTCAAACTGTATTGTTTTTTGTTTGGCTCTTCTTGTTTGGCAATTTTTTCAACCGATCGAAAACGAGATTCAAATTTTTGGTTGGCGTGACGCAGAGCCAATTGCGGGTCTTGTTTTAAATGCCGCGCTAGATTTGTGCAAACAAATAACACATCGCCAAGTTCATCCTTTATTAATTTAGCATCTTGGGTTTCTATGGCTTCTTTAAGTTCTGACAACTCTTCTTCCATTTTCTCAAAGACTGGTTCAATTTGTTTCCAGTCAAATCCTATGACCGCCGCTCTTTTGGTTAGTTTCACCGACTTCAAAAGTTCTGGCATGTTTTTAGGAATGTCATCCAACACGCTGTGACGGGATTTTTCTAAGCGTTTATTTTGTTCCCACCTTTGACTTTGTTCCTGTGCATTTAGCGTATTATCTTGCTTGGCAAAAACATGAGGGTGTCGATTTATCATTTTTTCATTTAGGGTTTGTACAACTTCATTGAAATCAAACAGCCCTTTTTCTTTTGCCAATTGTGCATAAAACACCACTTGAAAAAGCAAATCGCCTAATTCTTCTTTTAAATGCGGGTAATCTTCTTGATCAATAGCATCAGCCACTTCATAGGCTTCTTCAATAGTGTAAGTGCTTAGCGACTCGAAACTTTGCTCAATATCCCATGGACAACCTTTATCTGGATGACGTAATTCCGCCATAATATCCAATAATTCAGTGATTTCTTTATTCATGGTGGTAGTGTAATAATAAAATGAGCACCTTTTAACAACTCGTGGTATTTAATTTCTATCTTGCCTTGATAAGATTCAACAATATCACTGACAATTGACAGCCCTATTCCATGTCCTTTGACTTTTTCATCGCCGCGAACACCGCGAGCTAATAATTTTTTTCTTTGCTCTTGACTAATGCCTGGTCCATCATCGGCAATTTCAATAATTAAACCCGTTCGCTTTCTATTCAATAAGGTTAAGGTTTTAATCGTGACCGATACATTTTGATCGCACCATTTGTAGGCATTTTCAATCAGATTTCCGAGCAACTCCATCAAGTCGCCATGTTCTCCATAAAATTCAGCACCCGGAGCGGCTTGAGTATGTGTTCTGACTTTTTTGGTGCGGTAAACTTTATCTAAGGTGCGAATGATTTGTTCGAGTTTATCAATAACAGGAATGCCGACAGTAAAGGTTCGGTGTCCTGCAACTGCAGCACGTTTAAGTTGGTATTCGACAATCTCATTCATGCTGGTGATTTGTTCACTAATTAAGCTTCGGTTAGTTTTATCTTTATTCTCAAGTTCTGAATGAATAATGGCTAAAGGGGTTTTTAGTGAATGCGCTAAATCCCCTAAAGTTTTGCGTTGCCTATCAAGGTTTTCCCGTTCATTTTCTAACAGTTTGTTCAGGTTCGTTGTTAATCCCGCCAACTCAGGTGGGTAATCATCACTGACTTTCGCAATTTTACCTTTCTCTAAGTCCGACAAATTTTCAGTTAATCGCTTCAACGGACGCAAAGACCAATTCATAATTAAATATTGAATGCCTAATAAAATAATACTGGTCAGAATTAACCAAGTCCACAGCGTTTCTTCAAACTCAGCGAGTTCTCTAAAATAATTTTGAGCATCTTCTGTGACGCTCAAAACATAAGGCACTTCAATTTGTTCGTTAGCTATCGCAATTCCTGACGTCATACGAAAATAGTCTTTGCCATTGAAGCTTAGCGGAGCATCAAAGTGCGTTTCTCCAGTTTTCAATAATGGCACTTCAGGCAACTTTATCCCAAGCATGGATTCGGATTGCCAATTAAACTCTTTAGCCCTTATTTGCGCGTAAATACCAGATTGGGGTTGCACCAATTTGGGTATAGGTAAATTTTCGTGAATATAGAGTTTATTTTCAGGAGTTGTTTCAATAACTGAAATCAAAGCAAAGACATAACCTTCCAGGCGTTCCTTAACCAAACTCAGGGTCTTTTCTTTAAAAGCTTGATTCATCACCATTCCAATCATGCCCAAAGCAATAATCAACGCTAAAGTTGCAGTTGTGATTAATCGATTCGTTAAGGAGAATTTCCTTAAGAACATTATTCTTCGGGTTCTCGCATGCGATAACCACGCCCTCGAAGGGTCTCAATGACTTTATGTTTGTGTTTATCGGATTGAATTTTTCGGCGTAATCGACCGACAAAGACTTCGATAACATTGCTATCACGGTCATAATCTTGGTGATAAATGTGTTCGGTCAATGTGCTTTTAGAAACCACCTCTCCTTGATGCAACATAAGGTACTCAAGCACTTTGTATTCGTACGAAGTTAAATCAACCAACTTCTCATCCACTTTAACCTCACCTGTGGAAGTATTTAAGGACACATATCCACAGATTAGTTCGGGGGATGAAAATCCAGCTGAGCGACGCACCAAGGCATTAACACGCGCAAGCAGTTCAGGAAAGTGAAAGGGTTTAACCAAATAATCATCCGCACCCGCATCTAACCCCATAACCTTATCTTGCCAAGAACCCCTAGCCGTTAAAACCAAAATAGGAAAAGAACGCTCTTCGGCTCTTAAGGTCTGAATAACTTCCATGCCCGAAACACGTGGCAAGCCCAAGTCAATAATGGCTAAATCAAATTCGAACTCTCGACCAAGATACAAACCATCCTCTCCATTATCAGCACTTTCTACTACAAAGCCTTCTTCTTTGAGTCTTTTCTCCAAAACTTCTCTTAAGTTCTCATCGTCTTCAATCAGTAAAATTTTCATTATATTGTATGCTATTTATTATCAGTTCTTTCTCGAGTTGACGTTCCATTATTCACTGGTGTCCTGCTTCTCGGGTTGCTGTTCTGGCGTTGGGTGTTTAGTCGGGAGTTGTGCATGGGTCGATCGCGAAGATTGCTGCGATTGACATCCTGCGGATTGTATTGGTAATTTCGATTAGAGGGCTGTTGCCTTTGCGGTAAAGCGTTATTTCTTGTCGAATAATTGCTTTGATTAACGGGTACTTTAATAGTCTTAACACGTCCTGAAGGGGTAAGCACCTGAATTTTATGCGTTGCATGACCATCTGAATGAATCGTTCGTGCAGAAAGAATCTTGCCTTTTGTTTTAAGACGAACGGCTTGAGAGGCTTCTGCGAGTGAAACCGTTTTTTTGTTTTTTGCCATACTGATGGGTACTATCGCTAACAAACCAATCAACACAGCACAACATAATTTAATCGTCATTTTTTTCATGGTGTTGATATTTTAACACAATAGCATGAATTGAACATGAATTTATTAACCCAAAGCCAACTGCTCTCGCATCGCATCAATTGTGGCTTTATAATCTTGGGTATTGAAAATGGCAGAACCAGCAACAAAGGTATCTGCACCGGCTTGCATAATCTCACGAATATTATTAATTTTGACACCGCCATCAATTTCTAAGCGAATATCTCGACCACTTTTTTCAATCAACTGACGTACAAGGCGTGTTTTATTAAGTGTCTCTGGAATAAAGCTTTGCCCACCAAAACCTGGATTAACAGACATCAATAAGATCATATCCAGTTTATCCATAACGTGTTCTAAAATAGACAAAGGCGTTGCAGGATTTAACACTAAACCTGCCTGACAACCCGACTCTTTAATCAAACCCAAACTTCTATCAATATGCTCAGAGGCCTCAGGGTGAAAAGTTATCATGCTCGCACCCGCTTTTGCAAAATCTGGAATAATTCTATCCACAGGCTTCACCATCAAATGCACATCAATGGGAGCCGTAATCCCATAATCACGCAAGGCTTGGCAAACCATAGGGCCAATTGTCAAGTTTGGCACATAATGATTATCCATTACATCAAAGTGAACCCAGTCAGCACCAGCATCCAAAACAGCTTGCGTGTCCTCACCTAGGCGAGCAAAATCAGCTGATAAAATTGAAGGAGAAATTATAAATTTTGACATGTTAAGCACTCGATTTAATTGAATGTGTATTAGTATTTACTAATATAAAAACATTGTCAAGGCGCAAGGAGTGTTAATTAAATATTTTTAATTTTTGTTCATTTAGAGATCTTTGCATAACTATATGGCGAACGAAAAAATAGAGAAAATTTGCCAGATTGAGTTAAAATTGAAGGTAATAACCAGTTATTGGCGAGATTTTTAGCGAAAAGCCGGTGAATTTAATCATTTTTTACTCGTCACTATAATTATGCAAAGGTCTCTTCATAAAAGTGGCGCTTTAATAGCGCCATTTTTTTTGTTTGTGATTCTTGTTGATTGCTTCAATCAAAGTCAATAAAACGGTATAATAACTGTTTTATATAATGATGAAGAGTAAGGTTATGACAAGAGAATCTATGGAATTTGATGTGGTCATTGTCGGTGGTGGTCCATCGGGTTTGTCTGCAGCGATAAAGTTAGCACAAATTTCAAAAGAGCAAGGTAAGGATTGGCAGATTGCTTTGGTTGAAAAAGGTTCTGAAATTGGTGCGCACATTATGTCAGGTGCTGTTTTGGAGCCAACTGCATTAGATGAATTGTTTCCTAACTGGAAAGAATTGGGAGCTCCGGTGACAACGGCAGTCTCAGGTGATGATTTTTATTATTTGCGTTCTCAGGAAAAAAGCATTAAAACACCCAATTTATTGATTCCTTCGCCCATGAAAAATCACGGTAATTACATTATTTCTCTTGGAAATTTGTGCCGTTGGTTAGGCGAACAAGCCGAAAATCTAGGTGTCAATATTTTCCCCGGGTTCCCTGCCTCAGAAATAATCTACGATGATAACAATTGCATCAAAGGTATAATCACACAAGACATGGGCATTGATGCTCAAGGTAAGGAAAAACCCTCTTTTGAACCAGGCTATGAATTATTGGCAAAACACACCATATTTTCGGAAGGTTGTCGAGGTCACTTGGGTAAGCAACTTATTGAAAAATTTGACTTGGATGCACAATCTGATCCGCAACATTATGGCATTGGCATTAAAGAAGTTTGGCAAGTCGATGATGAAAAGTCAAAACTTGGGAAAGTGGTGCATACCTTTGGTTGGCCCTTAAATAATCGCACCGAAGGCGGTGGATTTTTATACCATTTTGAGAAAGGCAAAGTGGCTTTAGGCTTTATTGTAGCGTTAAATTATGATAATCCTTATTTGAGCCCTTTTGAAGAATTTCAACGTTGGAAGCACCACCCTGTCATTAAAAAAACAATAGAAGGTGGCAAGCGTATTGCTTATGGTGCGCGTGCCATGAATAAAGGCGGATTTAACTCATTGCCAGAAATTGAATTACCAGGGGCTTGTTTAACGGGTTGCGAGGCAGGATTTTTAAACCCTGCCAAAATAAAAGGCATTCACACGGCAATGAAAACCGGCATGATTTCTGCTCAAAGTATTGCAGATAACCTGCTTAAGGCTGAAGCACAAGACGTCAAAACCACTTATTCACAAGATGTTAAAAACTCATGGGTTTTTACGGAATTACAAAGGGCGCGGAATTTTGAGCCAGGATTGCATAAATTCGGTACCTTTTTAGGATCTGCATTTACTTTTATTGATCAAAATATATTTCGTGGTAAGCTGCCTTTAACCTTGCACAATAAAAAACCTGATTATGCATCACTCAAACCAGCAGACTCCTGCCAGCCCATTTCTTATGAAAAACCTGATAATAAAATTAGTTTTGATCGTTTGTCATCGGTGTTCTTATCCAGTACCAATCATGAGGAGGATCAACGCTGTCATTTGCAATTAAAAGACGATTTGATTCCTGTTTCGGTAAATTTACCGAAATGGGCAGAACCCGCACAAAGATATTGTCCTGCAGCAGTTTATGAAATTATTGATGAGGGAGAAGAGAAAAAATTCAGAATTAATGCGCAAAATTGTGTACACTGTAAAACTTGTGACATCAAAGACCCAAGTCAAAACATCAATTGGGTTACACCAGAAGGTGGTGGTGGACCCAATTATTCAAACATGTAATGGTAAAAAATGTTTAACAAGATAAAAAATACAGTTCTGTTGTCTCTTATAATTTTGAGTCTAAGTGCTTATGGGCAATCCAATCCTAAATGGGTGAAAATTGGTGAGGGAACCTATAAATCAGGTTTTACTTACCCCTATAAGGTGCAATTGTCTGTTCCTTATGGGGTAAGAAATATAGCGGAGTTAAAACAAGGGCTATTGCCGATGCGATTTGAATTGATTTGGTTGCCAAATACAACCACAAAAAAAGAAATTAAAAAATTATTCAGCAATCAACTGGAAGAAAAATTTGCATCGGTTGAGAGTTTCAAATTGTCAAAGAATTTGATTCACTTGTTCTTAAGGAAACTTCCCGAAACTAAACGGCACGAGCATTGGCTGTTTGAATACTATCCTGATGTCGGCACGAAATTATTTATAAAGGATAAAAAAGTATACCACTTAGTCGGTGCACAAATTAATCGAGCCCTTATTGATTCCTGGATAAATAAAAGCCCCGTTTTGACAGCAAACCTCTTTAATCGTTTATTAAAACTACAATAATCTCATTGGAAACCTCATTTATGAAAATTATAATATGTCTTGTTTTGAGTTTTGAACTCATGGCAAACCCCAATCCAACAGCCATGCTCAATGGACCAAAGGATGAAAGACATCCGATTGTCGCTTTTACCAATGCCCATCTGTTTATTGATGAAAACACAGAGTTAAGCAATGCTTCACTCATAATTCAAGACGACAAAATAATTGCAGTTGGTCAAAACATTGATGTACCAAAAAAAGCAAAAGTTCGGGACTTGCATGGTGCAAATATTTATCCGGGCTTTGTGTTACTTGATAGCGGTTATGGATTGCCAGAGCCTGGAAAACACGCTCCATTCACTTTTTTTGGTGCTGAAACCATGGACACCACCATAAAAGGCGCAGTTAATACCAATGAAGCAATAAAAGCTTCTTATCAGGGCATTACAGAATTTCATCACGATAAAAAGAAGGCTAAAGAATTGCGTAAACTGGGTTTTTCGAGCGTTTTATCTTCACGGCATGATGGCATTATGCGTGGTTCTTCAGTGTTGGTTAATTTAAATGATGACAGCGATAACCAAAGTGTTATTCAACCAAAGGTTGCTATGCACTTGTCATTTGATAAGGGCAGTTCAAAACAATTGTACCCAATCTCTTTAATGGGAGCATCGGCATTGATTCGCCAAACGTGGTTGGATGCTACCTGGTACTCAGAAAGGCAACCAAATTATACCGATGTTGATTTGACGGCTATCAACAAAAACAAACACTTACTCCAAATTTTTGAAACAAAGAACTGGCAACAAACGCTTCTAGCCGACAAATTAAGCAAAGAGTTTAATAAAAATTTAATCATTAAAACCTCAGGTGATGAATACAAGCATATTGATGCAATAAAGAAGTTAAATAGAAAGTTAATTGTGCCCCTAGTTATGCCAAAAGCACCAGATGTTGGCGATGAATTGGATGCATGGAAGGTGTCATTAACCGACATGATGAAATGGCAAATGTCGCCCTATAATGCCTATTATTTAAACAAAAACAAGGTTGATTTTGCTCTCATACCATCCACTAATAAGTCTTTCTTAAAAGATTTAGCTCAAGCGGTTGAAAAAGGCTTGCCACGAAATCAAGCACTAGCGGCGTTAACATCGACACCAGCTCGCTATTTAAATAATTCTAAAATTGGCAATTTAAATAAAGGTTCTTTTGCGAACTTTATCATTGCTGAAAAAGATTTGTTCAAAAAAGGCGGCAAAATCAATGAAAATTGGGTGGCAGGAAAACGTTATGAAATCAATAAAATAATTCCGTTGCAATCGGGTATTTATCAGCTCACTATTGCTGGAAAGACTCAAGAAATTGAAGTGCAAAATAAAGCAGGAAAGCTGGAGATAAAAAGCACTGCCAAAGAAAGTAAGTTAAAATTTAAGGCGCAATTAAGCGAAAAGTTTGTTCGTTTAAAAATTTCCCAAGCTCAAAATGAACAAAACTTACTGGGATTAGTCAACTACAACTCCATTGCCAGTATTTCAGGAAGTGACCCCGTTTGGCAAGCAAAACGCATAAAAGACATCGATAAAAAAGAGGATAAAGACAAAAAAGCCAATAAAAAATTAGACATACCCGTTGTTCCACAGCCTTTTTCGGCTTATGGTTTAACAGCAAAGGAAAAGGCTTCGAGTTACCTTATCACTAATGCAACGGTTTGGACGGGTGAAGCTGCTGGCGTTTTAGAAAACACCGATGTTTTTGTTAAAAAGGGAAAAATTGCAAAAGTCGGGAAAAATCTATCTGTTAGAGCCGATAAAATAATTGATGGGACAGGGCATTATTTAACGGCAGGGATAATTGACGAACATTCTCACATAGCTCTGTTATCAGTCAATGACATTATGGCAAACTCATCCATGGTTCGCATGGAAGATGCATTAAATTCCGACGACATCAATATCTATCGCAACCTATCAGGTGGGGTGACTGCCGCACAATTATTGCATGGCTCTGCCAATCCATTAGGTGGGCAATCAGCACTCATCAAGATGCGATGGGGAGCTACTAGTGATGAACTATTGATAAAAGGGGCGGATAAATTTATTAAATTTGCCTTGGGAGAAAACGTTAAACGGTCACGTTCTCAAAGCTCAATTCGCTACCCTTTGACACGTATGGGTGTTGAGCAAGTTTACCGGGATGCATTCACCAATGCTTTGGCTTATGAAAAACAATGGAACGATTTCAATAAACTCAGTCGTTCTGCAAAGAAAAAAGTCATGCCACCTCGTCGTGATTTAATGATGGAAGCCACTTTAGAAGTGGTCAATAAAAATCGATTTATCACGTGCCACTCCTATGTACAGTCTGAAATTAATATGTTGATGAAAGTAGCGGATGATTTTAATTTTAAGGTCAATACCTTCACTCATATTTTGGAAGGTTATAAAGTAGCTGATAAAATGTTGGCTCATGGCGCAGGAGCATCAACTTTTGCTGATTGGTGGGCGTATAAGTGGGAAGTTAATTATGCCATTCCTTATAATGCCGCAATTATGACCAAGATGGGTATTACCACAGCAATCAACTCAGATGATGCAGAAATGGCACGACGATTGAATCAAGAAGCGGCAAAATCCATCAAATACGGTGGATTAACTGAACAACAAGCCTGGAAAATGGTAACACTTAATCCGGCGAAACTACTGCATTTGGATGATCAAATGGGGAGTATTAAAGTTGGGAAAGATGCCGATATTGTCTTATGGAACGCCAATCCATTAAGTATTTATGCCACCGCTCAAAAAACATTTGTGGATGGTAAGTTGCTGTTTGATAGGGATAAACAAATGCAAATTGAAAGACAAATAACCAATAAAAGGATGGATTTAATTAAACAAATTAACCAATCCGATGAACCCAAAATGCCCGCACAAATGAAACCCGAAAAGCACATGCAATGCGACAGTTTAACAGGCTATGAATACCTAGGAGCAGGATAAATGAAAAAGTTATTTCTCAGTATGTTATTAATAAGTTCAGTCGTATTAGCTCTAGCTCCAGTGCCAGCACCCAAACAACAAAAAGAAGTGGTCTACCACAATGCTACTGTGCATATTGGCAATGGAAAAGTTATGAAAGGAGCAACACTTGCTTTTAGTGAAGGTAAAATCACTCGATTGGGTTATTTTAAGATGAAGTGGATGCCAACGGACATAGA
>CAMZLQ010000103.1 GCA_947311585.1 uncultured Alcanivoracaceae bacterium | reverse complement strand
TCAAAAAACTACCTTTGGTCGAAACTGTCGATGATTATGATAAACTTCTACCATGGAATTTTAAAACATTGTAAATGTCAATAACGCTGTTTAGTTGACGCTTACGCTGCATCAGCTACCAGTTGGTCTTGTGTTAAGGACAATGTCACAGGTTTGGTTTGGGAAGTTAAGACCACTACCGCAGATATACACAACAAAGATTTTACTTACAAATGGGGCGGTGTTACAGCTTTAGGCTTGTGTCACCAAGATGCAGAAGGAACATATTATAGTGATTGGGATGTGTTAGTAAATGGCTCAAATACAGAAAACCTTTGTGGTTTTAACAACTGGCGTGTGCCAATGGTTGATGAGTTATCAGGCATTGCAAATCAAGGCACAATCAACCCAGCAATCGATACCAATTATTTCCCAAATACAGCGCCCAGTTGGTTTTGGTCGTCCTCGCCTATTGCTTACAGTTCTGGCTTTGCGTGGATCGTCGGTTTCAGCTACGGATATGACATCGACTTTATCATTATCAATGTGATTTAATTATAACTCGTGGCAAAAACCACTCAACTAGACACACTTATCTGGACGCTACCATTTTGTTTTTAATAAACATCCATCCAAAACCAAATACGGGTACCCACAAGGGGCACGCCCTATAGAGATGTGAAAGTATTCTGATGACGAGTAAAAATGGCATAAATTTCGCTACTATGCGTTGAAAAACTTGGAATTAGCTAGCTAGTCACTGCGTTTCCGCCTTTGTTAGCAAATTTTCTACTCATTTTTCTTTCGCCCCATAATACTTTCACAGTCTGTTTAGTCCGTCTTCAAAACAACGGGACTAAAGTCCCTGCCCCTGATGGTCATTGACAACAGAGTAGATCTCTTAAACTAGTATTCATTTGTAAGTGGGATAATTGCCACTTACCAATAAATGTTAATCGATTGAGTTTTCGTAAAAAATGGTGCTCGTAAGGAGCACCACTGTATTTTTCCTTGAGGGCTTTTGCGTTCCGTGTTTCTTTATGCTCTTTGCGATAGTGGTGTTACTTTCCTTGGGTCAACTCCAACGTAATCGGCATTGGGTCGAATAATGCGGTTATTGGCGCGTTGTTCCATCACATGAGCAGCCCAACCTGTGATTCTTGAACAGACAAATATTGGGGTGAATAATTTGGTCGGGATGTTCATAAAGTGATAAGCCGATGCGTGAAAAAAATCGGCATTGGGGAAGATGTGTTTTTCATCCCAGAGTTTTTTCTCAACTGCGCAACTAACATCATACAAACATTCATCACCGACATCTTCGGACAATTCTTTTGACCAGCGTTTGATTAAAGCGTTTCTGGGATCACTTTCGGTGTAAACTGCGTGCCCAAATCCCATGATTAATTGTTTGGTTGCCAACATGTTGTCAATGCCTGCTATGGCCTCATCAACTGATTTCCATTGCGACAACATTGCCATGGCTGCTTCGTTAGCACCACCATGTAAGGGTCCGCGTAGTGCACCAACGGCTGCAGTTACGCACGAATACATATCCGATAAGGTCGAGGCAACTACACGGCCTGTAAAAGTTGAGGCATTAAACTCGTGTTCGGCATATAAGATTAAGGACACGTCCATCACACGTGCATGTAAAGCATTGGGTTTTTCGCCACGTAGCATATGCAAAAAGTGTCCACCGATAGAGTCATCATCCAAAGCCGTTTCGATACGCACACCTTCATGAGTAAATTTATACCAATAACAAATAATAGATGGAAAAGCACCAAGCAATCTATCGGCTGCATCTTGTTGCTGTGAAAAATCCATTTCAGGTTCTAAGTTACCCAACATAGAGCAACCTGTGCGCATCACATCCATTGGGTGCGTGTCTTTTGGAATCATCTCCAAAGTGGCTTTTAAGGCTTCGGGTAATTCACGGTTAGCCATGATTTTGGCTGAATATTCTTGCAGTTGTGTTTGGTTTGGCAACTCACCATGAAAAATGAGGTACGCTGTTTCATAAAAGGTGGTGTTTTCGGCTAAATCCGCCACATCGTAACCGTTGTAAGTTAAGCCTGAGCCTGAAACGCCCACGGTGCATAATTTTGTTTCGCCAGCTGATTGTCCACGAAGACCTGCTCCGCCTGCTTTCTTTGCTTTTTGATCTGCCATAATGTTTTCTCTTATAATTTGTAGGATAGGCACTGCCCATCGGTTCTTATTAAATAGTTGTTAGTTGTTCC
The DNA here is from genome assembly GCA_947311585.1 of uncultured Alcanivoracaceae bacterium. Lineage (GTDB taxonomy): Bacteria > Pseudomonadota > Gammaproteobacteria > Xanthomonadales > Marinicellaceae > NORP309. Next base: position 11,572 of record CAMZLQ010000103.1, on the reverse strand, counting down.
ATAATGGGTCAGTCCCATCTTAGGATTATTTTTTTGAAAATAACTCGTCTAATTTTTGTTCGTATCTGTGGTATCCTAAAAACTCATACATGTCTTCACGTGGTTGCATGATGTCGATGACATGGCGTTGGTGACCGTCTTTAAGTAAAGCTTCGTAAACATTTTGAGCACCTTTATTCATAGCTCGGTAAGCACCACAGCAATAAAGGACAATGTCGACATCGTGTTCGCTCAGTTCTTTTTGAGAGTATAATTCAGTTTTTCCAAATTCGGTTATATTGGCAAGTATTGGCACTTTTACAGCCTTTTTAATTTGTTGGTATTGGGCTAGTGACTGTACCGCTTCAGGGAATATCATATCCGCGCCAGCCTCAACATAGGCAACCATACGTTCGATAGCTAAATCTATGCCCTCGATTGCCAGTGCATCGGTACGTGCCATAATGACAAATTCATCATCTGTTCGGGCATCAACAGCTGCTTTTACTCTATCGACCATTTCGCCTTTGGTAACCACTTCTTTATTGGGTCGGTGACCACAGCGTTTTTCTGCTACTTGGTCTTCCATGTGCATGGCTGCAGCGCCTGCTTTGATAACACTGCGTGTGGTTCGAGCAATATTAAAAGCACCGCCCCAACAGGTATCAACATCAATTAACAGTGGCAACTTACAGACATCGGTAATTCTACGTGTGTCGATAAGTACATCTTCAAGGGATGAAATACCTAAATCAGGCATACCCAAAGAATTAGCTGCCACACCGCCACCTGATAAATAAATGGCTTTGTGTCCAATCTTTTCAGCCATAAGTGCGGTTAATGCAGTAATTGTTCCCACAACGCTCAGAGGTTTATTGTTGACAACAGCCGCGCGAAATAAGGCTCCTGCTGATTGATTTAGATTTGTCATAGTTTAGCCTGATTAGATTCGCGCGTATTATACCAAGTTTGGATTTAAAAGACTAATTAGCATTTGCTTATATTATCTAGCAGGTTTATTTATAGAGACCGCTAAAAGGGTTGTGATATGGTTCGTTTGTTTTTTAATTTAGATTGATAAATTTAGTTGGGTTCTCTAATCAACAAAGTACGTCACTTTCCCCTGTTAGTTTAGTTAATCAGGTTAAAAAAGGAGTTTAAATGTGATACCAATCACATATTGTAAATATATTTACAAACAGGTGTTGACTATTGTTTTGAGCTAGGTATAAATGGATTTATTGAAAATGGAAAGTGCTAATATTAATGCAAGAGGTTATTATGAAAAATACACAGACAAGAAAGATAGAGTTGGTTAAATCACAAGCGAATAAAAACATTCAGGTGCAACCCATACCTGTTGTTCTTAACCAGTGTAAGCGAGCGTTTACCACAAGACATGTCAATTTAGGTGATGCGCATACCCTGTTAACAGGAGAAGTCAAGCCTAAAGCAGGAGATTTGGTTCTTTGTGAAGTGACTCGTTTGAGGCAACATTGCCGCATTGAACAGCCAAATGGACGGCGTAGTCGAATGTTTGTGCATGATAAGATTGTTGTTTGTTATGGAAACCGTTATGCACCTGATCAATTTGAATCAGTTGTTCCTGATGATTTAAGTGCGTGCCATTTAGTGGCAGGTGGTGGCGTAGCCTCTCATATGCGCTTTAAAAGCCCTAAGGTTAAACCCGCTACTGAAATTCAGCCTTTAGGGTTGTTGGGCAATAAACATGGACAAGTTTTAAATCTGAATCAATACAATGTTTTGACTCCTTCTAAAACAGAAACTTCAAAAAACATTCCAATTCTTCTTGTCTCTGGTTCTTCCATGAATGCAGGCAAAACAACAACAGTTGCTAGCCTGATTAAAGGGTTAACAGCAGATGGCTTTAATGTTTCGGCTGCAAAAGTTACGGGCACAGGCTCTGGTGGTGATTTATGGCATTTTATTGATGCAGGTGTATCAAAGGCAATTGATTTCACCGATGCAGGGTTGGTTTCAACTTACCTTATGTCAAATCAAAGTTTGGTTCGGTTATTTGATGAAATGATAACATATTTAAAGACACCACAGACAGATGTAATCGTTGTGGAAGTGGCAGATGGTATTTTACAAGGTGAAACAAAAGCATTGCTTGAATCACCAGAAATAATCAATGCAACAACAGCAATGGTATATACAGCGGGTGATAGTTCTTCGGCAGTTTATGGTGACAATTGGTTGAAGTCATTAGGTTACAATGTGCTAGGTATTTCTGGTGTTGTTTCTTCTAATCCATTGGGTGTTCAAGAAGTGGAAAAAATGACCTCTACTCCAATTTTTAAGAAAAAAGAAACGGTGGCAGCAGGTTTTGGTCATCAATTGCATGACATGCTCTTGGAATTAAGTCTTTCACCCCTAAGAGTGGATAAATAACACGTCATGAAAAATCAATTTTCACCCTTTAACCCTCCAGCCAACTATTGGAAGAAATCTCGCTTCCAAATAGTGCAACTGATTATTAATGGTTTACTCAAATCATCGGTTGTTGTTGGCAGTTATTATTGGGTGAAAAACCTTTCTTTGCAGATAAGGAATCAACAAGAAATCAATACGCACACCATTATTTATTTGTTAATCGCAGCAGGGTTAATTGTGGCTTTACGAGTACATGAACGTTACGTGTCAGAAAAAATGTCACAACGTTACATCAATTCACTTCGTTCCAGCTTGCTTAAACGTTTAATGCGAGCCTCGGTTAGAAACATTCAAGCGCGAACTATCGGAAACTTATCTTCACGTTTGGCAGGTGATTTATCTGCTTTAAAGCGATGGTTGAGTCTAGGGATTTCACGATTAATCACACACAGCTTGTTGTTGCTATTGACGACACTATTGGTTTTTAAGATAAATGCGTCATTGGGTGTTGTTATTTCATTAACTTTAATGGCGTTGCTGGCTTTGTCGGTGCTTGTTGGTGGTTTTTTAAAAAATAGCATTAGGGTTGTTCGGCGCAATAGGATTGCCATTCACAGTTTGTTGGTGGAACGCTTGTCGTCATTGGCTACAATTCGCTCTATGGGAAAAGAAGGGCGTGAAGTGGCGAGAATTAATAAACAAGCAAAAAAATTAGAAAAAAACATTGCCAAACAGGGGGTGTTTTTGGGATTTATCCGCGGCATAGGAGACTCTTCTTCATTAATTTTAATCAGTGTATTTTTTGTCTTTAATGGGCTAAATAATCATGTTTTGGCATTGGATGAAATCACGGCATTAATCAGTATTATTTTGTTTTTAAATTCCCCAATTAGGGAATTGGGTAGGACGCAAGAATATTACCAAGGAGCGAAACTATCCATCGCAAAAATTGAAGAATTGTATGCCATTCCCAGGATAGTCAGAGGAAAAAACAGTCAGGAAACGATTGAAAAAGATTCGGCTTCGCTTGGGCGAATTGAGTTAAGAAATACCACCATAAAAGAAACGTTTAAACAGCTGTCTGTACGTGCCCAAAATGGTGATCATATTGCATTGACTGGAACCAATGGCTCAGGCAAGAGCACATTAATTCAGATTGTACTTGGCTTGATAAAAGTGGACTCAGGTTTTGTTCGAGTTAATGGCAGTGCGCCCAATAAGACACCTTCGTTAGATAGAGCAAATCATATTGGTTTTGCCTCGGCAGAAGCGGGTCTTATCAAAGGCACTTTGTTGGAAAATTTATGTTACCGTAAAGGCAAAGAAAATTTGCAAGGATTTGATGAATTAATGGAGTTTTGTCAATTAAATAACCTAGTCAAAAAACTTCCCAAGGGTTTGAATACACGTATTTTAGAAAAAGGAAAGAATTTATCTTCGGGCGAAAAAGCCCGCATTTTATTGTTTAGGGCCTTATTAGGGAAGCCTGCCATATTGATATTAGATGAGCCTGAGAGTTATCTAGATAAACAAGGTCTTGAAATCATAAAAAGCCTATTAGGAGAGTATAAAGGAACTATTTTAATGGCGACACACAATATCGAATTAATAAAGCTCTGTCATAAAGAGTGGAATATGGATAGTTTAAAGAAAAACAAATCTCCAGTGAGACTAATAAATGATTATGCAGAAAACAAATAAAAATAACCCAAAGTTTAGGGGCAGCATAAAGAAAGGCAGTTTATCTTCTTGTGATAAATTAAAGTACTATTATGTTAAGGGCAGCCAAGAAATAACAAATATTGTGGTCTTGGTTCACGGTATTTCCAGAAATGCTGAAGAAATTATTAACAGTTTTAGTCAACAGATGAGTCCTGACAGCTTACTAATCGCACCGGTTTTTTCTAAAGATTATGCCACTGATTACCAACGCTTAGGTCGGAAAAATAAAGGACCAAGAGCCGATTATATACTGCAAGCCATCATCAATGAGTTGTCAACTCAGTACGATATTGAAGTGAATAAGATAAATTTATTTGGCTTTTCAGCAGGAGCTCAATTTGTGCAACGATATGCCTTTGCCCATCCTGCTCAGGTGAAAAAAGTAGCCATTGTGTCAGCAGGTTGGTATACCATGCCAAGCTTTAGTGAGTATTACCCTTATGGTTTAAAGCTCAGAAATGAATTTGCGGATATTGATTTTGAGTTCATGCGCTTCTTGAGAGTTAAATACCGTGTGTATGTTGGAGAAAAAGATTATTTGCGTGATAAATCACTAAATAAAAGTAAAAAAGTTGACAGATTGCAGGGTCAAAACCGATTAGAAAGAGCTGAAAGTTGGACAAATAAAATGAATAGGTGTTTTGAAAAATACGCGATAAAAAATAGAGTCAGTTTAGAAGTTTTAAAGAATGTTACTCACGATTTTAGTTTAGCTGATAGTTTGGGTCATCTGTGTGGAAAAGTTTCCCATTGGTTTAAGCAAGAAGATTGAAACATGAAATTTTTAATTTGTTTACTAATAATGGCATTTAGTTTGAACCTGAATGCAAAAATCAGCTACGATTTTGGTGCAAGAATGGAGGCTGACTATAGTTTTTACGATGACGACCAAAATATATTTCCTGATAAAGAATGGGATGTTAGGCGATTTCGATTTGGTTTATTTACCAGGTTTAATAAAAAATATTCTGCCTATTTTCAATCGGACTTCTCAGATTCGGTAAGAACACGTAAAGGTTCAACACAAGCAGCATGGTTGCGTTATAGACCCAATAAAAGAAATGAAATTTATTTAGGCAAGATGGAAATGCCATTTAGTCTTGAGAGCGTCAGTAATTCTAAATACCATTTTTTTATGGAACGTTCACTTGCCAGTGCACTAAGCGATCGTTACGGTACTGGTGTAAATTATATTCACTATGGTAAAGATTGGAATGTGCGCATTGGTTTGTTCGGTGATGACCATTATGATTTAGGAAGTTCTAGCTTTTTTGGTAAAGCATTAACGGGTCGAATTGGCAAAAAGATTAAAATAGGTGACAATAAATTATACCTTGGAACATCGTTTCAATACAGAAAGCCCAATACCGAAATAAGAATACGGACATTACCAGAGTCTCATACATTTAATTCTAGGTTGCTGGATACAGGTAAATTATTTTTTATTAATTCGATTGAAAAGTATGGGTTGGAGGCTCTATGGAAGAAAGGCTCATGGACAATGCAAGCAGAATACATGCAGAATAATTTTACCCGAGATTTTGTGCAGCCAGACCTTAAATACGATGGTGGGTATTTTATTATAAGTAAAATATTTAATGGTCAAAGGCGATTTAGTTTTAGGAAAGGCGAGTGGGCATCGACCAGGGTAAAAAAACACAGAACTTGGGAAGTGTCGGCTCGTTACAGTTATTTAGATTTAACAGATGAAAATTTAAATGCCGGATATGAAAAAAATATTTCATTAGGAATAAATTATTATATAAGCAATAAAAATCGTTTAATGTTTAATTACATACAAGCAAAAACAACACCCAATAGTTTTGGAATAAATCAAACACTAAATATATTTCAAGCCAGATTTCAGCTTGAGTTTTAATCAGAGGATAACATGAAAAACTTTATATTACTTTTATTGATTGCGATTAGTGGTCAAGTTACAGCCATTAATGTGACCGCACCTATACGAACAACCCATGTTGGGCCCGATTCGAATAAAGAATACGATGCTGAAGAGTCTGCTGTTGCATTCAACTCTCAAGGTAGTGAATACTTAATCGTCTTTGAAGGAACGGATTCTATTACAGGAACAGGTGTTAATGTTAAGGCAGCTATAGAAATCTTTGCCCAAAGAATTGATGCCACAACAAATGCCCCGCTTGCTCAACTGATAAAAATAAGCGAAATGGGACCCGCTGGTAATACCACCTATGATGCCAGAAAACCAGATGTAGTCTATAACCCACAAGCCAATGAATACATGGTGGTGTGGTATGGAGACACTAACTCTGTAAGCGGGGCTAATACGGTAGAAGGAGAGTTTGAGATATGGGGAAGAAGGATAAATGCGGCAAATGGACAGCCTGTTGGCTCGCAATTTAAAATTTCAGAAATGGGACCGACTGCCAACCGTTCTTACGATGCCATCGATCCTGTGATTGCTTATAATGAAATAGAAAATACTTATTTAGTGGTATGGCGTGGAGAAGAAGGTAACACAGTAAATGCAATAGGAGAGTTTGAAATTTATGGTCAGCAGTTAAGTGCCTCTGGTGCTCAGATTGGTGCCAATGATTTTAGAATTTCGGATATGGGTGCCAATGGCCAACCCATTTTTGATGCCTATTCGCCATCAATTGCCTACAACAAAACCAACAATGAATTTTTAGTGGTTTGGTATGGGGATGATAATAGAAATGGGCACGTCAGCGGCGAATTTGAGATATATGGTCAGCGCCTAAATGCAAGCACGGGAGCAGAAGTAGGACTTAATGATTTTCAAATATCTGAAACGGGTGTTCCTGGTTTTGCCACGCGATCAGCGCAGTTTCCCTCAGTTGTGTGGAATAGTATTGACAACCAATACCTCGTTGTTTGGTCTGCCGATCCAGCCACAGGGGTTTATGTCGGTAATGAGTTTGAAATATTTGGGCAAATATTAGCAGCAAATGGCAGTGAAATTGGTGGCGATGATTTTGCTATCAGTCACATAGGGCCTGATGGAAACAATAACTACGATGCCTTTCGACCACAAGTCAAATACATGAAGCAATCAAAGCAATATTTGGTGGCTTTCCGAGCGGATACCGATGTGGATGGTGAGTTTGAAATATTTATGCAAAGACTTGATGGAAAAACACAGCTTAGGTTGGGGCAAACAAGTCAAAGGGTCTCGCACGCAGGCCCAGACGGTTCACTAACCTATGATGCCAGACGAGTGGATCTTGGTTATAACAGCAATACAGGCGAAGCCTTATTAATTTGGGAACAAGAAGATAATAACACATCGCAAATATTGGGTGAATTAGAAATCTATGCCAGCACAGTAACTCCCTCAGAGTTCATTGTGGATTACACCACCTCAGGTTCGTGGTATGACGTCAATCGCAGTGGAGAGGGTTACATAATAGAAATTTTGCCAGATAATCGGGCATTAATGACGTGGTTTACCTATTTGCCAAATCAGCCAGAACAAGCATGGATAATAGGTACAGGGACATACGCTAATAATCGTATTTTATTGGAAAATGTCACCATTACATCAGGTGGTGTATTTGGGCCTACCTTTGACCCTGAGGCCGTCGTTAATCAGACTTGGGGTGATATTTCCTTTGAATTTAATGGTTGCAATAGTGGAGTAATTAGCTATAACTCATTGGATAGAAACTATGCTGATGGTAATCATGTTACCACTCGTTTAACCAGCTTGTCAGGGGGAGATTGCAGTACGCATGATCCTTCAAATGATGTATTAGATGGTGTTTCTGGAGCGTGGTATGACCCCACACACAACGGAGAGGGTTGGTTTTTAGAATACCTAGGAAATAACTCAGTATTGATGTATTGGTTTACCTATGATAACTTAGGTAATCAAAAATGGATGTTAGATGTTGGCAACATAGATGCCAATAAGTTAATTACATTTTCCAACCTGGTACAAGTTAACGGTACATTTTTTGGAGACAACTTTAACTCAGCGAATACCTCTAACATTCCATGGGGAACCATGCAAATGCAGATAAATGACTGCAACTCACTGTCGGTGAGCTACGATTCACCTATTGGCATTTATGGGCAAGGCGCATTAAATGCCAGTAAAATAGTGGGTATTGATCAGATTAATTGCCAATTGTAAGTGGGAAGGTTGTTTGTAAAGTTATTTACAAACAACCTTTTTTTATGTATAGTGATTGCAAAGTTCTTATGGGAATTATTGATGATTAAAGTAACTCAATTTTTTTGTATGATTTATTAATTAACAAGTCTTAAGGTTGGGCTTGTTTTTGTACAGGTTCAAATATAATTAAATGCCCAAAATAGCAGCGCTCAATCAGATGTTAAGTTATCTGGCTTATCGTATTTTTAAGCCATTAGTCGTTCTGTTCTTAAGAAATTCAGTCCCTTTTCAAACCGCGTCTGATTGGTTAAAAAGGATTTATGTGGATGTGGCATTTGAAAGTAAAGAGTTTAGAATTCATGCAGAGAAAAAACAAACCAAAACACGGGTAGCCGTTTTAACAGGTTTATCTCGCGTTGAAATAGATCGTGTGTTGAAAACTGAAAAACCAATCGAATTAACCGATCAAAAATGGAACAGGGCGACAAAAGTACTTTCTGCTTGGTGTGCGGATGAAAGGTATTTGGGTAAAAATAATTTGCCATTAGATTTACCAATTTATGGGAAGGGTATCACTTTTAGTTCTTTAGTTAATCAATACAGTGGTGGAGCTACCATGAGGTCGATTTTAGATGAGTTGGTTAATGTTAAATCTGTTGGTATAACTGGAGATGTGGTTAAGTTATTAAGACGTGATTATGCCATTGTTCCAAGCAAGCAAAAAATTGTAGATTTAGAGTTGTACGGTATGTTCTCGGGCAATTTACTTGACTCTATATCCTATAATGATAAAGAGCAAAACATAAAAGAAAAAAGGTATGTGAAAATGGTTTTAAATAGAACTATTTCAATGAGTAAAAGAAGGAAAATTCAGGAAATTATTAAAAGTGAATCCGATAAACTGCTTAATAACATAGACTTAGAATTAACTAAAACATCCTCAAATCAAGGGCAAGAGGAGACTTATGAAGTGGGTTTGGGAGTTTATTATTTTGAAGAGAAAAACAATGAAGAATAAAAGAATTTGTATTGTTTCATTAATTCTGTTTGCTTTGGCAGTTAATGCTCAAAACATTACAGTCAATAAGATAAGAAATTTCACAGTTAATGAAAGCACTATAATCAGGAAGGATGGTGTGATTATAAATCCTGTGCTTAATGAGATTATTGGAATAGGTGGTTACAAGATGAGGTTTCGTGTTGGTGAAAATGTTAACCCAACCATATCTCAAGGTACGCTTTTAGAGTTGGATTTAATAACTGATATAGCCGGTCCGATTACTTCACTTGCTCCATTATCAATTCTAGAACAAAAAGTTTTCACCACTTCAGAAACAGCATTAATCAATGTGCCTTCGGTTTCATCATTGCAACTGGGAGATATTGTTTCAGTAAGTGGAGCAATAAATTCTGCAGATAATTCTATGCAGGCATCACGACTGGAATTAAATAACAACTTACCGCAATGGACATTACGGGGCTTTGCTCGAAATATTACGGCTTCAAACTTCAGCATGGGAAATTTATTAATTAACTCTAATGCAGTATCCGCAATAGATTGTAGCAATGGTTTTATTGAAAATGTTTTTGTTGAGGTTAAGGCAATGCCTGATGCCAGTTATGTTGCAGGCAATCCATTGTCGACGCTAACAAATATCCAGTGCCAGACTCCAGATGTTTATGAAGACCCTAATAACAGTATTCCAGTCGTAGTTGAAGCGATGGTTTCGGAAATTATAGACTTATCATCGTTTAGAATTAATGACTTGGTGGTGTTTTTTGATGGCAATACAAGTTTTGATAACGGCGAGTCCGAACATATAGATGTCGGGACCAAAATAGAAGTGCAAGGATTTCTTGATACCAATACCCGTTTTATTAATGCAACAACTATTCGATTTATTCACCACAGAGTTAAATTTGTGGCACCGGTTAAGCCTGCCGATATTACCATAGGCGAGGGTGTTTTAATTTTTGGCAAGCAGGTTTCTATTACACCACAAACAAGAGATGACGATGCCATTGTTTCATCTGGTCTTATAGCAGAACGACAAGTAGAAGTGAGGGGTTTTGCCGACTCAATGGGAAATGTTTTTGCCTTGCGAGTCAAAGACAAAGGCACACCCGATAATACAGACACTAAACTGAGAGGCGACATTACCGCTTTAAATCAGCCAACCTTTGAACTGAATGGAGTTGCAATAGATGCAAGCACCTCGCTATTTGAGATAGAGACTGGTTTTGTTGATATTAATGCTTTTTTTGCAATGCTTCAAGTGGGCATGCAGGTCAAAATTGAGCATGCAACATACGATGTAAATACGCAAATGCTGACGGGAGGCGTGATTGAATTGATAGAACAGGAATTAGAAGATGATCCTGAGAGTACAAATAAATCAAGCGCGATTTCAGCACCAAAAGAAATAATTGGTATTGGCGGAATAGGATTGGCGACTGTGACTAAAGTTTCCATTATAGAAACAATATTTAAGGCAAGTTTTGAATAATAAAGTTTGGTAGTGAAATCTCAAACCGAATGTGAGGTTTTTAATTTCTTTTGATATAAGTCAAAAGGCAGAATGCTCTTAAGTTGTCATCATTGTTTGGGTTTAGGCTAAATTAAAACGATTGTTTTTTTTAGTAAATCGCTCTCATGTATAAGTGAATTATACAGATCACAAACATATCGTTTTCTTGAAAAATTTATCTGCTAATCTTGTATAGCATAGGTTTAAAAGTTACTATATGTCACTATTATTAATCGTATTGAAAATATTTAATGGCAGAGCAACCAAAACGAATTGGCAGATTTCCTATTATTGGCACCTTGGGTGTTGGCGGTATGGGGGTTGTTTACCTTGGGCAAGACCCTGATATTGGGCGAAAAGTCGCCATCAAGGTACTGCACACGACAGGTGACAAGGAAGCTTTAGAACGGTTTAAAAACGAAGCACGAACCATGGGTGAAATATCTCACCCCAATATTGTTATACTGTTGGAATATGGAATTGATGACAATAAACCGTTTTTAGTTATGGAATATTTGGATGGTTTGTCTTTGGAAAAATGGATTAACCAGCCCCATACCTTAGCAGAACATAAAAAAGTATTGTTGAATTTATGCAGTGCCATTAGTTTTGCCCATCGAAAGGAAATACTCCACCGAGATTTAAAGCCTGGCAATGTTCAAGTATTGCCATCGGGCGATGCCAAACTATTGGATTTTGGTATTGCAACGGGTGAAAATACGGGGTTAACAGCTACGGGTTTTTTTATTGGTACCCCTAAGTACCTAGCTCCAGAGATTTTACAAGAAACAACGCACACGAAAACATCGGATAGTTACTCTTTGGGTTT
>CAMZLQ010000102.1 GCA_947311585.1 uncultured Alcanivoracaceae bacterium | reverse complement strand
GGGTTTACTAAGTATAAACGTGCGGGCAAAGGGGTTTATGAAAAAGTCACTGGTTCTGGCCCTAAGTATATTTCGGGTGATTGAGTCTTTTTAACTACTTTGCAGGCGAGCCGCTTGCGTTCCTATAAGTGTTGGTTAACTTAACATAATCTGCAACGGTGAGTGTTTCTGGCCGAGCTTTTGGCTCGATTCCTAAATCCAATAACTGTTGTTCAGTAATGTGTTTCTTTAAGTTGTTTTTGATGGTTTTTCGTCTTTGTGCGAAGGCTTGTTTCACCAATGCTTCAAGTGAAGGTAAGTGCACTTCTAACGGGTTACTTCTGGTTGTGAGGCGGATGATTTGTGAATCAACTTTGGGTCTTGGAATGAATGCCTCTGGTGGCACGATAAAGAGTTCTTCGCATTCAAAAGCGTATTGCAGCATGACACTTAAGCGTCCATAGGCTTTGATTCCTGCTGGTGCGCATATTCTTTTGACCACTTCTTTTTGCAACATAAATACCATGTCCTTAATGTGAGTGGCTTGGTATAAAAAACTAATCAAGAGAGGTGTTGAAATATTGTAGGGTAGGTTGCCTATGATGCGTGTATTTGTATTGGAAAATTTGAGTTCTAAGGCATCTTGATGGTGAATGGTAACATTGTTTTTGCCTGCAAATTTTGCTTGCAGTTTGGGCACTAAATCGTTATCAATCTCGACAAGGTTGAGGTTGTCAGAATATTCTACCAAGTGGTCAGTAAGTGCGGCTTGTCCTGGTCCTATTTCCCATACTTCATCCTCTTTTTGTGGATTAAATGCGTTAATAATACGCTCTATTACTGATTGATCTTGCAAAAAGTTTTGCCCAAATTTTTTCTTAGCACGTATTTTAGTTGGCATTTTTAATTAGTTCTCGTGTGAGTTTTACCGCTTCAAGTAAGCTATCACTCGAAGCTAGATTTTGTCCTGCAATATCAAGTGCTGTGCCATGGTCGACGCTGGTACGAATAAAGGGCAATCCAAGTGTGATGTTAACTGATTTGCCAAATCCTGCGTATTTCAATGGTGCTAAACCTTGATCATGGTACATGGCAAGTACCGCATCAATGCCTTTTAGTTTTTCTGTAGTAAACAAGGTGTCAGCAGGTATTGCTCCAATAATATTGTTTCCTTTATTTTGATAGGATTTAATTAATGGATTAATAATTTCAATTTCTTCGCTACCCAGATGACCATCCTCACCTGCATGAGGGTTGAGTCCACAGACGGCAATAGTGGGGTTTTCGATGCCGAATTTCGTTTGCATGTCCTTTATTAGTATGTCAAGCACTTGGCTAATATTGTGGGCTGTGATGTTTTGTGCGACTTGTTTGAGCGGCATGTGGGTTGTGACTAGTGCAACGCGCATGTGTTGATTGAGCAACATCATGACGACTTTTTTTGTTTGGCTTAGTGTCGCTAAATATTCGGTGTGACCAGTAAAGTTAAGTCCTGAGTCATTAATAATGCCTTTGTGCAAGGGGCAGGTTACCATGGCAGAATAAGTGCCGTTTATGCATCCATGTGCGGCAGTGTCCAGCAGTTGTAGAACATAGGCTGAATTATTAACGTCCAATACCCCGAGTTTTACTTTTTCTTTGGTGGGGATATGCTTTGTTTTTATGGTGTTTGGCAGTCCTTTAAGTAAAGTGGAGTCACCAATAATGACACAATCATCGAGTTGCCCTTGGTTTGCCAAATCGACGACAATTTCTGCACCAATTCCTGCAGGTTCACCAAGGGTAATGGCTATGGATTGTGGCATGGGTTTAGATGCGAATGTCCACAAAGGCTTCGCCACGAATCTCGGTCAACCAGCTTTCAATTTGTTCATTCATTTTGCGGGCGTGGATGGCTCTTTTAGCTCGAATGCGTTTAATTTCGTCAGAAATGTCATTTTTCCGTGAACCTAATTTTTGCACAATATGCCATCCAGCTTGAGTTTGAAATGGAGCAGATACCTCTTGATCATCCAGCTTGTCAACCACATTTCCAAATCGTTGTCCAAATTCATTAGGTTGAAACCAACCCAAATCACCACCCAATGCCGCTGAGTTAACGTCATCTGATTTTTCTTCTGCCAGTTTCGCAAAGTCTTCGCCTTTTTGTAGGCGTTGATAGATTTCATTGATGATTTCCATGCCTTGGGCAGGTGTCACTAATTCTGAGTTTTCGATAAGAATATGGCGCGCTTTGACTTGATTAATCATTTTTGATGCTTGTTCACGTTTATCAGCCAATTTTAAAATATGCAATCCACTTTGACTGCGTACTGGATGGGTAAATTCTCCGACTTTCATGGCTTTAATCTGGTCAGCAAATAAAGTAGGAAGTTCACTGCTGGCTCTCCAGCCTAAATCGCCACCTTCTAGTGCTTTTTGACCAGCAGAGTATTTAGTAGCAAGTTCTGCGAAATCTGTACCCTTTTGCAATTCTTGGTAAATTTTATCAACTTTTTCTTTTGCTTGTGCTAACTCTTCTTGTTTTGCATCGGGTGCTAAGGGTATTAGAATATGTCCCAGACGCACTTCAAATTGAGAGAGTTGATTGTCAGCCAAAAATAAATCAATTTCTTGCTCACTGACTTTGACTTCTTGGTTGGCTAGACCGTTGCGAATTTTTTCAGCTTTTAACTCTTTACGCATGTCATTTCGAAATTCGGCAAAGTTCATGCCATCATTTTCAATGGCCATTTGCATTTGTTTTAATGTTAAATTGTTTTTTGATGCCACCTCAGTAAGGGCTGCATCAACTTCAGCATCAGATATGCGAACACCTGCCAAATCGGCTTGTTGTAACTGTATTTCTTCTGCTATTAAACGTTCTAAAACTTGCTTGTCAAGAATTGATTTAGGTGGTAATTGTGTGCCACTGCTTTTGAGTTGTTTGGTAATATTTGAAACAGCTCTATCCAATTCACTCCGCAGTATAACGCCTTCTTCAACAACTGCGACAATTTCATCGAGCAATTCTTCTTCGGCATAACTTCTGTTTACAAAGTGAGTGGCAAGTAATGTGGTGATTAATAGTATTTTCTTCATGTTTTAAAATTCCTCTGAATAACCCAGGATTGATTGTTTGAGTAACCGTCTTGGGTTACGGCCGATGGCACCTAAGCCATCTAATTGTAATTCAAAATATATGCCATTTGTTGAGTCGCCAGCTTCATTAATAATATGCCTTCTTCCAATAACTCGCGCTGCCCAACAGCAGTTTTTAAACTCAATACCTGCAATGGCTTCAATTGTTCTATTGGCATCAAGTGAATAATTCCAACGGGAAACAAAACGCTTGTTTTTACCAAACGGTAAGACAACTGATGAGTCTATTTGTTCAATTTTACCTTGTCTAAAGCGATAGGCGAAGTTAAAAAGTGAATTATTGTTGCCTTTATGTTGAATTTTAAACAGTGCACGTTCTGATTTATTAATTTCTGTATCCCAATGAACACTCATTGTGGCTTTCCAATTGCGGTAAAAATAATTAAACTCTGTAATAATAGGTGAAGTGCTTCGTGTTTCGATCGTATTGTTGGTTTGCACTTGACGATCTTCAAAATAGGCAATTTGCCCTAAAGTAAAATTCCACTGTTCTTTGCCATTGTAATCAAAGTGTCTTTGCGAAATGGCAAAAGAAAGTTGATTGGCGTCACTTTGTCGATCCGCTCCTGAGAAAGCGTTAGGCAAAAACAATAAGCTATTGCCGAATGTGAGATTGCGCGTATCAAATAAAGGGATATCCTGTTGATTTCGATAGGGTACATACAAATAATACAAATGTGGCTCAATGCTGCTGAAGCTTCCATCTTCGAAAGATTTTTCAAAATTAATTGTATAATCCAGTGAAGCAATAGGTAAAGACCGAGAGCGAGTCAAGTTGGTTTGATTTGAAAATTGGGTATTGGAATAATCCCAATTGGTTGTGCGATAAGCCAGTCGAGGTGTTAAACGAGAATAATTATTTTGAAAGGATTTCTCGATATAAGGGGTTAAGTCTAATCGAGAGGCGGTAATGGATTTTTCTTTATAAAAATTGACCCATTGGCTGTCAAAACCATAACGCAATAATGAATCGTCATCAATGAAATAATTATAGGATAGTTTAGGCAGTGTTTGGTAGGGTTGACTGCCAAGGCTGACGGTGTCGCTAATAATCTGGTAATCATTAAGTTGACTCTTAAAATTCCAATGCTCGCCATATCCAGTGACATTGAGGTAGGAGTAGACAAAGGCTTGGGCAGTGGTGTTGATGTTGTTACCAAAGTCTTCAAAGTATCGTATGTCCGAAACATGCCTGAGTCGTGTATTTAAAAACCAATGGTCTGATAGATTTTGATTGTGTATGTAGTCGATTCGACCTCTATCAATCTTATCGGTGCGATCATTGGGTAAATACTCCGCATTTATTTCCCCTTTAAAACTTTGACCAAGATACCAAAACTGCGCCCCTAGCATGCTCCCTCTCTTTGATAAATAACGAGGGGTTAATGTGGCATCCATATTTTCGGCAATATT
>CAMZLQ010000101.1 GCA_947311585.1 uncultured Alcanivoracaceae bacterium | reverse complement strand
GGTTGTGAACTCAGTGCATTAATTAGCAATGCAAACGAACAAACCATCAAAAAAATGGCGGCCTATGGTGAAAATTTAGGCATGGCATTTCAAATTGCTGATGATATGTTGGATTATGCCATCGACAATGACGAATTGGATAAAAATATTGGTGATGATTTGGCCGAAGGAAAACTGACTTTACCCTTAATTTATTTGCTTGAAAATGGTAACGATGGTGATAAAAAAGTCATAGCAGAGGCAATTAAATCACAATCCACTAAACACCTCAAAACCATTCAAAAACGCATAAACGAAACCCCTGCCTTAAAATACACCCAAAACAAAGCCAATGAATTTGCCCTTTTAGCTAAACAACAATTAGTCGATTTACCCGAAACTGATGCCAAAAATGCCTTATTGTTTTTGTGCGACTTTGCTTGCCATCGCAACAACTAAAGCTAACGAACAATTAGTTAACTTCTTGCTGTAATTGGGTGTAAACAAAACTGTGTAAATTCATTTTAACCAACAGTAATTTTCCAGTTAATTCTGCGTTAAAAATCCAAAATATCATTGCGAGGAGCAGGAGCGAAAAGACATTCTTCTAACGTTAAACCCTAATTCAAAAAATAACACAGCTTGATGAGATTACCACGTCGTCCCTCCTCGCAATGACCTTGTTCTTTTTAAACTTTAAAGTAACAGACTCATCGCAAAACCCACAAATTGGAAGCTTAAGGAGTCAGATACTGTCTTAAACTTTGCATGATTCCATTTTAAAATCAATAAATTTAAAATTAATAGATTTATTGCTCCACATAGGAATAAATTCACATGTAGAAAAATTATTTTTATGCACAATTTTAATCTCTCTAATTTCTGGAAAATATGAGAGTGTACTTGTACTAATAATATCTGAAACTTCATAAAAATTCAACATTATTACTTCATCATGAAATTGTAAAAGTAATTCAAAAAACAAATTATCTAAGTTATTTTTTACTCTTCTTGTATGAGTCGACTTAATTATTACAGAGTCATAAAACATTTCAGTTGTTTTTCTAGAATCATAAATAATCTGTTTAATTTCAAATGAGTCGCTAGTCACATCAATATATTCTATATCTTTCATACTGTTGGCACTCCAAGATTACTTAGTTCTTTTTTAAAACTAGTAATGACATTTCGGATGTTTAAGGGGGCGGTACCCTTTTCAAAGGATTCTATGATATAACACCTTCTTTTGTTGGATTGTCGAATTTTACCATTATTATTTTAGTTTTAACATAACTTTGAGTGGGATAAATCCCACTTACCAATAAACTCAAATCGAAAGAGATAATCGTTGGGGTTGGAAAATTTGATTTACGATTCTACAATTTAAATTGACACAACACTGCCTATGGGTATGACTTATCCTATATGTGGATAGGTTTTAAACGTATGTTTTTAGGTTTTGGTGTAGCTTGAGAGGGATAATTTCTTTTTTATCTCAATCATAAAATTGCCGATTCCTTGCTGATTTGATAAAAGTGACAATATTTCGTGGGTTCGTTTGGGAAAGCCTTTTTTTGTGTATTCGCTAAGTTGTTTTTTTAGCTTGTCGTTAAATTCATCAATACCTTGGACTTGTGCACCAAGATTATCAACACTGGATTCAAAGTGGATGCCGAGTACAATTGAAAAAGACCATTCAATGGCTTGGGGTTTAATTTCGACTTTGAAAAATTCATTTTGTTGTTGTTGGTTGCGTCCATCAGCGGCATACCAATAGCCATAATCATCACGTTTCCTGCGCTGATTTCCTGCTACACACCAATGAGCCAGTTCATGCAATGCACTGCGAATGTAGTCGTGTGAAAACTGTATCTGTGCGGGCTGTTGCTGCGTGTAGGCTTTATAAAAAGGCTCATCAAATCCACCAATTATTTTAGTATCGAATTGATTAAGGTAGTTTTGGTTTAAAAGTTTTAGCAACTCAGTGAGTTCAATCATACGGTGTTTCTGTCTGTTCGGATTGTGGCATTTTAAATAAAAAAATAAGCATTAGGAACAAATTCCCTATACAATAGGTGACTTTAGAAACTTTTGAAGACAGTTATCGTGCAAGTCGTTATTAAAACAGAACAAGATATAGAAAAAATGAGGGTCGCTGGTCGTTTGGCAGCAGAGGTATTGGATATGATTGGTGAATATGTCGTTGCTGGTGTGACCACTAATGAAATTGATAAAATATGCCACGATTATATGGTTAATGTGCAAGACACTATCCCTGCCACTATCAACTATGGTCATAAAACTAAACAATACCCCAATGGTTACCCAAAATCCATTTGCACTTCGGTTAACCATGTCATTTGCCACGGCATTCCTGGTGAGAAAAAACTCAAAAATGGCGACATTGTCAATATTGACGTGACGGTCATTAAAGATGGCTGGCATGGCGACACTTCTCGCATGTATAAGGTGGGTAAAATTAGCGGTCGTGCTCAGAAACTTATTGATGTCACCAAAGAGTGTATGGAAATTGGGATTCGCATGGTTAAACCCGGTGTTCAGCTTGGAGATATTGGCTATGCCATTGCTCAACACGCGCACGCCAATCGTTTTTCGGTTGTTCGTGAATACTGCGGACACGGAATTGGCAAGAAATTTCATGAAGCTCCGCAAATTTTACACTACGGTAAAAAAGGCACTGGTTTGGTTTTACAAAAAGGCATGACTTTTACCATTGAACCGATGATTAATGTTGGCAAAAGGCATTGCAAGCTGCTTGCCGATGAATGGACGGTTATTACTAAGGACAAAAGCTTGTCCGCCCAGTGGGAGCATACCATGGTTGTTACCGATACGGGTGTTGAGGTATTGACCGTCACAGATAACTATAAATTTGATTACTAGCTGAACAATGTCTAGACTTGCTCCTCCATTGCATGCTGAAAATTACATGGATGTACTTGAGTTGCAAAAAGTACCAAAGCAATTTATTCCTTTTTATAAATCCCTACTTAAAAAAGCCGATGATAAGCAAGCCGAAGTTTTTCTCGCTCATTTAGAGGTTTCTTCCTTGGTGCGAGCTCGGGGCTGGTATGTTGAACAGGTATTGATTCAATTATGGCAGAGATTTATTACCAATGAAAAACTGTCTTTAATTGCTGTGGGCGGATTTGGTCGAGGGGATTTGCACCCTTATTCTGATGTGGATATTTTAGTTTTAAAAGTCAGGCAATCCAAACACGATGATGAACAAATCAGTCAGTTTATCCAAAGCTTATGGGATATTGGACTGGATATCGGCTCGAGTGTGCGCACAGCAAAAGAGTGCTTTGAACAAGCCAAGGAGGATGTCACAGTTGCCACTAATTTAATGGAAGCCCGCTTTGTTTTGGGTCATTATGCTAATTTTGCCAAAATGCAAAAACTGGTCGGTGCCAAAAAAATTTGGAAAGGGGAAGATTTTTTTATTGCCAAGTGGAATGAACAAAAATACCGCCACAAGAAATATTCCGACACCACTTACAATGTTGAGCCTAATATTAAAGAAGGTCCCGGAGGCTTGCGAGATATTCAGATGGTGTCGTGGGTTGTGCAACGATTTTTTCAGACAAATTCCTTGCATGAGTTGGTTGATAATGACTTTTTAACAGAATACGAATACATCCGTCTCAAAAATGGTCAAGATTTTTTATGGAAGGTTCGTTTTGCTTTGCACATTATTGCGGGTCATAAAGAAGAACGCGTGCTTTTTGTTTACCAATTAAAATTAGCAAAAATCTTTGGTTTCCATGATGAAGGTATGAAAAATCCTGCAGTTGAACAGTTTATGCAAATTTTCTACCGAAATGCCATGCGCTTAGAGCGTTTAAATTCACGTTTACTGCAATTATTTGATGAAAAGATTTTAAAGGAAAAACACAAAAATGCAGTTATTGAACTAAACCCTCGTTTTCATATTGTAAATGATTTTTTAGAAATTACAGACGAGAGTTTATTTGCACATGAACCAACGGTTTGGTTTGAATTATTTTTACTGATTCAAATACACCCCGACATTCAAGGCGTAAGAGCCAATACTGTTAGAGCCATGCGTCATAATATTGACCAAATATCAGATGATTTTAGAAATAATGAACAGGTAAAAATACAGTTTTTAAGAATTTTAAAGCAAGACAACAAAGTTGCTTCGGTGCTAAACCAGATGAATCGACTGGGTATTTTAGCGCGTTATTTACCCGTTTTTGGTCGAATTGTGGGTCGCATGCAATTTGATTTGTTTCATATTTATACGGTGGATCAGCACAGTTTATTTACCGTACGTAATTTGTGTCTGTTACGTCATGGAAAAACCAAAGTAAAAAGGGCTCAACAAATTTTTGCTAATATTCCAAAACCTTATTTAGTCTATATTGCTGCTTTATTTCATGATATCGCTAAAGGGCGTGAAGGACACCACGCTGAGTTGGGTGCTGTTGATGCACAAGACTTTTGCAATCAGTTCACTATTATGGGTGATGATTCTCAGTTGATTGTTTGGTTGGTACGAGAACATTTGGTTATGAGTGAAACGGCACAAAAAAAAGACCTAAGTGACCCTGAGGTTATTACAGAATTTGCTAATTTTGTTGGCTCTTTATTAAATTTAAGAGCCTTGTATTTATTAACAATTGCCGATATTTCAGCCACTGACCCGAAACTATGGAATGATTTTAAAGGCAGTTTAATGCACGAACTTTTCGTCAAAACTAAGGCGCATTTAACAGAGAATATTCAAAAACAATCGGCCACTCAAACCAAAGCAACTTTATTGCAACACTTTACAGAATCGAGTTTTGATACCAAACAAGTTAAACAACAAATCAATAACTTCCCTAACAACCTCTATCGCCGTTTTAAATTAAAAAAACTCATTGCCATACATCAACTTATATTAACTCAATCCAAACCCGTTGTTTCGCTACTGAGCCAAAAAGGAAACAGTGTTGAGTTTTTAATTTATGCTCATGATTTTAAAGGCTTATTTTATATTATGGTTTCTTTGTTTGAAAAATACAATTTTAGCGTTGTTGATGCCAATATTAATCTTACCAAAGATGGATTCGCCCTGAATACCGTGCATTGTATTGTGGACAAATACACTTCAAGTTCCCAAGTGTGTGAGCAAATGATAAAAGCCTTAGCGCAAGAAAAAATAATTGATATTACGTTAAATAAATACACACCAAGTAGCGAAAAACTGTTTAAAATACAAACAAAAGTTAAAGCGCTGGAATCAAATAATGACCATGAAAGCATTATCGAAGTCGTTTGCCGTGACCGTCATGGCTTGCTTGCTTTGATTGCGAAAGCCTTAATCGAACTCAATATTTCAATTAATGCGGCTAAAATTTTTACCATAGGTGCACGAGCAGAAAACACCTTTTGGATAAATGACAACAATACAGCATTAGATACACAACAACTTAAGCAGCTTACAAATACATTACTGAAATTATTATGAATGAACTAGAACAAACAATTAACCAAGCGTGGAATCAAAGAACTACTCTGAATAAATCAGAACTCGATAAACAATACCAAAGTGCTATCAACCATGCATTGATGGGGTTAGAGGAAGGCAGGTTTCGAGTTGCACAACCTTTGGAAAATGGTCAATGGCAAGTCAATGAATGGCTAAAAAAAGCTGTCTTACTGTATTTCAGCATTAGTGATAACTACGTTACCCAAGGAACATCCCACAATTATTTTGATAAAGTGCCTTGCCGTTTTCAAAATGCAACTCAAGCAGATTTTGAAAAAATTGGTGCGCGTATTGTCCCTCCAGCAACGGTCCGCATGGGGGCATTTATTGGGAAAAATGTTGTGGTTATGCCTAGTTACGTCAACATCGGTGCTTTTGTTGACCAAGGCACCATGGTTGACACATGGGTGACTGTTGGCAGTTGTGCGCAAATTGGTAAAAATGTTCATTTGTCAGGAGGTGTTGGCATTGGCGGTGTACTCGAACCTTTGCAATCCTCGCCAACAATTATCGAAGACGATTGCTTTATTGGCGCTCGCTCTGAAGTGGTCGAAGGTGTTCGGATTGGCAAAGGAAGTGTTCTTTCCATGGGAGTATTTATCTCGCAAAGTACCAAAATTTATAACCGTGCCACCAAGGAAATTACTTACGGCTATGTGCCACCAGGTTCGGTTGTTGTCCCTGGCAATTTACCCAGCAAAGATGGCTCTTACTCTTTGAGTTGTGCTGTTATTGTGAAAACCGTTGATGCACAAACTCGTGCTAAGACTTCAATTAATGAATTACTACGCGATTAAATTATACTTTTAATTGTCTAATTCACGGTGTTGAACAAGGATGTTCTTACGGGTTTGACTCAATTCTTTGAATAATTTTTCGGTCAAATAAACCGAACGGTGTTTCCCTCCCGTGCAACCAATGGCAATAGTTAAATAGCTGCGATCGTGTTCTTCAAATGAAGGTATCCACTTTTTGACTAAAGCGGCAATGTCTTTGTAAAACTCAAGGGCCATCTCTTTGGAATCAAGAAAATCTTTAATCGGTTGGTCTTTGCCACAATACTCTCGCAAACTCTTTTCCCAAAATGGGTTTGGTAAACAGCGTGCATCAAAAACAAAATCCGCATCAAATGGTACACCTCGTTTAAAGGCAAAAGATTGCAGCAGTAAAGAAACTTTACCATCATTAGATTGAGACATTTGTCTCCAAATTTTATCACGCAGCTGTGGAGCAGTGGTTCTGCTGGTGTCTATCAACAAATCGGCTAAATTGGCAATTGGTTCGAGTAAAATCCTTTCTTGTGCGATGGCTTGCGACAAGGAATATTTGTATTTACTATTTGAAAGCGGATGTGAGCGACGTGTTTCTGAATACCTTTTTAATAAAGTTTCATCATTTGAGTTTAAAAAGATAACTTTGCTGTTAATCAGACTTGAATCAATTTTTGCAATAATAGTCGGCAATTCTTTTAAGGCTTCTTCTGAATTTCTTACATCAATTCCAACGCAAACTCGCTGGTAATCCTTTTGATTTTGGCAAATGTGTTTAACAAACTGTTTGAGCATATCTATCGGCAAATTATCAACGCAATAAAAATCTAAATCTTCTAATGTTCTTAAGGCAATGGTCTTTCCCGAACCTGACATTCCTGAAATAACAATCAATTCTTGCATTATTTTAATCCTTTTTAGTTTTACTTTCGTCCATAATTATGGTTTTAATTTCTTGTGCAGACTTTGCGTGAATAATGTCACGATAAACGCGGTGTTTTTTAAAGAATTTACCCATTAATTTAAGCATGTGGTGGTGATTCTCTGTGAGTTGTTTTGGAAATAAGGCGCAAACGATAACTTGCACTAAATTTTCATCAACACTTTCATAGTTTACTGGTTTATTTAACACTAATACAGAAATTTTGACTTCTTTGTTTTTTAAACAGTTTGCATGAGGTAAAGCGACACCATTTCCTAATGAGGTTGCTCCTAGTTTTTCTCTTTTAACTAATGCATCATAGATATTGCGTGAATTTTCATCTCCCGACATTAATTTTGCTAATTGTTCAAATAATCTTTTTTTACTTCTAAAAGGAAAATTTAATAAGATATTTTGCGTTTCTATGTAGTCGATAAACTTCATTAGTTAGGTACTTTATTGATTGTTTGAATGCTAAAATTTGCCCATGGGTACAACACCATTTAGTGGCCCTCAGGGTAGCATGTGATTGAGACCAAGTAAAAACACTTGGTCTCATTCGAAATTATTAAGAAAGATTATACTTCAATCCTTCGCCTCGGTGTTTGTTGGTAACTTTATCCTTATGACGCCTGACTTGCTTGTCTAATTTATCAATTAACAAATCAATAGCTGCGTATAAATCTTCTTGCACACTTTCTGCAAAAATTGTTTTTCCATTTATGTGCATGGTTGCCTCTGCTTTATGTTCCATTTTTTCCACACTTAATATTGCATGGACTTTAATAACCTGATCAAAGTGGCGTTTAATACGCTCAAATTTAGTTGTAAAGTAATCTCTCATTGATTTTGTCACTTCGACTTGATGACCAGTAATATCTATTTGCATAGTGATTTCCTCATTTTGCTAGTAATGAACGAACATAAATAATCTTTTGATTTGCACAAAAGTCTATTGCTCGCTGAATGTAAAGACATGCTTGATTTATCAAACCTGCCTTTAAAAGAAAGTTTTGGTATGAATTGTGAAAATTCAAGGTTTATTAATCCGAACTCTTTATTTAGTAGTAGAATTTAATATACACAAACAATACTTTAATTACAAGATTTACATTCGAAAGTTTTTACCCAAATAAACACTTTTTACTTTTTCATCACTAATAATTTGTTCAGGTGTTCCTTCTTTTATCATGACTCCATCGTTTAAGATGTAAGCACGATCAGAAATCCCTAAGGTTTCACTGACATTGTGATCAGTAATTAACACACCTAAGCCTCTGTTTTTCAGGTGCGACACAATTTTTTGAATGTCAATAACAGAAATGGGATCAACCCCTGCAAAGGGTTCATCCAATAAAATGTATTTTAAATCCAGTGCCAAAGCACGGGCAATCTCAACTCGACGACGTTCACCCCCTGATAAGCTAATTCCCAATTGATCGTGTACATGGGAAATATGCAATTCTTCCATCAAGGACTCAACTTGAGCTTTTCGTTGTTGCCTGTTTAAATCTTTTCTTAATTCAAGGACTGCCATTATATTATCACGAACACTTAATTTTCGGAAAATAGACGCTTCTTGAGGTAAATATCCCATTCCTAAACCTGCTCGGTGATGGATGCCAAGTTTGGAGGCATCAACGCCATCAATAATAATTTCTCCTGAATCTGCTGCTACCAATCCGACAATCATATAAAAACAGGTCGTTTTGCCTGCACCATTTGGGCCAAGTAAGCCGACAACTTCTCCTCTATCGACCGTCATTGAGACATCCTTTATGATTTGTCTCTTTTTATACGATTTTTCTAAGCGATTAACAACTATCATAAGTTTTATTTCTTACCTGGAATGACGAGTCGCACACGGTTGTTTGAATCTTCTGACTTTATGCCTTTAATTTCTTTGGTTTTTAAATTCATGCTGATTTTCTCTCCGTGCATCTGTCCTTGTATTTTACTAGAGATAATCACATCTCCAGTCATTAACAACATGTCACCTTTTATCATAAAATCAATGCGTTGTGCCTTTATATTAATTTTTCCATAACTCGCATCGATGAATTGCTCCATTTGGATTGGGTCACCTTTTAACTTTATTTTTTCAAGACCGTCTTTTCCATTAAATACCACAGCTTCATCTGCTTGTATTTTCAAGGTGCCTTGTTGTATAGCCACATTATCCCAAAACTTGACGCGGGTAATGCCGTCTTTAACTTGAGGTAAATTTAAAAAATTATCTGCATCAAGTTCAAAGTCTGCTTCTTTATCACTTTTTAGCGCATGGGCATTTATGGCTATTACTAAAAGCAATAAGTACGGTATTTTATTTAATGAACTTATAAATGGCTTTAACATTATTATTTACCTCAATAATTTTATTTTTTAAATCAATATGAGCAACCTGCCCTGTTAAACTAAATTGCGCTTGTCGCATGAAAACACCTTGGGATGTCTGAGCTTTTTGTTGACTCAAATCTAACATCAAGTTATTCGTACTAAAAACCATAGACTCATTGGCATCAAGCGAGTGCGCATTTACTTCTTCAATGAGTTCAATCTTGTTTGTCTCTGTGTTTAATTCGGCTTTGTTGGCTTTAATTAGCCAATTTTCATGGTTATCTTCATACGTCCATACGGTTGGTAAATCAATATATAAAACAGGTGAATCCGTATATCGAATTAGGCTTGGCGATTTAAACCTAGTTGATAACTGCCCAAATTCATTTGTCATTCGCATTTCTATTTTTTCAACCGAATAGCCTTTAGTAAAAGGCTTATCCTTTTTTATCTCTTCGCGATTAAAATAATAACTCCACACGGCATAAATCACTAAAGCAATAACAGCAAAAAAGGCAATTTGTTTATTCTGGGCAGTCATTTTTATTGATGAAGCTTGTCAATATCAATTAATTTATCTTGGGCTTCCATCAATAAATCACACACTTCTCTGCCCGCACCATAGCCTCCTTTATTGAATGTCACCCATTTAGCAACATCTTTAGCGGACTTATGAGCGTCTGCTACCGCAACGGGTAATATCACTTCTTTCATAATTGGCACATCAATAGCATCATCTCCTACATAGGCAACTTGCGAAGCATTTAGTTGCAAAGCTGAGAGCAAATTGTGGTAAGTTTCCAATTTATTAATTCTGCCTTGGTAAACATGATTAATTTTAAGTGCCTTCATGCGTTCAGCCACTATTGGCGAATTTCTTCCAGTAATAATCGCCACAGTTATATCTGTTTTTGCCAACCAAGATAGTCCTAAACCATCTTTAGAGTTAAATTTTTTTAACTCTCTTCCATCATCACTAAAGTAGAGACCACCATCGGTTAAGACACCATCAACATCAAAAATAATAAGCTTAATATTTTTAGCCACTTCAAACAATTCTTCAGGTGAATACCTCATTAAACAACCCCCGCTTTTAATAAATCATGAATATTGAGCGCACCCACCAATTGATTATCATCATCCACAACTAATAAACTGTGAATATTGTGACTTTCCATCAATTGTGCTGCAGAAACAGCCAAGCTATTTGACTTAATTGTGATTGGATTAATTGTTGCCGCTTGTTCAATCAAGGTGGTTTTTAAATCCAAGTCTTCATCAAAGGCACGACGCAAATCACCATCGGTAAATATGCCTTTAACACAATTATTGGAATCGACTATAGCGGTCATTCCCAATCGCTTTTGGGTGATTTCAAACAATGCTTCTTGTATATTTGTTCCCAGTTTGACCTTCGGAATGTCTTCTCCAGTGCGCATTAAATCATCAATGTGCAATAAAAGTTTTTTTCCTAAAGAACCCGCAGGATGGGAACGGGCAAAATCCTCTTCGGTAAAACCGCGTAGTTTCAATAAAGTAACAGCCAAAGCATCGCCAAGCACCAAAGTTGTTGTTGTACTAGTCGTTGGCGCTAAACCCAATGGACAAGCTTCCTCACCTACGGCAATAGATAAATGCACATCAGCCAATTTTGCCATGGTTGATTTTTCATTGCCTGTAATAGCAATAATGGCGATACCCATGCGTTTTATGATTGGAATAATGTTAAGCACTTCTTGGGTTTCACCAGAATTAGACACGCAAATAGTGATGTCATTTTTTGTTATCATGCCTAAATCGCCGTGACTGGCTTCCCCTGGATGAACCGAAAAGGCAGGCGTGCCTGTGGAGGCCAAAGTAGCAGAAATTTTATGACCAATATGACCTGATTTTCCCATTCCAATAACAATAACATGCCCTGAACACGAATGAATTAAGTCAATAGCCTTGATAAAATCTTCACCTATTTGAGCTTGCAATTTATCCAGTGCTTTGCTTTCTGTATTGATGACTTTTTTAGCTAATAACACTATTTCTTGATTAGTCTGTTTCATTCGATTTTAAGCTCTCAGGTATAACCACGCATTGTAGGCACAATAACTGGCTAAAAACAAATAACCCACAAGGCGTGGAATGGGCTTGTCTTTGGCAACAAAAATTAACGAGAATATCAATAATGCCAAAGTTAAATCAACCATCACTAAATAGTCGGTTGCTAAAAAACTCTGTGGCAATTTAAAAGATTTAATTGAAGCACTAATGCCCAACACTCCCAATAAATTAAACATATTCGAGCCAACAATATTACCCAATGCCAAGTCATGTTCCCCTTTGCGCATACAGGCTATTGTTGCAGATAATTCGGGCAAAGATGTTCCCAATGCAACGATAGTTAAACCAATAACAACATCCGAAACACCCATTTTAGTCGCTATGGTTGTTGCTCCATGCACCATTAGCATTGATGCAACTGGCAACATAATTATTCCAAAAAGCAACCAAAGCCATGCCGCTTTTTTACTGACGTCTTCTGGCATTTCGGCTTCAAATTCTGTCTCAAGCACATCTTTACTTTTTGATTGACGCAAGCCCAGCCACGCCATCCACAGTGTCATAGCAAACATAGAAGCAATAAGCAATACACCGTCTAATCGAGAGAGCATTCCATCCCACATTAACAATAAAACAAATAATGTCACCGCTAATAATATTGGCATTTCTCGCTTAACTGTATTGGAGCAAATCATCAAGGGAGCCACAACAATACCCGCACCTAAAACTAATGCAATATTGGTAATATTTGAACCAACAGCATTACCCAATGCCAAGTTTGGGTTGCCTTTCATCGCAGCAATAGCAGAAACAACCATTTCTGGTGCTGATGTGCCAAAGCCAATCACTATCAAGCCTACAACCATGCTGGAAACACCCAAATAAGTCGCCGTTGCCGCCGCTCCTAACACAAATTTATCAGCTGCATAAACCAATAATACTAAACCAACGATTAAGTAAGCAATTGCTTCAATCATTAAATATCACCTAACATTCTATTTTATCACTATCAACAGAGTATTATAAAATACAAAGCCATTAGAGTTAAACAACTAATTAGTGTTTGCATCAAAAAGTATTCATCGCTCTGCTAAGTTTGTCAACAAACAACAAAATCCAATAATTTCAAACAAATAGTTGCTTATTTGGCATTAATACGATGAAATTTTTACAAAATTCATCTTTTCCACAGTAAAATAATCTTTTTCGATTAAACACTCAATTATATGCAACCACAAGCCATAGAAAAACTAATCCAAAACCATATTAATTGCCACTCTGTCAGTGTACAAAGTGATGACTTAACCCATTTTACTGCCGTTATTGTCTCAGAAGATTTTGAAGGTAAGTCTAAAATCATGCGTCACCGTTTAGTCTACGCTGCATTAGGTGACCACATGCAGAGTGATATTCATGCTTTTAGCTTTCAATCCTATACACCAAACGAATACAGTGATCTAAAATAATGGAAAAAATAGTTATCAATGGCGGTCACCCGCTTAAAGGAAGTATCAGTGCATCGGGTGCAAAAAATGCCGTCCTGCCTATCATAGCTGCCAGCATTGTTGGTACGGGCACATCAATAATTAAAAATGTACCGCATCTGGATGATGTCACCACAATGAATACCTTATTGATACAAATGGGTGTGAATCTTACCGTTAATGACACCACCAATGTTGAAATATGTGCGGACAATATCCACACACCTCGTGCACCCTATGAAACCGTCAAAACCATGCGCGCATCTATTCTTGCTCTTGGTCCTTTATTAACTAAATACGGAACAGCCGAAATCTCACTGCCAGGTGGTTGTGCTATCGGCGCTCGACCTGTTGATATTCACTTAAAGGGTTTAGAAGCCATGGGGGCAAAAATTATAGTTGAAAACGGTTACATCATTGCCAAGGCTGAACGTTTGTATGGTTGTCATTTTCACATGGAAAAGGTCACCGTTACAGGCACAGAAAACTTGCTGATTGCAGCCACCCTAGCCAAAGGCGAAACCGTATTAGAAAACTGTGCAACTGAACCAGAAGTCATTGACTTGACTAACTATTTAATCAATATGGGTGCAAAGATTGAAGGCATCGGAACACCTACTTTAAAAATTCAAGGAGTAGAACAATTAGTTGGTTGTGAACACACTGTTATACCTGATCGTATTGAAGTCGGCACTTTTTTAGTCGCTGCGGCAGCAACTGGGGGTGAAATCACCATCAACAATGCTAACCCTGATGATTTAGTGGTGGTATTAAAAAAATTGCGACAAGCTGGAGCAATTATCACGACTACAAAGGATTCCATAAGTTTAAATATGCATGGAAAAAGACCAAAGCCGGTTAATATTAATACCGCTCCTCACCCAAATTTCCCAACGGACATGCAAGCACAGTTTTGCGCACTTAATGCTATTGCCAGTGGCTACTCAATTGTGACAGAAAATTTATTTGAAAACCGTTTTATGCACATTAATGAACTCATTCGCATGGGCGCTGAAATTAAAATTGCAGGCAATCAAGCGATAATTAATGGCGTTAAAAACCTCAATGGAGCCCCAACAACTGCAACAGATTTGCGTGCATCTGCTAGTTTAGTTATAGCTGGCTTGGTTGCAGAGGGTACAACAGAAATTTTTGATATTCATTTTATTGATCGCGGCTATGAAGTGATTGAAGAAAAACTCAATCAATTGGGTGCTGATATAAAACGCGTAAATTTTTAGAGGAGATTAAAAATGCTGAAAAAATCAACTAATTACCTGAACCTTATTTCTCTACTTATTTTAATTTATTTAGCATTTATCCCCTTAAAGCCCAGCAACAGCAATGAGATGACTGTTGTTTCAAATAGTTTTTCGATGGCATTGGCGACTGACCACATAAAAAAGATCAGTCAAGAACCTCACTCCATTGGCACAGCTGCTCACGAACGAGCAAGAGACTACATCGTAAAAGAACTGCAAAAATTGGGTTTAATCGTCAAAATACAAAAAACTACCATCAGTTCGCATACTCAAGCACAAAACAAAGCACAAAAACAAAAAACAGGCAAACAGTTTAAAAAAGATAAGACTGTTTACAATACTTTTGCTCAAGTAGAGAATATTTTTGCACGAATCCAAGGCACAGAAAAGAACCGCAAAGCCTTATTGTTATTAGCTCATTATGATTCAGTCGCCAATGCATCCTATGGCGCAGGGGATGATGCCACAGGTGTTGCCGTTATTCTTGAAGGCATTCGTGCTTATTTGAGCGAGAATAATAAATCAAAAAATGACATAATCATTCTTATTAGTGATGCAGAAGAAATAGGTCTTTTTGGTGCTAAAGCCTTTGCAGAAAAACACGCATGGACAAAAGACATAGGCGCAGTGATAAACTTTGAAGCCCGTGGAACATCAGGTCCTTCTTATATGTTTATGGAAACCAACTCGGGAAACCATAAAATGTTAGAACTATTTAACCAAGCCGGAGTGAGTTACGCCAACTCAAACTCTATGGCATACAGCATATACAAAATGTTGCCAAATGACACGGACATGACCATTTTTCGACGCGACAAAGACATTTTGGGGTTTAATTTTGCTTTTATAGACAGTCACTTTAATTACCACACGGCTCGCGACAATTACCAAAACCTGTCCTTAGATTCAGTTGCCCATCAAGCCCATTATTTAATGCCAATGCTACGTAAATTGAGCCAGATTAATTTATCAGATCTTAAATCCAATACAGATGATGTGTATTTTCAAGTTCCTTTTTGGAAAACCCTAAGCTACCCTTTTACTGCGGCCTTTACACTAAGCCTAATTGTTTTATCGTTCTTTATTGTTAGTTTAATTATTGGCATAAAAAATAAATCCATACGAATAAAGCAAAGCCTAACTGCAGGCATTGTTCTGATTAAATCAATGACCATTAGTGCGGTGGCTACTTTTGGGATACTAAAATTCTTGTATTTTTTCCATCCCCAATTTTCAGAAATATACCAAGGCTTTACTTACAATGGTCATGCTTATGTTGTCTTTTTCACTCTCTTAACCTTAAGTATTTGCTTCTTATTTTACCGAAACATTGTTTCTACACACACCGCCACTGAAATAATGGTTATCCCAACACTCTTGTGGATTATTTTATCCTTTGTATTTGCCCATAAGCTTACAGGTGCACACTTCTTCCTAGCAATTGGGTTTGCAGGCAGTTTATCCTTGCTTATTAATGTGCTAATGAAAAAACCGCAATCCAGTTTAACTTTACTTTTGTTTGCTCCCATTATTTTAATATTTTCTCCATTTTTTCAACAACTGCCCGTTGCTTTAGGACTCATGGTTCTGCCTTTTAGTGGACTTTTATTAATCCTGTTGTTTGCTCCTTTGATTGTCAGCATGCAAATTCCTAAAGAATACCAAATCAATAAATGGGTGTTTATTATTCCCTTATTTGCATCATTTACTTACGCCGAAATGCATGCATCAACCTCAAAACTAAGACCTTTACCCGATAGCTTATATTATTTCCAAGACAACGCATCGCAATCGGCTTACTGGTTTAGTGCCGATAGCTCAACGGACAAATGGAACAGCCAATTTTTAGATAAAGACATACTAAAACCCCAAGAGAAAACCGAGTTTAAAAACAATAATTGGCGCGGTGCTCAGTTTGTTTCTTATGCTAAATTTCATGATTTTCCAATTTCATCGATAACTCTACTCAAAGACCGAAGCTATGTTGATAAACATGTTTATCGGTTTAAAATTACCAATAAACGAAAAGTCACCCGCATGGATTTGAGAACATTGGATTCGTTAAACATACTAAAACTTTCCATCAATAGAGAAGATGTTATTTCCCAAGAACAAGCTGTTGCATTAGAAAAAAACTCCAGATTAGTGAAGATATTTACAGGAAACTCTTATGAATTTATCGTTGATATCGAGATTCAAGCAGACCAAAAGTTAAACTTAAGCCTGCTTGAAATGAGTGATGATTTATTGCAATCAAAACAATTAAATATTCCAAAACGACCCGATGATATAATCGCCAAACCGTTTATTTTTTCTGATATGATTATTACCAAACAGTTAATAAAGCCTCAATAAACTTCATCAATATTAGCAAATGCTTATAAACTAAATTAATTCTATTTTTTTATTATATTTATCTTGACATGAATTTTCATCTAAGAGATTATACTCGCAACTTTAGAAAAACTTATTAAAAGCATAAATGAATTTAATCCAAAACCTTATTTTAGTCGTCATTATTATTCTTGTCCTTAATCGGTGAGAATGGCGCATAATTGGATAACCAAAAAGCCCTTCTCAAACATAAAGAGAAGGGCTTTTTTTTTAACAAGGCATTTTAGCCACCTATAGAGCAAAGAGAATATGACAATGTATTACGATAAAAACACCACTATTTATCTCAATGGACAATGGTTGAAAGCACAAGATGCAACCACTGGACTGTACCAACAATCATTCCACTATGGCAATGGTGTCTTTGAAGGCATGCGTTCTTATAAAACAGAGAATGGTGCAAAAGTGCTCAAAGTTCGCGAACATTTTGAGAGACTGCTCTATTCTGCTGAAAAAATGTACATTGATTTGAAATTCAGCGTTGATGAATTAGAAGCCATTTGTTATGAATTACTCGAAAAGAACAACATGCAAGATGCCTATATCCGTCCTTTGGTTTATACCGATGAGAATATGGGTTTGCAACCCGAAAGCCATGCCAACCTTTTTATGTGTGCATGGGAATGGGGACAATATTACGAAAAACCCGTTCGCGCCATGACTTCACCCTTTAGACGTCCCGACCCTAAATCATGTCATGTTGAGGCTAAAGTCACAGGACATTACACCAATTCACTGATTGCCATAAAAGATGCCAAACAAAAAGGCTTTGATGAAGCTTTATTATTAGATAACCATGGTTTTGTTGCCGAAGCCACAGGAGCTAACTTTTTCTACCAAAAAGACGACACCCTATTTACCGCACCTCGTGGCAATATCTTACCAGGTATAACACGCTCAGTAATTATCGATTTAGCTAAAAAAAATGGCATCAAAGTTGAAGAAAAACACTTTACACCTGATGATGTTTATAACGCGGATGGTGCTTTTTTCACGGGCACTGCTGTTGAAATCAATCCAGTTGAATCCTTGGATAATAAAAAATTCACAAAACAGTGGCAAGAAACATTTGGCCACAAACTGCAACAACAATTTAACCACTACGCGCGCACTTAAAGGATAAAAATTTCATGAGCAACGATAAACTCAACAAATTTTCACAAGCAGTTACACAAGATGATACACAACCTGCTGCAAAAGCAATGCTGCATGCAATAGGCATGAGTCATGAAGATTTAAATAATCCATTAGTTGGAATCGCTAGCACAGGTTATGATGGCAATCCATGCAATATGCACCTCAATGATTTAGCTTCACACATTAAGGAGTCTGTTAATGACAAACAACTCAACGGCTTGATATTTAACACGATTGGCATTTCTGATGGCATTTCGATGGGAACAGAAGGCATGCGCTTTTCTTTGCCATCGCGTGATATCATTGCTGACTCAATAGAAATGGTCACTTGTGGCATGAGCTACGATGC
>CAMZLQ010000100.1 GCA_947311585.1 uncultured Alcanivoracaceae bacterium | reverse complement strand
TTTGCCGTCTTTATACAGTTTTTTCTCTTTGGTGTTAACCGTTAGCACCGTTCCTGTATCGACAGAATAAACCTCTTCAAGCACTGGATTTCCTTCTTCATCGACAACCACATTGCCTTGGTCGTCATATTTTTTTGCCCAATTTTTAAGGTCAATACCAATGCCACCAGTAACACCCACTGTGGTTAAGAAAATGGGAGAAATGCCGTTGGTTCCTGCGATAACTGGGGCAATATTGATAAATGGCACATAAGGGCTGGCTTTTTTACCCGTCCATAATGCAACATTATTCACCCCTGACATGCGTGAGGAACCCACGCCCATTGTGCCTTTATCGGCAACCAACATCACGCGTTTATCAGGGTGTTGTTTTTGTAATGCGATAAGGTTTTGTTGTTGTTCTTTGTTGTGTTCAAAAAGGCATTGTCCATGCAACTCGCGATCCGAGCGTGAGTGTGCATCACCTCCTGGAGAAAGTAAATCCGTTGAGATATCACCAATACCAACAACAAAGGTGACGATTTTTATTTCTTCTTCAACATCGGGCAATTTGGTGAAAAATTCTGCTTTGGCATAACTTTCGATAATGTCTTTGGCAATTTCATTACCATTATTATAAGCATCTTCAAGACGTTTGGTATCAGCATCGTACAAAAACACTTGGGTTTTAAGCACTTTTGCTGCCTGTTGGGCAATGTTTGCATCATTGCCTAATGCCAAATCAAGTAAAACCTCAATCGAAGGCCCGCCTTTCATGTGGGCTAATTGTTCAAAAGCAAAAGCAACTGTAATTTCTTCTACAATTGATTGCCCTAAAATGATTTCTTTTAAAAATTGAGCCTTAACACTCGCGGCACTGGTGGTTCCAGGCAAAACATTATAAATAAAAAAGTTTAATGACTCTTTTCGGTGTTTATGAGCAACATCTTTTATTTGCGTAATAATTTCACTTAACAATTCATCATTATCAATTGGCTTTGGGTGCAGCCCTGTCAATTTTCTGTTTTCAATTTCTATCAGGTATTTACTGTATTTACTCATGTTATTTATCCGCTTTAAAATTTGGGTGACTTCTGCATTTTGCTTCAAACGCAAAAAAACTAATTATATCAATTTTTAGGCTTATTTCATATTAGACAAAGTCTCTATTGTAATTTTAATTGGAAATAAGGACGATTGAACCAGAGGTGCTGCTTTTAATAAAAACTACAACACAGTAGCGAGAACTTCTTATTCCCCCTTGCTTATATATCACCACATAAAAAGACCAAAGCCTCGTAGCCAACAATGATTTTGGCTTTTAAATCGTAAAAATTGCTCATAAGAATCGCTCAATTGTGTTATTTCAGCCATAATAACATAAATTCATACATTTAGAGGCTAATCACAATGATAATCATTCATCACTTAAATAATTCTCGTTCTCAACGTATTTTGTGGATGTGTGAAGAAATTGGAGTCGAATACCAAATTAAACACTACCAAAGAGACAGCAAGACTAATTTAGCCCCAAAAGAATTATTTGACGTGCATCCATTGGGTAAATCACCCGTTATTACGGATGATGGTGGTATAACGGTGGCAGAATCGGGTGCCATTGTAGAGTATTTGTCGGATGTGTACGGAAAAGAGTTAAGACCTCGAAAAAACTCTAACGCTTATCGGCAGTATATTTATTGGTTGCATTTTGCTGAGGGCTCTTTGATGCCACCCATGGTGCTCAAACTTATTTTTGATAAAATTAAAACCGCTCCCATGCCATTTTTTGTCAAACCCATTGCTAAAGGCATTGCCAATAAAGTTATGAATGGCTATGTTGGACCCACTATCAAGAATAATATGATTTTTATCGAAAAGCATTTGAGTGAAAATCAATGGTTTGCGGGTGATAAAATCTCTGGTGCTGATATTCAGATGAGTTTTCCTTTGGAAGCAGCGATGATGAAAATGAAATCAAATAATTATCCAGCAATACAAAAATACGTGGATAAAATTCATTCACGTGTTGCCTACAAAAAAGCCCTCGAAAAAGGAGGGCCTTATGATTATGCTTAGCGTTAATCAGGATTATTCAACAATTTCAAAATCATGGGTAATATTGACTGTTTTATCCAACATGGCAGAAACTGAACAATATTTTTCAGCCGATAGTTTAACGGCACGTGCCACAGATTTTTCATCAACGTTACTTCCAGAGACTTTAAAGTGCAGATGAATGTCGGTAAAAATTCGTGGAAACTCATCTCTGCGTTCTGCTGTGGCTACAACTTCTAAGCTGCTAATGTCTTTTTTTGATTTGCTTAGAATTAATTTTACATCAATTCCAGCACAACCCATTAATCCCAATAAAACCATTTCCATTGGTGATGGAGCTATTTTTTCACCATCCTTACTGGTGGGTGCATCCATAATGACGGACTTGTAACTGTCAGTTTTTCCAACAAATGTATAATCTTGCAACCATGTTGCAGTAACTGTTTGACTCATTTTGTTCTCCTAATGATTTGTATTATGGCATAATAGGCTCTGTAATTTTTTTCACAAGTCAAATTCAACCATAAACCACAATAAATTGCTAAAAATCAAACATTATTTTAAATCTTTGCTACCCATTATACTTATGCTTTGTGTGGTGTCATTTGTGTCATGGCAATTAACTCAGCAACGCATTGCCTTAGAAGCAGAAAATAAACTCAATGCCATCCAATCCATGCAGTCACCATTTACTTGGGATTTTTCAGGCTTTAATCAACAAGTGGTTGAGTCCTTTCAACCTTATTGGCAGACAGATAACTCTCAAACCATTCATGCCCAACAAGCCAGCAATCCCCAATTGTCACTTAATTTTTCAGGGCAAACTTTAAG
>CAMZLQ010000099.1 GCA_947311585.1 uncultured Alcanivoracaceae bacterium | reverse complement strand
TGTTGGAAATACTGCCGCCATGCGTGAAATGTTAAACACACAATCGGTGCAACAACAATTACTGGATAGCACAAAAATACTCACTGCAGCCACTTTATTGCCTCATATTACTAAGCTGGCAGATGCACCGTTTTTACCTAACGAAGCTTTGACTTCTCGGGTAAAAAAAGCCGGTGCTTTGTTACCAAGTGAGCCGATTGTTTTTCAATATGATCGTTTAAAACGTGCGGCTTATATCATTCTGGATGATGCCCTGACTCAGGGTAATGCTTCGAATTTAGTAACGACTGGTTCTATTACTTCTATTGAAACTGCTGACAAATCTGCTTTTGAGTTAATTGCTGAAAATTTTGATGCGGTGAATCTGTCGGTTAAAGAGAGTGTCTTAACTGATGCGATTTATGATTATATTGATGCTTATGAGCAAATTATTCAGATGGTTTCTGGAGTTGCTTTTGAAGGTTCTTTGATGAATCAATCCGAAGAGCAACTAACGGCTATTAATACAGCTTTTTCTCGACCTATTTTAGATGATGATATGTCGCGCATTAAGATTGGTGATTTAGAATTTAAGATGGATATATTGGCAACACCTTCGCATGTTTCCGATAGCTTTAAACCTGCCAATGCCAAAACAGCCATTCGCTCGAGTGAAGTTTTTGGTCTGGATCAAGCCATGGAGCCTTTTCCTGCGCGTCTTGCACAGTATGTTTGTGCTGGTGAAGTTGTCACTCCAGCGGGTGAGTTTATTGCCCAGGCAAAACTTGATGCCTTAGAACAATTGGATTTAATTCAAGATTTTTCAGTCACTCCAAATCAAAGTTGTCAAGAAGCGGTTGCCTCAACTCCACGTTATCATCAGTTGTTGTTTGTGGATAATTTTCAATTGCCACCTTTTGGGCCGCAAGCCAAATTTATCACAGCTCAAGGCATTGAGATTATTAATCGAGTGTTGTTAACGCCAGTGGAAGAAAATCTAGCGATTCAAGACATTCGATTGAGCTATCGAATAAACGCACCGATTGAGAATAGCGCTCCTGTGGCTCAAGCTTCAGTGCCCCAATCTGCTCGAGCATTTAGGTTTGGCTTTTTAATTGCGGATAAATCAAGTGATGCAAATAATGATGTATTACATTATAAATGGAATGTCAACTCGGGTCAGGCGCTGATTTTTCAGTCGGAATATATTCCTTATGCCTTATATTTGCCTTTATCCTATGAGCCTTTAACTGTGTCATTACAAGTTAATGATGGAGTGGCAAATAGTCAAATAGTTGAGAAAACAATTAATATCCGTTAATTGCTTAGATGTTAGTAATAAGAAAGGTAAACTTGCCTTTCTTATTACTCTTTCCTTAATGCACTGTAGTAAAATTATGTTTGTAAAAAGAGAAGATATATTGACTTATATGCCTGATTTAAAAAGGTATGCCAATTATTTGTGTCAAAATTTCGATGATGCTGAAGATTTGGTGCAAAACACTTTTGAAAAATCTTGGGTGAAGTTTAATCGTTTTACGCGGGCGACAAATCTTAAATCATGGCTGCTAAAAGTCATGTATAACAGTTTTATTGATGGCATACGGAGTAAAAAGTTTGGTGAAGATAATCACCAAGCCTATGTTGATTCGTATATCGCGCAAGAACAAGAAATCAATCATTTAATGGATTTAGATAAAGCCATTAAGATGTTAGAACCTGAATTGAAATCTGTTTTAGTGTTGGCAACAATTGAAGGTTATGACTACAAAACCATAGCCAAAACCATGTCGATACCAACAGGAACCGTTATGTCAAGATTGCATCGCTCAAGAAGTCTATTGCGGCAGATTCTTGAAGTGAGTAAAAAAAAGCCTAAGCAGACAAATATTGTGGAGATGAAACATGAGCAAAAATAAAGTCGATGAATTAACTGATAGCGAAATCCAGATGTACCTCGATGGGCACTTAAAAGGAGCACGTAAAGTTGATTTAGAAAATAGAATTGCAGTAGAGCCAGCTATTCGTGAAAGAATTGTTCAATACAGTTGTTTAGATAAAGAATTTAATAAGCACTTTGGCTCTTCGGCTTTTTTGAAAAAAGAAACAGTCAAAAATCCGAGTCAGTCAATGTTTGCACAATGGCGAATGGCAACAGCCTTTGCCATGGGATTGTTGGTTTCCTTTTTGCTGTTAAATTTTAATTCCATTATTGGGCAATCAAGCTTTGCCCAAGAAGCAGTGATTGCTCACTTTAAATATTCACCAGAGCTGCATTTGGATGGCCCGGTTAAAACACTGGCATTTGATAAAGAACAAAATGTTTCTAACACGTTTACCCCTCCAAACTTAGAGCCAGCAGGCTTAGAATTGGTTGGTGTTAGGCATTTGGTTTTGCAAGAGGGTAAAAGTGTGCAGTTAATGTACCACGATGACAAGGGCGAACGTTACACTGTGATTATCACTCAAAACCCAAAACAAAAAGCACCAAAAAAACCTGATTTCTACAACACTCAATTGGCTCAGGTGAGCTATTGGGGCAACAAAAAATACAATTTTGCTATTACCGCAGTAAAAGAAGGTCTCGATGTAAGAGAAATTCAACCGATGATAGCGGCAAACTTTTAAGAGAATTATGATGAAAAACAACAAGATAAAACAAATACTAGCAGCAAGTGTGCTTGTTTCTGCCCTCAGCTTAACCCAAGGGTGCACACAAAAATCCGTTGAAAAAAGAACAACAAAGGTCAAAGCCAATCTAAATGGCATTTCTTTGCCCGAGAATTATAAAGATTGGCGTGTCATTTCTGCCTCACACCGCATTGACAACAAAACCATGCGGATTATATTGGGCAATGATATTGCAATCAAGGCAAGCCGTGCTGGTCAAACAAACCCTTGGCCAAACGGCGCAATTCTTGGCAAGTTGGTTTACAAACAAAAGCAAGAAGACAATTGGCCAACTGCTATTGCACCCAATCCCGATAAGTTTATTCATGCTGAATTTATGTTTAAAGACGACAAACGCTTTGCCAATAATGGCACGGGATGGGGCTGGGCACGCTGGCTTGGTGATAAACAAGTGCCTTATGGCGATAAAAATGATATTAATCAATCCTGTATTTCTTGTCACACACCCGTAAAAGGCAAGGATTGGGTTTATACCACACCGATAAAGTTACCCTAATTATTATGTGATTGCTTTTGTTTAGAAGAAGGATCACATAGGTACTCCACTATGGCTGTTTTTTTTGAATTAGCGTTTGAATCGGTAGGGTTGGAGGATTTGACTTCGTTGGGTTGTTGGTTTTGACTGGTTTCTTTTATAATTAGAGAACCATTGAGTACAAAAAAAACAAATTACCAGGTCGGTGGGGGGGTTGTGTTTGACTTGTTTCTTTTAGGATTAGTTTGGTTTTGAGGGGGATAAATTCCACTTAGCAATTGAATCGTTCGGGTTGGAGGATTTGATTTCGTTGGGTTGTTGGTTTT
>CAMZLQ010000098.1 GCA_947311585.1 uncultured Alcanivoracaceae bacterium | reverse complement strand
CTGTAGGCTTTAAATCGCTCTTTGCCAACATGATTAAGTATCACTTCAGCAAGAATTGAACGACAGGAATTACCTGTACATAAAAAGAGAATGTTTTTTATCACTTGAATGAGTTATAAGCACAAAAAAGCCATGATACAACAACTTAAATTGAAACCCACTAACTTTTTACTTATAAATCAAATTCATTAAATTGATTCATAACTTAAACTGAGAAACATTTTAAGTTTTATTTTCAATTGGAGTCATAACTATATCAAACCCACAGGTTTCATCTCCCAATCCACCAATACAAGTCACTTCTTTTGCTTGCACTTTCGTTTTAGTTATGCCTTCTAAAGCTCCTGCGATAATTCCACCCTCAAAATGACAAATAGGTCGTCCTACTGGCTCCATTCCTGCACAAGTGGCACATTCATGCACATCCACATGAACTTTATTATCAACAATTTCAGATAAGCTAATTTGACCAATATTGATGTCTTTGCAAAATTCCAGTAGTTGTTCTATTGAATCAAAACTCAACTCCTTACCCAATTTCTTTCCCGCATAGTAAGAAATTGAAGATGCTCCTGCTCCCATAATATCTTCTAATGCGACTAATCGCAACAGCCTATAAAGACCTAAACCCACTTGATCACCTAACTGGGGACGATTTATTTTTAATGCATTTGCAATTGAAATAGGGTTATTCATGATTTCTCTCTCTAATTATCTTGATTGGTAATTATTTTAGCCGCTTTAGTAGCATCATGTATTGACATGCATCAAATCAGCATCATTTTTTTATCATTTAATTCATCACGGTTATAATTAATTTTCAATCATGATAAAATCTGCTCCCTTGTTTACTTTACAATAATACTCTCCATGCCATTAGTCGTCGTAGGTCTTAATCACACAACAGCAAGCATAGATATTCGTGAAAAGATGTCAGTTGCCCAAGACCTAGTTTCTGATGCAGTTCAACAGTTGTGTCAGCATGAAAGTATTGATGCCTGCGTTATTACTTCTACATGCAACCGCACAGAATTTTACTTTGATTGCGACAGTTGTGAAACAGCCCAAACACAATTTTGTCAGTGGTTTGGATATACTTTTGATCAAATTGATCAACATTTGTACACGCACACTAATTTGGACTGCATAAAACATTTGTTTGCTGTGGCCTCTGGTTTGGATTCTCTAGTCTTAGGTGAAGCTCAAATTTTAGGGCAGGTGAAATCAGCTTACGACATTTCAAAACAAAGTGGATTTTTAAATAAAACAACTGATCGGTTTTTTCAAACAGCCTTTAGAATAGCAAAATCGGTTAGAAGCAATACCAATATTGGGAAAAATCCTGTCTCTATTGCCAATAGTTCAGTCCAGCTTTCGAAACAAATATTTGGCGAATTAAACAATCAAAACATATTGGTTATTGGTGCTGGCTCGACCTCAGAACTGTTATTGCGTTATTTAAGCAAACACAGCTACCATTCTTTATCAATATGCAATAGGACTTTATCAAATGCCAATAAATTAGCTAAACAATTTAATTGCACTGGCTTTGAGTTAAGCCAATTACCAAATAAAATCTCTGCTTATGATTTGATTTTTTCGGCAACAGCAAGTAAAAAACCAATTATTGATTGTGATATAATTAAATCAGCCCTGTCGCAAAGAAAACACCGACCGATTGTGATTATTGACCTTGCTATTCCACGCGATGTGGATGTTTGCGTTAAAAAATTCAATGATGTTTTTTATTATGCGGTTGATGATTTACAAAAGGTTATCAGTTCTAATTTAAAAAATCGCGAACAAGCCGCACTGGTTGCAAGAGAAATAATTCAAGCCGAAGCCGAATCCTTTTGTTACTGGCTAAAAAGTCAACAACACACGCAATTGATTTCCAAATTTCAACAAGAAACTGCTAAAATTAGAAACCACAGCCTGAATAAAGCATTGAAATTATTAAACAAAGGCGAAGATGTTGAAGAAGTGTTATTTCAATTGGCTAACAATTTAACTAAAAAATTGAATCACACACCCGTCAAAGCCATACGAGATGCGATAAACTCAGGCGATGAAAATAAAATTAACACCATTACAACATTATTAAAACTAGATTAACTGCTGGAAAATTAAAAACATGACACCTGAAATTAAGACGAAGTTACAAACTGCCAGCGAACGACACGAAGAAATTGGTCATTTAATGTCAGATCCAGAAATCATGTCTGACCAAAACAAATTCAGAGACCTTTCAAAAGAATACGCCAGTTTAGAAGATTTAGTCAAAACTTTTGCCAACTACAAAGATGCAGAACAAGAAATAGCCGACGCACAAGAAATGATGGACGATCCTGAAATGAAAGAAATGGCACAGGAATCCTTACAAGAAGCAAAAGTCAACTTAAAAACATACGAAAAAGAGTTGCAAATATTGTTAATACCCAAAGACCCAGATGACGACAAAAATATATTTTTAGAAGTCCGTGCTGGAACTGGCGGCGATGAAGCCTCTTTATTTGCGGGAGATTTATTTCGCATGTATTCTCGGTATGCCGAAAATAAAAAATGGAGCATTAGCATTGTTAGTGTCAACGAAGGAGACCATGGTGGATTTAAGGAAGTCATTGCTCAAATTGATGGAGATGGCGTTTTTTCTCGTTTCAAATTTGAATCTGGTACACACCGAGTTCAACGAGTGCCAGCAACAGAATCTCAGGGACGCGTACACACATCTGCCTGCACTGTCGCAATCTTAGCAGTGCCCGATGAACGCGAAGAAATCACCATAAACCCAGCAGATTTGCGGGTTGACACATTTCGGGCTTCTGGTTCAGGAGGGCAACACGTTAATAAAACCGATTCCGCAATACGATTAACCCACCTTCCCTCAGGCTTAGTCGTTGAGTGCCAAGATCAGCGTTCACAGCATAAAAACAAAGCCCGTGCCATGACCTTGTTGCAATCAAAAATAAATGACATTGAAAAAGATAAACTAGCCTCTGAACAAAGTGAGGCACGTAAATTACAAGTCGGTTCTGGAGATCGCTCACAAAGAATTCGAACTTATAATTACCCACAAGGTCGAATAACCGATCACCGCATCAATTTAACCTTGTATAAACTGCCTGAAATCATGGATGGCGATATCGATCAAATTATAGAACCTTTAATTCAACAAAACCAAGCCGACTTGCTTGGGGGTGAGTAAAAAATGAAAAAAACAATTCTTGTTCTGCTTATATTAATACAAATGGGATGTTCACAAACACCAAAAACCACCAGCGACACCGCAGAAGTCAATGCCTTATTGCGCACCATTACCATTGACGCAATTAAAGAAAAAGATTATGAACAAGCCAAACGCAGCATTGATGCTTTGATTATTAACAACCCAGAAAAATGGGACTTTATTCAATCAGCAATAATTTCACTGCCACCAGCACTGGCGATGCAAAGCATTGAAAAAGCGTT
Source organism: uncultured Alcanivoracaceae bacterium (assembly GCA_947311585.1). Classification (GTDB taxonomy): domain Bacteria; phylum Pseudomonadota; class Gammaproteobacteria; order Xanthomonadales; family Marinicellaceae; genus NORP309. The sequence goes on along the minus strand of CAMZLQ010000098.1, from coordinate 7,110 downwards.
ATCAATCAAATCAGTTTCTCAGTCTTCTGATAAATTATTTGCCTTATCAAAAGTCTTTATTTCCTATAAAAAAACGAAACAAGCCTTATCACTCATCAACCAATCCATAAAATTAGATAAAAACAACCTTGAAGCTCGTTATTGGCGCGCGCGCTTACAAACGGTTTTAAAGAACTACGATAAAGCCGAAACAGATTTTAAATACATTACAAAAAAAGCACCTAGTAACGAGAATTACAGCACTCAATACGCTAGTTTTTTACAAGAAACAAAACATTTTGATGAAGCACAAAAAGTGCTTGCCAAACAAAAACCAACTCCAGATGGTTTATTCAAACGCATTATTTTTGCTCTACAAAACGAAGACACATCTTTAGCTAAAGAAATTTATCAGCAATTAAAAAACCTCAAAACTAATGATGAAGAGGTTAATCATCAGGTGTTTCTAACTGCAGAGGCTGCTTACTGGCTAGAAACCTATCCTGAGAGTGAAAAATATTATAAAAAAGTCAGTGGTGGCGAACACTATTTAGATGCTCAAGACATGCTATCCCTTATTTTATTTAATGATAAACGTTACGATGAAACCATTGAAATTTTGCATCAATTAGAAAATGCAGAAGAAAAATACGCTATTAAAGCCTACCAGTTAGAAAGCCAAATTTATAAACAACAAGACGATATTGATGAAGCAATCACAGTTTTAACCCAGGCTTTACAAATTATTCCTAACAACCCTATTCTTTTGTACGATCGTGCGATGTTATTTGAATCGCAAAGTGAAATGGATTTACTCGAAAAAGATTTGTTGCAAATTATTGCCGATGATCCAAAAAATTACGAAGCATACAATGCCTTAGGGTATTCTTTAGCAGACCATGACTTAAAGCTTGAGCAAGCTTATCAATACATTCAAACGGCAATAGAAATGGACCCAAAAAACCCTGCAATTCTTGATTCATTAGGTTGGGTTCAGTATAAATTAGGGTTTTATAAACAAGCAGCAATCAACTTTCAAAAAGCCTTGGATTTAGAGATAAAAGATTCCGAGCTGTATATTCATTTCTATAAAACACTGTTAAAACTAAATAAAAACAATGAAGCCAAAGAACTGATAATAAAAGCAAAAAAGCTTTTCCCAAACAATGAAACTTTAACTAAAATTAAGCCATAGAAACGCTGAATATATTGTGTCCCAATTGGCTTTAGAGATTGACAAATTTTATACAAAACAACTCCGATATCATTAATTGGATAATATTTATGTGACCAAACCCACATAAACACCTCAAAAAAGGCAATAATTTGACATTTATTGGAATTACTGCTATTTTGTCAATTACTAAACCAATTTATGACTAGGTCTTAAAATGTCAATTATAAATCACATAAAATTCGTAACACTCATCACTTTACTTTTAGGGTTAAATTCAGTACTCGCTCAAGAAACACTGACTTGGAAAAATGATATTCCAGTAGGAGGTTGGCCCTCTGGAACTTTAGGCCCTCATAGTAATACAACTCTGTGCCATTCAAGAGGAACCTTTACTTCAACCGTTTCAAATCCTAGCGGTATAACAATTATAGCTGGAAGACCATCAAACACCTCAAGCAATAATAACTCAATTATACATGGTATGTCTAGCGTTCCTGCAGGGCAAGGACTTTTACAAACTTTTGCTTTTGGGTATCCTGTAGAAAACCTCTCATTTAGCATATTTGATATTGATGGTGGCAATAATAGCTGGCGTGATAGAGTTATTATTACTGCCTCTTTAGCAGGAACAAGTATACCAGTAACGATTACTACATGCCCTCCTGTTGCAGGGACTGTTTGCACAGGATCAGGAACAAATACTGTACAAATTGATGCCGGCACAACTGGCACAGGATTTACTTCTCCTGATGGCAGGGCTGATATTTCGATTGCAGGATCTCTTGATTCGGTAACGGTTCAGTACCAGAATCACACCGTCCCGACCTCTAGCTCCCAGTATATGTCTATTTCAGAATTGACCTACAGTTGTGCCATAGTCGGTGTTTCAAAAGTGATGACAATGCGTGCAGGGCAAGCCGCTGGTGTGTCCCCTTATATTGTTGATATTGATTTTAATTTTGAAAACTTCGGACATGTTAATTTATCTAACCTAACTTCACTTGAAGATTTAGATGCCACTTTTGGAGCTGGCACTTATGCGGTAACGTCAATTACGAAAACATCAGGGCCTGCATCCTTTACAGCCAACGCCGGTTTTGATGGCAGTGCTACACAAGAACTCATTGGAGCAGCTTCGTCCTTACTGCCAACAGAAACTGCATCCATTCGAGTCACGCTAAATGTCAATAATTACGGCTCGTATGTCAATACAATCACCGTTGATGGAACTACGCCTCAAGCAGCAACTACCAGTGATGATTCTACTGATGGAACTGATGCTGATGGAGCAGACGGAGATAACAATCCCGACGAATCCTCGCCTAGTACCATAGATACAAGCTTGCTACCAGTAAGTTTGAATCATCTTTCTGTTTCTAAACAACAAGACTCCATTACAGTTCAATGGCAAACTGATATTGAATTTGAACACCTTGGATTTGAAATCTACCAAGAAAACAGCACTGGTGTTAAACAATTAGAATCAAGATTAATTCATCAACAAAAATCAAACTTAGCTAATGCAGTTAAAAGCTATTCTTACCAGTTCAATTCCAATAAGAACAACCCCATTTGGTTAGCTGATATTGACAACAAAGGAAATAAAAAATGGCACGGTCCTTTCGCAATTAATTCTTCATCTGGCACTAAAGTTGTTGACTCTAAAATCAACTGGAACTCTGTGAAAACACCCACAGAGAACTCTTCAGATTCTAGTGTATTAAGTGATAATTTACAAATTCGGGTCAATAAAACAGGGATACAAAGAATTTATAAAGAAGACTTAGTCCAAGCGGGATTAGAACTAACAAATCACCAGCCCAACGAGCTAAACATTTCATTGAATGGCAAAAGTGTTGCTTTGTATATAAACGGTAATTCTTTAGCATTTGATGACACAACCAGCTTTGATTTTTATGCACAAAACATCAATACCCTATATACCGACTCAAGAGTGTATAAATTAAGTTTTGCCAAACAAAGGCAAAAACACATTAATCAAAATCAACAAACACAATCAACTATTATAGAATCGTGGTATTGGCAAAATGAACATTATAATCCAAATTTAATTTATGACTTTAGCTCACCAACGAATGACCCATGGAGAGCAGACAAAATTGCCACCTTTGCAAACAACAGCAAAACCATTTTATTCCCTCTGGATGAACTTGCTCCTGTGTCCACTAGCAATATTGAACTTAACATTGAAATAACTGGTGGAATTGATTACCCAAACCCACCAGAGATTTACCCAACTGACCCTAACAGGTGTGGAGCAAATCATACGGATACAACCCCAGGAATTCCAAATGATCATTGTGTTGAATTATCACTCAATGGTTCAAATTATTCGGAGTTGGTTTTTGATGGGCTAAGCAATTACACAACTTCTTACCAACTAGACAATAGCTTTGCAGCCAGTGGCACATTAGCCATTAACCTCAAAACACCAGGAGAAAGTGGTTACACCCATGATATTGTACATATTGAAGATGTTGCAATATCATACCCCAGAAGGCTTACAGCGATAAATGACAAACTAGAGTTTCAGTTGGCAAATTCGACTCAGATACACAATGAATTAATCAATCAATTTGGATTTGAAAAACAAGCTTCTACGGATAGTCTAGATAGAGTTAATCGTAATTTACCTGCGATAAAAGTTGATGGATTTAGCAGCGACAAAATCATCGCCTACAGCCTTGATTCAGGAAATAATCAGCGTATTACAAACCTAAAGACACAAACTACAGCACTAGGTTACAGCGTTAGCATACCTGCCATTGCTTCATCTGATCGGTATTGGCTTTCAACCGAAGCCGCTTTAATTAAACCAAAACTTACTGCATGGCATGATACCAAAAAAATCAAACAACTCGCGGTTGATTACATCATAATTTCACACCCCGATTTTATTGAAACTGCTCAACAATTAAAAGAATTACATATTAACAACGGATTGTCAGTTGAAATCGTCGACATCAATGATATTTACCAACAATTCTCAGAATCAATCATTGATCCCAATGCCATTAGAGATTTCATTAAGCAGATAAATAAAAACAAACCCCTTTCATTTATTTTATTGGTAGGTGCAGATAATTACGATTATAAAGGCTATTTATCTGAAACTCATTTCAGCCACATACCATCCATTTACCACGCAATAGATGACATTGTTAGGTATGCACCAGCGGATAGTTTATACACAGACGTAAATGACGATAATATTCCAGATATTGCCATAGGTCGCTTACCTGTGAGAACAGTTGGCGAGTTACAGTTGTTAATAAACAAAGAACTAACCTTTATCAACCAAAAAACATCCTCATTAACAAGTCAATTTATTACCGATAAACACGATGACAAATACTCCTATAAACAAATCAGTAATGAGTTGCAAGAACTTGTCCCACAATGGAATAATATTGTTACCGCCAATCGTGATGACTTTACAAGTGATGCCGATACAAAACAAAGAATCTTAGAAAATTTCAGCCAGAATCCACGCCTAACTACCTACTTAGGGCATTCAGGGCCAAGAAATTGGTTTTCATTTCCTTCCGCCTTTACTTTTAATGATATTATTGACATAGACAACAGTAGTTCAGCTTCAGTGGTAATGCAATGGGGTTGTTGGAACAGTTACTACGTCGAGCCAGAGGCAAACACCATGGCTCACCGCTTCTTATTTAATAATGATAAAGGTGCAGTTGCCGTCTTTGGCGCATCAGCATTAACATCCGTACGTTCTGAGAAGGCACTTGCCAAACTAATTTTACCCGAACTTGCACAACCAAAACAAACCATTGGACAAGCCATGCTCAAGGCCAAAAAAGAGTTGGCGAAACAAGGCGATTATCGGGATGTAATTATTGGCTGGAATTTGCTCGGAGACCCTGCTTTAAAATTAAGTTTTCAGCCAGAATAAACTTAGACTGGTTGAAATCTCCAATCCACCCTACATATTGTAGGAAAGTGGGATTTTTATCCCACTTACTAATGAATTTTGTTTAAGAACCCCGCCCTATTGGCAATAAACAGTTGGGGCAGGGACTTCACAGACTGTGAAAGTATTCATATCCAATTTGAGGATAGCTTATGGTATAATATAGAGAGTTAAAGTACGAATATTACAATGGCAAAAAGACGATACAAAGCAACTAAAAATAGAAATCAAAACATGTTGTTTCCACCAAGTATTGATGAATATGTAGGTGAAAATAATACAGTTCGAGCCATTGATGCCTATGTTTATGGTTTGAATTTGGAGAGTCTTGGTTTTAAAACAGGCAAACAGATAATTACCTCTGGTCAGCCTGCTTATGATCCAAAATCTTTATTGAAATTATATCTTTATGGTTATCTTAATAAAATCCACAGCTCAAGACGGCTTGAACGAACTTGTCTAATTAATTTAGAAGTCATTTGGTTGATGTCTGATTCTAAACCTAGCTACAAAACAATAGCAAACTTTAGAAGTGATAATGCAACCGTCTTAAGAGAAGCCAATAAAGATTTCATATTGCTGTGCAAAGAATTAGACTTATTTGGTAAAGAACTGGTAGCAGTTGATGGAACATTTTTAAAAGCCAGTGCCAATAAAAGCAGCATTTATACAGAAAACAATCTAAAGAAACAACTTAAAAAGATTGAGAATAAAATACAAGAATACCAAGATAGAATCAATTCACAGGACAAACAAGAAGATAAATCAAATCATACATCCAGTACCGATGATAAAGATTTAGCAGATAAGCTAGAAAAACTTAAAGTAAAACAACAAGAGAAACTGGCACTGCAAAAAGAACTAGAAGATAGCGAAGATACACAAATTTCAACTGTTGACTCCGATGCTAGGCTATTGAGGAAAAGAGGTAAAACAGTTGCAGGTTATAACGCCCAGTCTGTAGTTGATGATAAACACAAACTGATTGTTCATGAAAAGTTAACCCAAGAGGGACATGATTCTTCATTATTATACGAAATGCTAAGTGAGGCTAAAAAGGTGCTAGCCCTTAAACAATTAAACGGACTGGCAGATACAGGTTACTATGAAAGCAAACAACTTAAATCATGTGAAGATGAAAATATTATAACCTATGTTCCCAAACAAAAACTATCCAACAAATCAGGCCGAATAATTAGAGATGACTTTATCTACAACCAATTAGATGATTGTTATTACTGTCCTGAGCAAAAACCATTGATAAAAAAAGGCAAAGTAAAAATAGAAAATGGCAAAAACATGCATCAATACAAGAGCTCAAGAACAGATTGTAATAACTGCCCAATTAGAGACAAATGTCTGAGTAAAAAATCCGTAAGACGAGAACTCTATCGTTGGGAACATGAAGAAGTATTGGTGCGAAATCAACAGCGCCTGAAAGAAAATCCCGAAATCATGAGAAAAAGAGGTTCGATGGTAGAACATCCATTTGGAACGATAAAGTGTCGAGCAGGAATGCACCATTTTCTCATACGGGGATTAGAAAAATGCCAAGGAGAATTTAGTTTAATGGTTATGAGTTATAATTTTACCAGAGTACTGAATATAATTGGAATAACAGAATTCATTAAACATTGCACAAAAAGGAAACAATATGTCTAAATTGGGAAATATTGGACTTAGATGTATTAAATTATGCGTATAAAGTGAAGAAACACTTAATAATACACAAAAATATCAATATTAAAGCGAATATTTGTAAATGATTGAAAATAAAATGAAAAATAGAAATCCAGTTAGATTTAGAGGGTTGGAATGTGAATACTTTCACACTCTCTAAAGTCCGAACACCACTAACTTATCTTATATGCTAGCCATTGTTTAGGCATAAAAGATAAGTTAGTGGTGTTCGGACTTTAGAGAGTGTGAAAGTATTCACATTCCAACCCTCTAAATATAACTGGATTTCTATTTTTCATTTTATTTTCAATCATTTACAAAT
>CAMZLQ010000097.1 GCA_947311585.1 uncultured Alcanivoracaceae bacterium | reverse complement strand
ATTTGAAAACTCGTATTCTATCAAAACCAACCTTGAGCCTTTCTAAAGCAATCTAAATCGAAAAAACCACGGCTGAAAAAAACACCGTCATTCCGCCGAGCCTAGGCGAGAGCAGGAATCTCATAGGGAACCATGGTCTTAAAAAATCACACTTACCCATTTGAAAGCTCATATTTTATCAAAACCAACCTTGAGCCTTTCTAACGCAATTTAATTTGAAAACTACGGGTGTACAAACCTTGGTCAAACCAATTGTTCAACCAAGGGGTAGTACGGGTCTCGTTTTTTTTGAGTTACTTAACTGGAACGATTTGGCAATAAGTTTTGTCTTCAGTTCCGTCAGATCCAACTTTTAATTCAGTTCCATCAGATCCAACTTTTAATTCAGTTCCATCAGATCCAACTTTAGTACAGACTTGAATAGTGTTCTCTGTTCCATCTGAACCGACTGAAAGTGCATTGAATGATAAGATTAGTGTGATTAGTGTGATTATTTTTTTCATGTGTTTATTCCTCATTTTGGTATTCTAAAAAGGCCACTCCGTATTCCGGGTATGTACCTATGGCTACACTTTCTTCATAAGAAAGTAAAAGATTGGTTATATCTGTATTGTATTCAGATATTTTTGATTTGATGTCTGTGTGTAATTTATTGAAATTAACTGGATTTATTTGAGAAGAATAAATGGTTCTTTGAACCCGTCTCTCATCGCTGAGATTAATATCCAAATTGAATATTATGGTGTTAACTGTTCTATTTATTTGCTTTGCTGTTATATTGGTGTAACTGATGTCATCTTTAAATGTGGTATGCCTTAACTCTAGTATTTCGACTTTATGACCTAAATCTTTGATATTTCCTCTTTTTACCAGTTCATCCAGAATGGCTTGGTAGGTGAGCATGCCAGCAGCCCGTTGTTCGCATATGCTTTGAAAAGTTCTAAAGTGCCCCACTTTTGTAATTTTGTTGCTGTTGTAATACCGGTGAGCAGTCCAGCGTAAATCTTCTAGGATAGTTGCAAGTTTGTCTGGAGATGTCTTGGGTGATTCTCCTTTTAAGTAAGCGGGTATATAACGGCGATTGATTCCTGTTCGAATAGCAATGGTTACATTTGTGGCATCGGGGTCTTGTTTTTTGGCTTCTAAAACCAATTGTTCATCTAATGCATTGAGAATTTCAGTTCTGGAAAGGCGAAATTTTAAAATTATCTTGGCGATGGCTTTAGATAATAAATTGATGGCATTTTTCTTGAGCTTTTGGCTTTCATTTATTTTTTCTTTAGTGTTCATAATTTTAATTTTTTCTATTTGTGTAATCATACACATTAAAAACGATATTATTTTCTTATAATGGCAACTCGTGGGTAAATGCTACGACGCGAGTTTGGTCAAATCTCCGACTGTAGCAATTTTAGTGGGATTGCACAACTCCACGGTTGTGCGTAAAGCCAGTAACGAGAACAGGCGTTACTGGCTTTTTTATGCACTAAATAGTTTCACTTTTAAGTCGATAATATATTTCTTATATTTCTTTATATTTATTAAATACTCAAATCATACCACATAAAGGCAGGCTAGAACGCCCATATAGTGTGCTTTTGTCGAGTTTTTATGGGTTTTACTCTCTATTATTCAGCTTTCATTCATTGTTATTGCATTAAAGTGGGCGTAAGTTTTAGAAAACCAAAAGGTGATAACATGAAAAACATTAGAAATATATTAGCAGGAATGACCTTATTAATGGCGACTACTTTTGCAAGTGCTGGTCGTTATGACAACGAATACACTTATGCTCCTGTAGTTGATGTGCAACCTGTTTATGAAACGATTCGTGTACCGCAAAACAGAAGGGTTTGTGAAGACAGGTATAGAGGTCCTCGTGGTAGGCATTCTGGGGAACGCAGAACAAGTTCAGGAGGTGGCGCCGTTCTTGGAGGAATTATTGGTGGATTGTTAGGAAACCGCTTTGGTGATGGTCGTGGTCGTGATGCGGCAACGGCTGTAGGTATTATTGCTGGTGCTGCTATTGGCTCTGGAGCAGATAGAAACCACAATCGTTATAACCAAAGGTATTCAAACTCAAGACGTCATGACCGCAGACAATGTTACACACAACGTGATTATTACGAAGAGCAACGCATTGTCGGTTACGATGTGGCGTATGAGTATATTGGTAGGACTTACCACACAAGATTACAAAATCATCCTGGTGACAGGGTCAGAATACAGGTTAATGTTCAAGTAGCTGAATATTAACGTTTAAACTTCTCTCTCTTGCCAGTTGAAATACTGGCAGCCCTTAGCGGAAGCTGGGGGCTTTTTTTTGCTTGTTAATTGTTAATTAAATGCATATAAGATAGAATCTCAATTCTCTATCAAAAACTCTCAACTCATGACGGCATTACTTCACCAGACCTTTTCTTTTCTTGATTGGAATTTAGACATTTCAAAACATGAACTGTATTTGAATTATGAGATTGAAAGCATTGGTAAAGTGACTGAAGTTCTTAGTTTTCCGCCATTTTCAATGACACATGTTAATCAAAAGCAAATCAATGCAGCCTGTGATTTAGTGCATTGGATGTGTGGCGTTAGTTATTATAAATCAGGCCTTGCAAAAGAAATAATATTCAAATGTAAACAACCCTCTGAGCTGATGTTGAATTTCATTAAGAAAACGTGGTTTCATGGTTTGGCTGAGTTGGTTTATGAGAATGGTTTTAATAATTTTAAAGGGGTCAGTACCCTTAAATCTTTTGACAATAAGGTTTTAGTAGATGAGTTTGTTGATTTAAGGGTACTGACCCCTTTAAAGCCGCCCCCTTTTAAACTTGTTGCCCTAGGTGGTTGTAAAGATTCATTAGTTACGATTGAGGAGCTTAAACATCAGGGCAGTGAGATT
>CAMZLQ010000096.1 GCA_947311585.1 uncultured Alcanivoracaceae bacterium | reverse complement strand
TGGCACGGCGGTTAGGAAATGCCAACTGAAACCCTACTCGCTCTAACTCTTTCATTAAGTAATTGGCATTTAATGTGGCAAACTCAGCTATGCGCGGCATGCCTTCTTTGCCCAACATAAGGGCATAGATATAAGCACGCAAATTAACCCCGACATTGCCCGCAAAGGCCGATAATCGACCAATGGTCTTTGGTGCCATTTTCTCATCTACATAATGGTAACCGTTTTCATCTTTACCCACATAAGGAATCGGCATATAAGGCACCAGGCGTTTACCAACACCAATGGCTCCAGAACCTGGTCCGCCACCACCGTGAGGTGTTGAGAAGGTTTTATGTAAATTCATGTGAATCACATCAAAGTCCATGTCACCTGGGCGTACTTTGCCTAGTATGGCATTTAAATTGGCTCCATCGTAATACAGCAAACCGCCTGCTTCGTGAACCAGTTTTGCAATTTCAGTAATATTGGGCTCAAATACACCTAATGTTGATGGATTGGTGAGCATGATACCTGCTGTTTTTGGTCCCAGTAATGGTACTAAATCATGGATATTGATATTGCCATCGCGGTTGGTGCGAATTTCTTTCACTTTATATCCGCACATGATGGCGGTTGCAGGATTTGTTCCATGCGCGGCATCGGGTACAATTATTTCGTCACGCTCTAAATCATTGCGGTCTTGGTGGTATTTTTTGATCATGGCAATACCTGAAAACTCGCCTTGTGCTCCTGCCATTGGTGTAAGTGAAACCGCTTTCATGCCAGTGACATCTTGTAAAATCTCTTGCAAATGGTGCATGCAAGATAAAATACCCTGTGACAAGCTTGTTGGTGCATACGGATGGTGATTTAAAAAGCCATCACTCATTGCCAAGGAATTGCAGACCCGTGGGTTGTATTTCATTGTGCATGATCCCAATGGATAAAAATGCGTATCAATGGAAAAGTTTTTCTGGCTTAAACGGGTGTAATGCCTGACAACATCAAGCTCACTTACTTCGGGTAAACCAAGTTTTGTTTGCCTTTGTAATTCTTTGGGAATATTGACGGAATCAATTGCCTCCGTTGGGGCTTGTGCAAAGGCTTGACGACCTGCTTTTGAGTGTTCAAAAATCAACATGGTATTAACGAGTCCACGAGAAATAGGAAAGCTTAAATTTTACAAGACCATGGCTTAGAAATATAGCCTTATGATTAAGTCAGCTTAAAAAAGATGGTTTAATGATACTTGGTAATTGCGTCCAGCAGCCTCGAGTCCTGAACCATGTTCTCGGTATTTTTTATCAAATATATTCTCTATTCCAAAACGAAGGGTTGATGTGCCTGAGAATTTCCAATTTACATGAACATTATAGGTGGTAAATCCTCCCGTTCCATTGGGATGAATGCGAGGGTCTCGAATATCGCGTGCACTTAATCGGTCTTGCGCAGCAGCAAAAATAATTTTTGGATTTATGCTCCACTTGTCATTTATTGTTTTTTTGTAGCCAATAAATCCGTTCAGTGGTGGAACTCTATCGGCTGGTTCTGACACCAATTGTGAGTTTTCTCTTCCCCAGGTATAATTTATTACGGCCTTAAGTTCGGATGTATCACTGATATCATACCGAATACTGCTTTCTAACCCATAAAGAACCACGTCATTAATGTTTTGGGAGTGGACGATAAATTGCCCAGAATCGGTTAATTCTCCTGTTTCAACACTGGCAATTTTATCGGTGTATTGAGAGTAGAATAAGGCAAAATCTACAAACCATTGGCTGCCGAAATGTTTCCAACCAATATCCAGTGTGTGTACTGATTCTGGTTTTATTTCGGTATTGATGATATTAAAACGATTGCCGGGTCTTTCACCTATCTGCCCCAAATCAAATATATTGGGCGGTCTAAAACCACGACCTAAATTAGCAAATAGGCGGTTATTGGTATCAACATGATACAGCCAGCCGACATGCCAAGTTAAATCGTCTAAATCCAAAACATCATGAGCAATATCTGGGCTGTTTAAATCAATGCGATAATCACTGTAACGGACTCCAAAAGTGATGTCTTGCCTTTCTAAATATTTAGTTGCATCGGCAAATATTCCCAGATGACGCATGGTAGAGTTATCAGGAAAACGCGAGGGTTTTTCACTTAAAATCCCTGAGGATATTTTTTGTTTAGCACTATTTATAGTGTCGTGGTAATAATCAAGCCCATAAACCACATCAATGCCTTTGTTTAAACTCTTGTTAAATGTGCTTTGAAATGTAAGAAGTGTGCTTTGGTTTTGCTCTTTTGTTATGGAGTCAGATCCTAAGGGAGACCTCATGCGGTGGTCTTTAATTTTTTGCCAAGCAACATGGTAATCAGACTGATCATAAATCGCAGTACTGCTTTGGTCATTATAGCTTAAATGAACAAATTGCCTTTCGTTGGGTGAATACAAAAATAAAGAAGAGTCAGGTTGTGTTTGACCAAAACCCGCCACCAAATCATCAACCCGAGGTGTGGCAGGTTGAGACAAGAATTGCATGTCAAAGGTAAAGGCTTTGTGTTCGTTTAGTTTAAACACCCACTTATTATTAAATGCTTTTGATGTGTAGGCAGTAAATGGAATAGTCTCTCCACCACCGATTGTGCGTGTGCCTATATCTTGGTAACTTAAACCAACTGTTGTGGCAATTTTTTCATTACCAAAATCCATCATGACATGGCTTAAACTTTTTTCGTCAGCCGAATCATAAGAAAAGAAAACATCACCTTGTTGTTGCCATTCTAGACCTGAAAGCTGGGGTGTATGTGTAATGACATTGAGCACACCTCCTAATGCATCACCTCCATAAAGCACGGATGCAGGACCACGGATTATTTCAATTTGTTCGGTCATGAAAGGGTCAACCAGAGCTAAATATTGGTTAGGTGAATTTCGAAAAAAGGCAGTATTTAAACGCATGCCATCAATTAAATGAACATTTTCTGAGCCTTTTAGCCCGCGTATTATTGGAATACCTTGCCCAGGTGTTGTTTGTTGAATATATACGCCAGCTTCTTCTCGCAGCAAGTCAGGCAAAAGGGTAATGTTTTTTTCAAGAATTTCTGCTTTGGTTACAACCGAAACAGCGGTCGATAGGTTTTCGACACTTTGGGCTTTTTTGGAGGCAATGACAACAACATTTTCGATGGTATCAGATTCATCGCTAGTGTGTACTTCTGTTTGAGAAACTGCAAAAAACTGCAGAAAAGAAATAAGAGCTATCATGAATCAAAAAATCCTATCTATGGCCATTTGTTAGCAATACAGACCATAAAAACTTCTGAATGTTACAAAAAGAAGCGCATTGTATCACTTTATTAATAGGTGAACAACATAACCCTATTCTCGAATAATTACTTAATAATTTTGGTGTACTTTTCTATTTCTTTTTTCGTGATGATGTAAGCTTTGGTTAATTTTGTATAAAGCGTAACTAAATCACTAATTGGATTTTTGTTTGTGGCGGCCACTTCCATTTTGCGTGCAAAAAAACTTAAGCCATTGGCTCCAATATTGGCACTAGTTGATTTTAACATGTGGGCTTTTTTCTTAACCTTCTCATGATTTTTGTTTTTTAGAGCTTCTCTTATACTTGATAAAATTTTGGGTGTCTCTTGTTCAAACATTTCCAGTAACTGATGAACTTCTTCACCCATAAATTCTTGAATTTCTTTAAGTGCTTTAATATTTAACCATTTTGAGTTGATAGAACTCAGGTTGTTTTCAGCTTTTAATGTAACAGGCTTTTTGTTTGAACCTTTCAGAGGTATGGTTTGAGCTTTATTACTTTGAGATGGTTGTAATTTTGATGGTGCTTTATGAAGTATCAATGGATCCCATTTTTTTAACGTTTTTTCTAAAATATAACGGTTCAATGGCTTAGACATGTAATCATCCATGCCCGCATCCAAACACTTTTCTCGGTCCCCCATCATAGCATTGGCAGTCATTGCTAAAATTGGCGTATGGTTTAATCCCGCAGCCGTCTCATAATCTCTCACCCTAGCCGTACACTTATAACCATCCATAACTGGCATTTGACAATCCATTAAAATCATTCGGTAACGGTTTTGTTTTACTTTCTCTAATGCTTCTTGTCCATTCATGGCGATATCAAAAGGATAACCAATGTATTGAATGAGTTTTTCTGCTACTTTTAAATTGATTTCATTGTCTTCCACTAACAGTATTTCTGGAATGATGTTTTCAAGTTCTTTTGGATCTTCTGTGATTTTGCCTACCTTTGCAGAGGTTTGAACTTCTTCTGCAATAGACTCTTGTGCTACCTGCATGACTTCAATCTGATTGAGGTGCTCTTCAATATCATCATGTTTGGATAGCAGTTTGACATTTTTAAGGCTAGGAATGCCTGCAATATTTTTATTCTCGGTTAGAATCAAAACATGAAGGTTGGTCATTTTATTGTCTTTTTCTATATCTTCGCACAAGCTTCGCACTTGTTTTCCTGCGGTTTCAAAATCAAGCAACATGATAACGTTTTTAGTGCTGTCTGAATTTTTGTTTATGGACTCATATATGTCATAGGCTTGTGTTAAGCCAAGAGCTTTTTGGAAATTAATATTTAATTGCTTTAAATCCTTTGATACTTTGTTAAATAATATCGGGTTTGTGTTGATAATTACCGCTTGGAAACTGGAAGAACGGGTAATGCCTGATTGTGTTTCACCAACAGATTTCAATAAAGGCAAGTCAAAGAAAAAGGTGCTGCCTCTGCCTTTCTCTGATTTTAAACCAATCGAGCCATGCATTAATTCGACTATTTTTTTACTAATGGCTAAACCTAAGCCCGTTCCGCCAAACTTACGTGTGCTTGAACCATCTTCTTGAGTAAAAGGTAGGAAGATGTTTTCTATGTTTTCTTTATCCAACCCAATGCCTTGGTCGGCAACCGAAAAACGAATCACCTCTTTATCAGGAAAATCTTTTAATTTCTTCGCTGTAATCTTTACCGTTCCACCAGAAGAAAACTTAATGGCATTACTAATGAGATTGGATAACACTTGACGTATTCGTGTCGGATCTCCGCGTAATAAAGGACTAACATTGTTGTTGATTTTAACAACCATGGAAATGTTTTTATTATCCGCTGCCTTTTGATAGGTGGATTTGATTGAATCCATTAAACGTAATATTTTAATGCCACGAATTTCGACAGATAATTTACCAGCCTCGACCTTAGAATAATCAAGCAAATCATCGATTAATTTTTGCATTTGAATAGCAGAGACATGAGCTGTGCTTAAATAATCTTTTTGGAAATCTGACAATTCAGAATCTAGTAATATATCTAGTAGAGGAATAATCCCATTTAATGGAGTTCTTATTTCATGACTCATGGTCGCCAAAAATTCCATTTTAGCCATTGAAGCTGCAGAGAGTTCGGCTTCAATTTGTTTAATTTGATTGGTCAACTCTTGGTTGGCTTCTTTCATTTGATCAACGTGCGCGACTAATTCCAGTTTTCCTGCTTGGGATTTACTACTATCGTTTA
>CAMZLQ010000095.1 GCA_947311585.1 uncultured Alcanivoracaceae bacterium | reverse complement strand
ACCTGAAATTGATGCGCAAGTTATTTCATACTCAACTGGCAAAAAGCAAAACTACAGCGAATTAACACAGCACGTCATTGAACAACTGCCTCAAGATGACTTTGTTTTGATTGCCGAATCTTTTTCAGGTTATATTGCCTACAATATTGCTTTATTAAATTTGCCAAACCTTTCATCTATCGTCTTTGTGGCAAGTTTTTTAGAAGCACCCAAGCCCTTATTACTGAAGTTTTCAAAACTATTGCCTATGGATTTATTGCTTTCTTTACCCTTGCCTAATTTTATTATCAAGTCCTTTTTATTGGATAAAAATGCAACCGATGACCTGATTCTTTTAGTTAAAAAATCCATTAAAAAAGTCAAAACAGAAGTTTTGGCTAATCGTTTGCATTTAATAAATATAATAGGCGTGAATGATAAACCCATCACAGCTTTAAATGTCACTTATTTACAAGCAACAAACGATCAATTAGTTCCTAAAAAATGCTTAATTAAATTCCAACAAATTTTCCCACAAATTAACATCCACAAACTAAAAGGACCGCATTTTTTATTGCAAAGCAAGTCCAAATTTTGTGCAAAGTTAATTCAAGATTCTTTATTTTAAGTTTAGAAAATAACAAAAACTTAGTTTATCACTGCATGAATATATCACATGTTTTAATTAAATTATCAGCATTTGATATTTGAGGGTCGTCATCGACGACAATCTTGTAATAATAATCAATTGGTATTAGTTTCAGCTTTCCACATTTTAAAAGGAGTTGTACTAGTTCTTTAACACTTACACTTTTACCATCAAGCCATTTAATTATTTTATCAGGTATATCTTTATATCCAATGACTTGTTTCCCCTCTAACTCTAGTACAAAAGAAAGTGCTTCACTTAAGATTTGGCCTTTATTAAAATAAAACTCATTTTTTCTTCGTACTCCATAGAGCTCACACAAAAACTTAAAGCAATTATTAAGGTGGCAAAGGGTTTCATGATTTTTTCTCATTAAGTGTATTAATGCATTGGTTTGAATTTTTAAGGTTGTTTTTAGATTTTGTATCGTTCATGATTTCAAAATAACCTTCTTTTGGTTCCAGTTTAAATCCTGTGCATTTTAGAATTAAATTTTCAAACTCTGAGGCGTTGACATTTTTTGCAGATACAGAAATATTGATGTCAGGAAGTTTATGAAAACCGACAACCTCCTTATGCATTCCATCAGCAACCAGCATAAGAATGGTTTTTAATGGCATGTCCTTAAATTTAAAACTGACACCCTGTTGGTTTTTTGCTTCTTTGGCAATAGAGTCTGGCGCTTTAGTCAATGCAAAGACTGTTATGATGGCACATAACGAAATGCCTAAAATTGTTGTGAAAGTTGAATTTTTATGTTTTTCTAACATGATAAACCTCTGTTTTGGGTTATTGAAAAAAGATAAAGCTGTTGGCAGTGCATGGGAATGTATGGCTTTTAATAAAACGCGCCCATACTCTAAACGTTCTTCATCATTAGATGCAGCAAGGACGCTGTGGTCACAGGCTAACTCTTGATCTTGTCTAATTAGGTGGTAAGCAATATGAATAACTGGGTTAAACCAAAAGAGAGTGCGCATTATTTCTGCTGCTATTTGCGCCCATAAATCTTTGCGGTTCAAATGGGTCATTTCGTGTTTTAGTATGCACATTTTTTGTTGCTGAGAGTGCTGTTTAAACGAATTTTTTGGTAAATATATCTGAGCTTTGAAAATTCCTGTAATAAATGGAGCATCAGTAATGGTGGTGTTGAAAAAACTGACCTTTTGGAGGTTCTTTAACGGTTCTATGTCATTTACGTGTTGGTAAATATCCATGGGTGAGCTTGTGTCTTTTAAGTGTTTTTTAAACTTTATCCACCCCAATACGCGCAGTATTATCCAAGCGACAACACCGCCTATCCAAATTTTTTCTAAAGTAAAGTAATAGCTCAAACGCCAAGTATCGGGATTGTCAAAAATACGAATGAGTATTTTTCCATTGGGAAAATTCACTTGTTCAAAAACAGTGGATGGAATTTCTGCTTTAAACCAGCTGACAAAGCGAATAAATGGAATTGCCCACAACCAATAAACCACATGCGAGCCTAGCAAGGCACGCACGGGCTTTCTTATCAATAATATTATGCCGATTATTATGCTGACTTCTAGGTTTGTTTGGTATAGCCAGTTAATCATTTTCTTGTTTCATTTTAGCTAAAATGGCTTCGAGTTCTTTTATTTCATCAGATGATAATTTATTGGTTTTATTGAAGTGAGCAATAAAAGGAGAGACTCTCCCACCAAAAAACTTAGCTAAAAACCCTTGGGTTTCTTCTGATAGCAAGGTGTCTTTTTCAACATTGGCTTGATAAAAGTAGCGTCTTCCATCTTTATGGCGTTTCACGGCTTGTTTTTTTGTCAAACGCATCAACAGTGTTTTGATTGTGTTTTCGTGCCATTTGGCGTTGATTTGTACGCGTTGAATGACTTGACCAACAGTTAATGGACTCTGTTGCCATAAAACCTCGAGCAATTTCAATTCAGAATCAGATACTTTCATAGTAAAACTCTATAGTGTAAGCTTGCAGTTTACACGTGTAGTTGTTGAGTTGTCAAGAGTAAATCATAATTAAATTAACTTTGCTCTTTTGGTATTTTGGGAGGTTATCCTCAATATGTAACCATTTTAGACAATTTAGTTACCTTGCTTTTTTTATGGAAATTATTTAATAACTTTGATATTCAACTCAAATTTATAATTGTCTTCATTAGAGACTAACGAGGCAGGCTTGCCATTTATTGCTAAAAGACTGGGTGTTAAGTTAATCTTTTGTCCGTCGATATAATAGGTTATATCAAAATCCAGCATAAACTTTTCTTTGTCTACTTGGTTGACTGTAATTTTAACTTCTTCTTTTTCTTTGCCAAAGTTAAAGTTACGCGTTTCATTTAGCGAGGAAATAATGTTAGTTTCAATACTTCTATGATCTTGTGAAGAAACAACTTTATTGCCATTCTTATCAACTTTACCTGAATACTCGAAATGATAATAAATATGTGAATCAAGAATGATTTGAACTTGGTTTGGCTTTAAATTGGTCGCTATTTCATCGCCATTGGTGCTGTTTGATGAAATAGATTGCGTGCTAATTAATAAGCTAATGACTAAAGGGATAAGCGCCGTTGAAAAAATAAGAGATTTATGTTTTTTATTCATTTTAGTGTCCTGATTTAATTTTTTAATGCGCAGCAAGTTAATGTTTTGATTTGCAAAATAACTTAATACTAAGTTGTTTTGACTGTTTTTGTGAGTGCCTAGTAATAGCTCTGCCAAGTCTTTTTGGTAGGTTTGTTTGCCGATTTTTAAAGCGGTTTTTTCATCACAGTTCAATTCAATAAATAACCGTGACTGCCGTGCTAAGAGCAGCACCAATGGATTCCACCAAAGCAGCCTTTGAATAAAGGCGATTATAACGGTATAAATTGTATCGTGTAGTTTAATGTGTTGAATTTCATGGCTTAATACACTCTCAAACGGCCTTGTATTTTTAAGCGAACTGTTAATAAATATTTTTGGTCGAATGATTCCAAAACAAAAAGCACCATCAATTTTATCCGACAAATATACCTTTGTTCCCCAAATGGTTTTATAAAACTGACGGTTAAGTGTTTTAACTTTTTGCTGTAACTTTATAACATCATGGATGAAAACAATTAAACCAAAACTTGAGAGAACAAATAAAACTTGCAAGAGATTTACCGCTGTTTTATCACTGATAGTGGTCACAAGAGTTGTTTTGATTGATTGCCTAAATTCATCCAGCACTGGTAATAAGGGTGTGTAATCAGCACTTGTGAAATAGCTATTAATGACATCATACGGGATTAACCAACTCAACAAAGCGATAAAAACAAAACGAAAACTCACCCGCGAAGGTGCGGATTTTAATTGACTGATATAAACAAAAGTCAATAAACTGATAATCACATTAATACTAAAATACTGATACATTATTTACCTCTTTTATCAATAATGGATTGTAAATAAATAATATCATCATCTGTGAGGGTTTCATCTTCTAATAAGTGATTCATCAAAAGTCGTGGATTACCCGCAAACACTTTATTAATAAATTTCTTTAACAAAGGTTTTTGCATTTCATTTTGATCCGCACTTGGGGCATACACAATAGTGCGACCATAATTTTTTATGCGCTGGATTGCGCCTTTTTCTTCCAATCGGTCAACAATGGTTTTAACCGTCGAATAAGTCACGGTCTTGTTTTCCAAAATCAACTTATGCAACTCAGGAGCGGTTGATTCTTTGAGTTTCCACAAAAGCCCTAACCTGAATATTTCATAGCCCAGTTAAAATACAGTCGTGGCAGCCTTGTAAATATGTTATAATTCAATTAGTTATAAAGAAATAAACAAAAAAGACTGCCATGACAAATCGTAACCAAAAATCAATTGAATTT
>CAMZLQ010000094.1 GCA_947311585.1 uncultured Alcanivoracaceae bacterium | reverse complement strand
TAATGACTTTTGACTCTGATTCTTATAATCGCTGGGATGCGGCTCAAATCATTTCAACACAAGTGATTAAACAGGCTTACGATGCTTTTTGTCATGATGAAAAGCCAAACTGTCCAATGTTTTATATTGAAGCAATAGCCAGAGTTCTAACAGACGACTCAACAGACCCTGCCTTGCTTGCCGAGGCTCTGTCTCTTCCAGAATTAAAAACCTTAATGGTATCAATGCAAGACATTAAGATAAATCACTTACACCAAGCCAGAGAGTTTATTAAACAATCTTTAGCCGAAGCTTTGGAAGTGGAGTTTTTATCCATCTATAACCAAAACTATATCGCCGGTGGTTATCAAGTTGTTAGTGAGGATGTAGCAAAAAGAAGCCTGAAAAACACCTGCCTAAGCTACCTCATGTGCACAAAAAACCCTGATATTCTGCGGTTATGTAAAAAACAATATTACGACGCAAACAACATGACAGACAGTATTTCAGCGTTAAGCTTTTATGTACACAACCAAGCAGAAGGATACCAAGACTTACTTCAAGACTTTTTTGAAAAGTGGCAAAACAATGCATTGGTTATGGACAAGTGGTTTATTGTGCAAGCCACATCACCAGCAGAAAACACATTAAATACCGTCAAACAATTGATGGAGCATCACTTATTTAGTTTAGAAAATCCAAACAAGGTTCGTTCACTGGTTGGTGCTTTTTCATCAAATAATTTAATTGGTTTTAACACACAAGAAGGTTATCAATTTTTAGCCGATCAAGTCTTGGTATTAAATCGCTTAAATCCTCAAATGGCATCTCGCATGGTTTCAATATTTAACACATGGAAAAAACTGGATAAATCTCTAAGAGACCTTGTTAAACCTGAGTTGGAGCGCATTCATCAAAGCGACAATTTATCCCCTGATGTGTTTGAAATTGTCGATAAAGCCTTAAAAAGTTAATTAAATTGAGGTGAAATTATAACTTCACAATTTTTAACTTTACTTTTATACTGCTTTTAACAATAATAAAATTTGGAATGGGACATTTAAAAGAAAATGAATAAAAACAGCAAAATCAAAAATAACGACAAGAACAAGAAACAATACACCAAACCAGTGTTAAAACCGCTTGGTGATATTAGAGATGTGACGATGGGTGGCTCACCTGGTATTGGTGACAGTGGCAATGCCGGAGCAGAAAAGCCATTTATTTAATTTCATGTGCGCTATTTAATAACAAAAGAAAAACAAAACACAACAAGCACAGGTTTTCAGTACGAGATTGCTGATGCTATTTATTGCAGCGATTTTTCAATACCTGAACTGCAGCCTTTTTTTATTAATGATACCTGTGCAAAGAATCAATCACTACCATTAAATCCAAACGTCAACCACCTGTTTAATCAGCTCGTTTATAAACAGCGTATCGGTGTCGGTGAGCGCATATATAATTTGGAAGTAAAATCTAATATTAATGGTTACCATTTAAAAGCAGACGGTAGTAATTACCAAATCTTAAATCATTCAATTAATGCACCAATAAAAACAGATGCTACCATTCTATTAGGTCCTGCTTTGATATTAAATTTAGCCATGAATAATGTTTTTTGTTTTCATGCATCGGCGTGTTGTATCAATGACAAAGTATTTATCTTTCTTGCTGCATCAGGAACAGGAAAATCAACCATTGCCCGATTTTTCAATGAATTTTCAAATAGCCACCGAATAGCCGATGACATTGTCGCTGTTAAGATAATTAATAAGCAATTAACTATTTTACCCAATTTTCCGCAATTAAAACTCACCGACAAGCAACAGTATTCAGGTGAAAAAATAAAGCTAAAAACGCACTTCCTCTTTATAAATAAAGATAATGAAGCCAAAATTTCATTGACTAAAATGAACCACATAGAATCAATGAAAAAACTCATTGGGCATACTGTTGCCACCCGATTATTCAATCCTTTACACCTTGAAAAACATTTAGCATTTTGCCATAATCTTTTATTTCTAAGTGAGAGTTATCAAGTAAGTTACCAACACAGAGCTCACAGTCTATTTGAGTTAAAGGAGATGCTTGATGAGCTTTAAGGAAAAAATTCTGGCTTTTTTGTTGTTGCCATCTAGCCGAGGTTATTTAAAAAATATTGTTGTAGAATTAAAAAATAAGGACTACAAACATGTATTAGAGAGGGCATCAAATGCAAAATTTAGAGCTGCGAAGCAAGAAAGTCTAGTTAAAAGCTACTTTTGGGCCGCCCGTACCATAAAAAATTGCCGTTGTTTGCCGCGTTCCATTGCATTATATCATCACATGAAAGCTTTAGGTTATGATGTTAAACACAAAATTGGCGTCAATAAGACAGAAAAACTCAACGCCCATTCATGGGTAGAGCTCCATGACAAACCCCTAAATGAACACCCTGACTTGTATCAAAGGTTTACCGTACTAGAATTAACCAACGCCACAATAAAAGCAACAAAATTGACCTAAATCATATTTAAATTTATAGTACAAAACTATCATACCCCTTTTATTAACAGTCAACGCATGAATACTCTTTTAGAATTTAACTTAGATCTGATTAAAAAATACGACAAAGCAGGTCCTCGCTATACCTCTTATCCAACCGCTGTCGTTTTTAACGATTCCTTTGGTGAAAAGGATTACCGCAAACAAGCCATCACAAGCAATGAGGCCAATAAGAAAAAGTCCATCTCACTGTATTTCCATATTCCTTTTTGTGATACTTTATGCTTTTTTTGTGCCTGCAATAAAATAGCAACGAAGAAAAGAGATAAAGCCGACACCTACCTCGATTACCTTGAAAAAGAGATGGCAATAGTCTCTAAACTTTACGACAAGTCCCGCTTAGTTGAACAAATGCATTTCGGTGGTGGAACACCGACCTTTTTAACCGATGAACAATTCGAGAGAATGATGGCATTAATTGCAAAATATTTCCCACTTATCCAGACAGAAGAACGTGATTATTCAATCGAAATTGATCCTCGCTCGGTCACCAAAGAAAGCATGAAGAAACTGGCAGGTTATGGTTTTAATCGTTTTTCACTGGGTGTGCAAGACGTTAATCCTGTGGTACAAAAAGCCGTCAATCGCATACAACCAACACAAATGACGCGTGACATCATCCAAGCGTGTCGCGATGTTAATGCCCGTTCAATCAGTGTTGATTTAATTTATGGTTTACCATTTCAAACGTTAAATAGTTTTGCACTAACCGTGGATGCGGTAATAGAAATGTCACCCGATAGGTTGTCCGTTTTTAATTATGCTCATTTACCGCATTTGTTTGCGCCACAAAAAAGAATCAAAGCCGAAGACTTGCCAAAGGCCGAAGAAAAATTAGCCATATTGCAAATGACTATAGAAAAACTCACAGGGGCAGGCTATGTCTATATCGGCATGGATCACTTTGCCAAACCCGATGACGAATTAGCCATTGCACAAGCCAATGGCACGTTGCAACGAAATTTTCAAGGCTATACCACTCATGCTGAATTGGATTTAGTGGCTTTAGGGGTTTCATCCATTAGCTCGGTCAACAACTCTTTTAGCCAAAATGTTAAATCCACCGAACAATATTATGCCATTTTAGATAGAGGGAAATTACCAATTTATCGTGGTTATTTATTAAATGATGACGATGTGATAAGAAAAGCCGTAATTCAGCACCTCGCCTGTCATTTTGCTTTGGATTTTGAAAAGATAGAACAAGAGTTTTCAATCAATGTTACAGATTATTTCGCACAAGAACTGGACGAGCTCAAACAAATGCAACGAGACAAACTAATAACAATGGATGAAAAAAACATCGAAGTCACCCCAGCAGGGCGTTTACTTATCCGCAATATCTGCATGGTATTTGATATTTACTTAAGAAAACAAAGGGGGCAAAAGTTTTCAAAAGTGATATAAGAGGCCGTTGTTTAGCATAATATCATTCAAGTTTGTGGTGAGCAGAATGTGTGAAACTTTCTATTAAAATTCTGTTTAACTGCAAGACTCCACTAAAACAATACTATTTGACTACGTAAATTGCTTATTTGTAGGAATAATGCTTTTAGATGTAAAGAATTTCCCAAAAACATAAAGCATTTTACCGATTTGCACATTTAAAAAAATCGCTACAATGGGCACCATGTTATTGCAATGACGCAATAACT
>CAMZLQ010000093.1 GCA_947311585.1 uncultured Alcanivoracaceae bacterium | reverse complement strand
TAGAATAAATTTCAATTGACCTTACACGTGAAAACTCTATGATTATCAAAACCATTGCATTCTTTTTACTGATTTTCGCACATTTAAGCTTTGCACAAGAAAATCTTCATGTTTCTGATGAAGAACTGGCACAGAATAAAGCTTACAACCAGGCTCTCTATGCTTATTTACGTCACCACTCATCGCCCAAAATTCAATTAATTGGTTATTCGTCGTTTATGGCTGATGATGAAATGGACGTCGAGGCCATAAAGAAAATCTTAGATCAAGCAATCAATACCAGTTCAGATGAGCAAACTTTGTTTTTAGCTGACAATTTGTGTCATACCGAGAAAAACTTGGAAAATTGGTGCCATAAAAAACAAATACACCAAGTACATCAACAAGTGGATCCTGAAAACATCATGACTTATGTAAATGAACTGCATAATGAAAAAATAGCTACAGCTTGGCTGGATTTAGTTGCTAATCAAGGGACTTACTCCAATTCTTTTTTATTTGAATTATCATTGATTTTATCAAAAGAGATTGTTTTGTTTAATGAAGAAAACCCATCTTTTTTATTTAATCAAGACAAAGAGGAAACACTGTCCTTGGTTAAAGAACTCAGACTGATTGAAAAAGGCTTGTTAGAACAAAGTTTTGTTGAAAATTATCATGAAAGCTTATCTTATATGATGTCTATGGGCATAATGATGGCTCAACCAGTTTCAATGAGAAAATTTTCAAAATTTTGTAAAAATAATGAGTTTTACGAACAATGTTATCAGATTGCGGAGGTGTTAAAGACGGATAAGACATTCATGGGTCAAATGATGGCTGATGCTATTTCTCGAAAAATCAATGGCATCACAAAACCCAATACAGTTGGCACTAAATCTTACCAAATGGCTTCCTGTTTCTCGCAGTCCCAAGACCTGCTTTTGGGACAAGCCTTGAACCCTGACTTTGCCAAACAATACCTTCTTGATGCGATAGAATACGGTGAAGGACAAGCCATAGGTAATTTAGCTTTTAAGGTTTATGACACAGTTCGTTCTCATGGTTTTAACCCTGATTTCAATCCTCATGATTGCGAAAAAAAATTAAAGAGAATTAATTAATGCCTTCGCCTTATGCATGGATTCTTCGGCTTCTTTTTCGGCAATTGAGTCATAAACAATTCCCGCTCCCGCGTGAAAACTCAGGTTGTTGTGTGACAGGGTGAAAGTACGGATGAGGATATTCAAATCCATTCGGCCGTCATCGGTGATATAACCCATTGAACCTGTATAGGCTCCACGTGGTGCATTTTCGAGTTCGTCGATAATTTGCATGCACCGTATTTTTGGGCAACCAGTAATTGTTCCACCAGGGAATGTGGCTTTAATAACATCAGAAAAAAGGGTGTTTTCTGCTAACTCTCCAACGATATTGGAAACGATATGATGCACTTTAGCATAAGATTCTACCACCATAAATTCATCCACTTTAACGGTACCAATTTTACTGACTCGTCCTAAGTCGTTACGCTCTAAATCAATAAGCATAATGTGTTCGGCTTGTTCCTTTGGATGATTGATGAGCTCCTGGATTAAAGCATCATCTTTTTGTTTGTCTTTATGTCTTGGGCGAGTTCCAGCAATGGGTCGTGATTCGATGAAGTTATTCTCAACTTTGACCAACCGTTCTGGTGATGAACTAATGATGGCAAAGTCTTTGATACGTAAAAATCCGGCAAAAGGGGCTGGGTTGTGAACCGATAAACTGGTGTAAAGTTCCAACGCATCTATTTGGTGATCGGCTTTGACTTGCCAATTTCGTGCCAAGTTGACTTGATAGACGTCACCTTGCTTGATGTAATCTTTTGCCTTTTTTGCATTTTCAATATAACTTTTGACATCATCGGTTTGCAAGCGAAGGTGATTTCTAAATTTAATACAGGAACAGTCAAGGTACTTGAGTTTTTTCTTTAATTTTTTTATGCGTTTTTTCGAGTCTGCCACCAACCAAAACTCATCTTTGATGTGATCAATAATAATCGCCGATTGGCAACGAATAGCAACCGCCAAGGGTTGGTTGCCATCGTGTTGAATATTTTTTAGAGATTTTTCCCACAGTGCTGTACTTTCATAGGCGAGGTAGAGGAACCAACCTGAGTAAAAGGGCAAGTCATCAGTTTTTGTGGGTTTGATTTGTTTATCAATTTTATCCAATAACTTAGTTAATTGTTGTTGGGTAAACGCTTTTTTAATCTTTTTAGATTTAGCTAAAAGCAAGGAGAAGCGCCCAGTCTTTTGATTTTTGGTATTGCTTGCTAATAAAGCAGGAAAATTCTTAGGGTAACAGCGAGCTAAACCAATCAAATCTGGTTTTGTTTTGAGTTTAGCTCGGTAAGTCTTTTTGGACACTAAATTTTTCTAAACACCACGGTGGCATTGGTCCCGCCAAATCCAAAAGAGTTGGACAAGGCAATATCCACTTGAGCATCGCGTGATGTGTTGGCAATATAATCCAAGTCACATCCCTCGCCTGGCTCATCCAAGTTAATTGTGGCTGGTAGGACATTGTCACACATAGCCATTAAACTAAATATTGCCTCAACACCACCTGCGGCTCCCAGTAAATGTCCTGTCATGGATTTGGTGGAGCCAACCGCTGTTTTATAAGCATAATCTCCCAAAGCAATTTTAACGGCATCACTTTCACCGACATCTCCCAAAGGTGTTGATGTGCCATGAGCGTTGATGTAGTCGATTTCGTCAGGATTTATGTGCGCATCGTTTATGGCATTTGTCATGCATCGTGCTGCTCCTTCTCCACCTGGAGAAGGTGATGTCATGTGGTAAGCATCTGATGACATACCAAAGCCTATGATTTCGCCGTATATTTTTGCCCCTCGTGCTTTGGCGTGTTGGTATTCTTCCAGTACAAGGATACCAGCTCCATCACCCAAGACAAAACCATCACGGTCCTTATCCCATGGACGTGATGCAGCTTTGGGGTTATCATTACGTGTGCTCATGGCTTTAGCCGATGCAAACCCTCCCATTGCTAATGGAGTGCTGGCATATTCGCAACCTCCACATATCATCACATCGGCTTCTCCATAAGCAATGCTGCGCATTCCTAAACCGATATTGTGAGTGGCTGTTGAACAAGCCGATACTGCTGAAAAACTCGGTCCTTTAATGCCATACATGATAGAGAGTTGCCCTGCAGCCATATTAATGATAGTGCTAGGAATAAAAAAGGGTGAGATTCTTCTAGGTCCTTTTGCAGCTAATGCGTCAGCAGTATTTTGAATGCCGTAAATGCCACCGATACCAGCTCCAACATAAACGCCAACGCGTTGAGCATTGGACTCGTCTATGGTTAATCCAGAATCATTTATGGCATCAATTCCTGCTGCCATACCATAATGGATGAAAGGATCCATTTTACGAGCGTCTTTCTTTTTTAAGTATTTTTCAATTTCAAAACCTTTGACTTCACCTGCAATCTTACAAGCAAACTCACTGGCATCAAAATGGGTTAACAAATCAATTCCGCTAACCCCTTCTTTAATATTGTCCCATGCATTTTGTAAAGTATTGCCTACTGGTGATACTATTCCAATGCCTGTTACTACGACTCTTCTTTTACTCATTTATATTAAAGTCCCCTAATAATATCTTCAAAAAAAAAGCCACGTCAAAACGCAGCTTTAAAAATTACTTTAGAATAAATTTAAGCGTTAGCTGAAACGTAATCAATGGCTTGTTGCACTGTCGTAATTTTATCTGCATCAGATTCTGGAATTTCACAATCAAATTCTTCTTCCAATGCCATAACTAACTCAACAGTATCCAAAGAATCTGCTCCTAAATCATCTACAAATGAAGAACTGTTATTTAATTCAGAGACATCTACATCCAAATCAAGTTGTTCTACAATAATGTCTTTTACGCGTTTTTCATAATCGCTCATGTGTTTCGTACCCCTACGGTCTATATTAAAAATTCTGTTGTATTTTATGCAATGATAAAATAATAATCCAGTTTTAAATGGTGAAGTTTCTCTTTATTAACTGGTTTTTAGCTTATATCAGTATTTATTAAGTGTTGGTTTAATTGTTTTGTGCACTTTTTGCTTCTCTGTATGTTTTTAAGTCTTGCTCAAATTTCAGTTGAACTCTCTCAATTTCTTTTTTCTTCACTTCAATAAACTTCAATTGATAGTTGATTTTATCTTCAATAATCGCAATTCGTGATTTCAAGGCTTTTGAGACTACTTGACCGTTTCTTTCATTGTCTGCTGCACGAGACATTAATTCTTCTTTACTGGCACGTTGGAACGTCAAACTTTGCTCTGCTAATTCAATATTTCTTTCAAGAGAAGCCAAGCGTTCATCCTTTAAACGACTGATTTCTTCTTCATTGGTATAAGCTTTAATAATGTTTTGTCGCTTTTGCTCAAGTTTTTTTTGCTTTTCTAATTCTTTCTTTTTTCGTAATTCATTGAGTTTTTCCTGATAAAATTCTTCGTCAGTGCGTGCATTTCCAACTCTCTGAATAACGACTCCTTGTTCGTTAAGTTCTTCATGTGCTTTCTTTATTTGTTCAGGCTGTACTGTATCGCTGTAGGAAACCTTTCCGTTTTCATCAACCCATTTGTACATTTTCTTTTTCGCCAAGACATTACTTGCGCTAAAAATTAAGGTTATAACCAATAAAATCATTATCTTTTTCATCTTTCTCAATTACCTCATCACGGCTAAAATAACTATAACTGACACAAACACCAACCAAACGACCAACATTCGATTTAATACATTTAAAGTTGTTGTTTCTATGCTTTCTTTTTCTTCAGAATTTACTTCACATATTTCTACCGCGAAATCGGCGGCATCGTATAAAAATGAAGTATCCATTTTCATAATATTTTGTTTTTTCATTGATGGAATACATTTTTTATAAATGCGTTCAAAATCACTGGCAATTGCCAAGGATACAACCATCACCCAAGAAACAGGGTAGTTTAAAATTGTCATTAATTTTTCTGTAACTGGTTTAGTTTTATCCGAATCTTTGGTTAATAAAAATAAACGCTCTGACAAGCGGTATAACACGGCTCCAGAGACACCTAAAACGACATACCAAAAAAACACACCAAACCACCTTTGTAAGGCAAGTTTTGTCATTTTCTTTATGACCACTTCAGCTTTTGCACTCTTTCTTATGCCATGATTGGCTTTAATCACGTCGTTTTTTACCTCTTCATCCAAGCTCTTTGGTCCAATACTGTAACTCAAAACAAGGACTGCCAAAATCAACTCTGCAATAACGGAGTTAAACACACCAACGGCAAGAATAGTTATTATAACAACAGGAATACCAACAATGGCAATAACGGTTAGTTCGATCATTGGCAGCTTTATGTTTTGTTTAAACCAATTAGACCAACTGGAAAACCAATCGTAATGGCGAAATTTTTCTGGATTTTGAACAAAGTGACTGATTGCAAAAGCAATAATCAACGCCAAAAGTTTCATTTTTTTCTCTCAATTTAATTATTAAAACAATTCTACCATGCTTTTTCTGAAACGAAGCTGAATATTAGTGCTTATCTCACAAACAAAGCCATGGATTCTACATGTGAAGTATGCGGAAACATATCCATCACACCTGCTTTGACCATTGTGTAACCAAATTCGTTCACTAATCTATCGGCATCTCTTGCCAATGAAGCAGGGTGGCAGGATACATATAATAAGGTGTTCGCATTGGTTGAAGCAATCAGAGGCAATATTTCCCACGCACCACTGCGTGGCGGATCAATCAAAATCTTGCTGTAATCGTGCTTAAACCACTCTGAGTTCTCATGGTTTTTGCGTAAATCAGCTTCATGGAATTCAACATTTTCTAGCTTATTTAACTTGGCATTTTCAATGGCTCGTTGCACTAAGGATTTTTCACCTTCAATGCCAACAATCTTTTTGACCTTTTTTGCCAATGGTAGAGTAAAATTTCCTAAGCCACAGAATAAATCTAAAACCGTATCGTCTTCTTTAATATCTAACAAATCAATCGCTTGATTAATCATTTTGATATTCATCTTGGCATTAACTTGAATAAAATCACTGGGTAAAAATTCCATGCGTATGCCGTATTCTTTCATATCGAAATACAAAGGGTCTTTTTTATCCGTCATCTCAAAAATAGTTTTCGGCCCTTTGGATTGTGAGTAAATTCGCACATCGTGCTCTTGGGCAAAATCCAATAAGATTTTTTCATCTTCCACACCAATTGGTTTAAGGTGTCGAATAATTAATGCCACATCTTTATCCGCAATAGACGCTTCAATTTGGGCAATTTGTTGCCTAATGCGTAATTTTTCAATCATTTGTGCTAAGGGTTTAAGCAAATCATCAAGGGGCTTTTGTAGGATTTCACAATAATCCATATCTGCCACATAACGCCCATCCTTTTCTCTAAAACCCACCAATACCTTTTCTTTTGCAATCACCCATCTTACCGACAAACGCGCTCGACGGCGATAGTGCCAAGAATCATCAGTTAAGGGTGCTAACCATTTTTGTGGTTCAATCTTTGCCATCTTGATGAGGTTTTGTTTTAGGGTATTGGCTTTAAATTCAATTTGCTTGTTCGGAGCTAAATGCATCATGGTGCAACCGTTACAAACTTCATAATACTGGCATTTGGCTTCAACTCTATCTTCTGATGCTTTTAAAACTTCAGTAACTAAGCCTTCTTCAAAGTTTTTATTGCCGCCAGTGTGTTTAACCATCACTTTTTCACCGGGCAAAGCACCATTGACAAACATAACTTTTCCATTATTACGGGCAATGCCACGCCCATCATGACTTAAGTCTTCAATCACAACCTCAATAGGTTGTTCCATTAATTTACGTTTACGTCGTCTTGCCATTTGAGTTTTTCAATGCATAAAAAAAGGCATTTTATAGTAAAATACCTCTTTTGTTGATTTAATTTTTAAAAAGCTACTTAGTTTGCCATGTTCCTGATGCATCTTGGTATTTCCAGCCAGTATGAGCTTGTTTTTGCCATTGTTTAACAAAAACATTTTGAATGGCGTCTTCCCAATCAGGATGACCATTGGCAACGGCTAACTCTCTGTATAATGCTTTTCTGTCACGGTTTTCATCGGCGACTAATTTTTTGGCTTTTTGACGGTCTTTTAATCCGAGTTTTTTAGCGTCTAAAATCTGGATAAAGCCCTTATTAGAAAAACCAATAATTGCCTTGTCTAAATAGTTTTTTAAATGATTGTCATAACGGGCTTTCATGCGGTTGGTGATTTCAACAATAGCAGGAGATGAGATGTTAATATTGACTTCAGCATGTGCCGATGAAATAAAAAATGATAAAGGATTAAAGTTAAAACTTTGGGGGTTAGTGCCTTCATTAACAGCATTTTCATCCTCACCAATAATTTTATTAACTATCTTAGAGGCAGCATCTTCTGCTTCGGCAGCAGGGAAGTAGACATTGATGGTTACACATGCCGTGATAAACAGCAACACTGAAGAAACCACTAACAGTTTGACTCTTTTCATAATATATCTCTTAAATAAAGTATCATTATAGCAAAGTTAGATAAACTTTAGCTGAATTTTAGAGACCTTGTGTGATAAAAAAGGGTAACCTTAAAAGTTACCCTTTGATTTCGCATTAAAAAATAATTTATTTTGCCAGTGGGTAGGCAGGCCAATCAACCCCTGCAAACTTTTCTAAGCAACGCATCACTTGGCATGAATAACCGAATTCATTATCGTACCAGCAATACAGTATCAAAGACTTGCCTTCGACAATTGTTGCTGTTGAATCAATGATGCATGCCTGTCTTGAACCCACAAAATCAGATGACACCACTTCTGTTGAAACGGTATAACCGATTTGCTGTTGTAATTTAGAGTGTAAAGCCTTTTGACGCAAAAATTCTTTAACCTTCTCTGCCGTGGTTTCTTTATTCAATTGCAGTTTTAAAATCGCCATGGAAACATTAGGCGTAGGAACTCGAATTGCATTACCAGTTAACTTTCCTTTTAATTCGGGCAAAACACGAGCAACAGCTTTAGCCGCACCCGTTGATGTCAGCACCATATTTAGTGCCGCGCTTCTTCCTCGTCGTTCACCTGGGTGAAAGTTATCAATCAAGTTTTGATCATTGGTATAAGCGTGGATAGTTTCAACATGACCATTATCTATGCCATATTCGTCATAGATGCATTTTAATACGGGGACAATGGCATTGGTTGTACAAGAAGCAGCGCAGATTATTTTGTCGCTTTTCTTAATATCATTGTGGTTAATTCCATAAACAATATTGGGTATTCCGTCTTTTGCTGGTGCGGTAAGTAGTACTTTTGATGCACCTGGACGTAAGTGAGCACTCAGGCCTTTTTTATCTTTCCAAACACCAGTGTTATCAACAATGAGCGCATCTTTAATGCCGTATTTGGTGTAGTCAATATCCGCGGGTGAATTGGCATAAATCATTTGCACTTCATTGCCGTTGATAATCATCTTGTTTTCATCAGGTAAGACGCGAATAGTGCCGTTAAAATCACTGTGTACCGAATCGTGACGCAATAAATCTGCACGTTTAACAATATCACTGGCGTGCTTAGAGTTTCTTAAAACGATGGCTTTAAGCACCAACACATCTCCACCACCAGTTTTATCAATCAATAAACGAGCAACCAAGCGTCCAATACGACCAAAACCATAAAGAACAACATCTTGAGGCTTAGGAATAGGTTTTTTCTTTGAACCAATTAACCCCGCCAATTCTCTTTTTACGTACTCAAATACATCTTCATTATTGCCTGTTTGCATGTATTTAAAGACAATTTTACCCACATCAATATGCGCAGGTCCAAGGGTTAATTGAGAAATGGCTTGTACAAAGGGAAAGGTATCAAAAAGACTTAACTCTGTTGATTCGACTTGACGAATAAATCGATGTGCTTTCATGATATCAGTGACTCGCTGATTCAATAATCGTTTGCCATACATATATAAAGAGACATTACTTTTTCGGTATAGGCGACCAATTAATGGAATCATCGCTTCTGCTAATTCTTCACGTTCTTTCCAATCTGAGAAAAACTCTGCCGGTACTGGTCTTTTTTCTTTCGTCATTACAACCTCATTTAAGTTAAGTTAAAAAATCAAAGTTGCCACCCATTCTAGCACTAATAATTTCACAAAAAATACTATATTTGCCAAATAAATCAATAAAACCACATATATTAGTGTTTTCTAATAAATGACGCTTAAAAAAGAAATACCCGATTGTAATTACGTCACTTTTTTAGTAAAGTATAATCAGCCACATTGATAGAGGGAGAAAACCAATTGATTAATATTGTCATCGTTGATGATCACGAGCTCGTACGTACGGGTTTAAAAATGATTATAGCAAAAATGCCTGGCATTAATTTGGTTGCAGAAGGGGAAAATGGAGAGCAAGCCATTGCTTTGGTTCGCGAGTATAAACCTGATGTAATTTTAATGGATGTAAATATGCCTGTATTAAGTGGTATTGAAGCAACCAGAAGAATATCTCAACACCTAAGCGAAACTAAAGTGATTATTTTAACAGTTCATGCGGAAAACCCTTTTCCTCAACAATTGCTTGAAGCAGGAGCCAGCGGGTACTTAACCAAGGGATGTGCTGCATCGGAGCTCGAAAATGCCATTAAAAAAGTGGCAACAACTGGACGTTATATCGGGCATGACATTGCTCAACAAATGGCACTATCAATGCTTCCTGGAGGTGATAATTCTCCCTTTGATGTTTTAACTGCACGAGAAATGGAAGTCATGATGCTTCTAGCACAAGGCAAAAAGCCCAAAGAAATTGGCGACATTATGATACTTAGTCATAAAACTATCGCCACTTATAAATACAGAATTTTAGATAAACTTAATCTTAAGAACATAATTGAATTAGCCCATATGGCAATTAAACATGGTATTTTGGAGGATAATAACAAATGAAAACAGTGGTGTGTACAATGTGTTTGGCAATTAATAGAGTGCCAGATAATCGCGTAAAAGACAACCCACATTGTGGCAAATGCCACGATGATTTATTCATTAAAAAAGCCATAGAGGTGGACACCAAAATATTTAATAAAGTAACCAGAAAATCTTCTTTGCCAGTAATTGTTGATTTTTGGGCGCCTTGGTGCGGCCCATGCAAAATGATGACGCCGATATTTAATCAAGCAGCATCACAACTTAAAGGCGAATACATCTTAATCAAAGTCAATACTGAACAAGAGCAACAACTCTCAGGGCAATTAGGGATTCGTTCTATTCCAACTCTTATGGCCTTTAAAAATGGCAAAGAAGCCAATCGCATGTCAGGAGCTTTGCAATTACCACAGTTATTGCAGTGGATTAAATCTAATTCAGCAGATATGAATTAGGTAAGATAACGCTTGTTATTAAGACTTTTATTCGGAGCTATCATTAGTGGAATGTTAATTGTTCTCGGATACTATTTTATGGGAGATTGGTTACTTGACACTACCGTATCTGAAAAAGAGCTTGGTGTTTTGAAAATTAATACTAACGATCCCGAATACCAAATATATAATCAATCAAAGTTACCTACCGTTCATTCTTTATCAGATGATTGTGAAAATCTTGCAAAAAATCTTTTAGCTACGATTGAGAAAAACAATTTTTGCCAGACTGATACAGATTGTAAATCTCTTCCTTTTTATGGTTATCCGATTGGGGCAAATAATACCGTTAACAAAAATGAGTATAAAAATTCAATTAAGGTGATTGACATTTTTGTTAAACAGAAAAACAAATGGCAATGTGAATACCCGATGTATGAACTACTATCATTATCTAATTATTCTGTTGTTTGTATACAGCAAAAATGTAGATACGAGAAGATTCGACCAACTTTATCTAAAACCAAAATCCCGAAATAGAAAAAAAGATTAAAGCAAACCCCCTTAGCACACCAAGTAGACCAAGAATATGTCTTATCACCAATAAGGTAACTACGAATAATTGATTGCACTCTAATTCGCGTTACTTGGTCTTAAATAAGAACACGATACCCCATGAGATTGCCACGTCGCTCCTCCTCGCAATGACTCGTTTTTTATTATCATTGCGTGCCTTAAAACAGCGCAGCTGTGGGCGTTAGCCAGATTAAAGCATGTTCTTTAAAAAATGGGTGGTATGGGTTTTGTATTTTTTGCAAATATCCTCTGGAGTGCCTTGGGCGACTATTTTGCCACCTAAATCTCCGCCTTCGGGACCTAAATCAACCACCCAATCGGCAGTTTTGACTACATCTAAATTGTGTTCGATAACAACAATGGTGTTGCCTTTGTCGCGCAAGCGGTGCAGGACAGCCAGCAATTGTTTTATATCTGCAAAGTGTAATCCTGTGGTGGGTTCGTCCAAGATGTAGATGGTTTTGCCTGTGTCGCGTTTGGAGAGTTCTTTTGCCAATTTAATGCGTTGCGCTTCTCCTCCTGATAGCGTTGTGGCGTTTTGTCCGAGCGTTATGTAACTTAGACCGACATCCATTAAGGTGTCTAGGCGCATTTTGATGGTTGGAATGGCATCAAAGAACTCTTGCGCTTCTTCGATAGTCATATTCAATACATCGTATATATTTTTGCCTTTGTAGCGAATATCTAAGGTTTCACGGTTGTAGCGTTTGCCTTTACAGACATCACAAGTCACGTAAACATCGGGCAAGAAATGCATTTCCACCTTGATTAAACCATCGCCCGAACAGGCTTCGCAACGTCCTCCTTTGACATTAAAACTAAAGCGTCCTGGTTTGTAACCACGGGCGCGTGATTCAGGCGTACCAGCAAACATTTCTCGCAATGGCGTAAAAAGTTGCGTGTAGGTTGCAGGGTTTGAACGCGGTGTTCTGCCAATGGCTTTTTGGTTTATTTCGACCACTTTATCGAATAAATCTATGTTTTCAAAAGATTTGTAAGCAGCAGGTCGATTTGAGTTTCGGTTCAATTCTTGTGCCAAAACTTTATAAAATGTGGCATTGATTAAGGTGGATTTGCCCGAACCAGAAACACCCGTGATGCAAGTGAATAAACCCGCAGGAATTTTTAAATCCACATTTTTTAAATTGTTACCCGTTGCACCTTTTAGGGTAAAAACTTTATCTTTGGCAATTTTTGTGCGATTTTTTGGTACTTCTATTTTCTTTTTCCCTGATAAATATTGTCCCGTTATCGATTTTGGATTGGCAGTTATTTGCTTGGGCGTGCCTTGGGCAACGATATAACCGCCATGTATGCCTGAACCTGGCCCAATATCCACAACATGGTCTGCCATTTCTATCGCATCTTCATCATGCTCGACCACAATGACGGTATTGCCTAAGTCTCTAAGCTTGGTTAAGGTCTTTAATAATTTTTCATTATCTCGCTGATGTAAACCGATGGAAGGTTCATCCAATACATACATCACACCAACGAGTCCAGCCCCAATCTGACTGGCAAGTCTGATTCGTTGTGCCTCACCACCAGATAAGGAATTAGCGTTACGTTCGAGAGATAAATAGTTCAAACCCACATTAACCAAAAACTCCAAGCGTTCTTGAATTTCTTTGAGAATTTTTTCAGCAATTTTGCCTTTACTGCCTTCTAGTTTTAGATTTTGAAAATACTCAAAACATTCAGCAATGCTTAAAGCATTAACATACGGCAATGATTTATCGGCAACAAAGACATTTCGGGCGGCTTCGTTTAAGCGTTCGCCATTGCAAACATCGCATTTTTTAACGCTGATGTATTTGTTCAACTCTTCACGAACCATATTCGATTCGGTTTCTTTGTAACGGCGTTTCATGTTGTTGGCAATACCTTCAAAAACACTGGAGCGGTTAAATTCAATTTTTTCGGATGAATATTTAAACTGTATCAATTCTTCTTTTGAGCCAAACATGATGACGTCTTGAATTTT
This sequence comes from uncultured Alcanivoracaceae bacterium, assembly GCA_947311585.1. Classification (GTDB taxonomy): domain Bacteria; phylum Pseudomonadota; class Gammaproteobacteria; order Xanthomonadales; family Marinicellaceae; genus NORP309. The sequence goes on along the minus strand of CAMZLQ010000093.1, from coordinate 3,122 downwards.
TTTGGATAAATCTTTAAACGGTGTTTCTAAATCAAAGTTATAATGCTCCGAAATAGCCAACAACATTTGAAAATAATAACCGTTACGCCTGTCCCAACCACGTACTGCACCTTTTGCCATGGACAAATCTTTTGAAACAACGATGCGCTCCGGATCAAAATATTGACTAATGCCCAAGCCATCGCATTCTGGGCAGGCACCATTTGGGTTATTGAATGAAAACAAACGGGGTTCAAGTTCTTCTAAGGAATAATCACAAACCGAACAAGAAAATAATTCGCTAAATAATACGTCAACAGGCTCAACGCCTTCGTTATCATCAAAGGACACTACTTGCACCAATCCTTCGGATAAAACTAAAGCCGATTCAATAGATTCTGCCAGTCTTTGTGCCATGTCTTGTTTAATTTTAAACCGATCAACAACCGCTTCGATATTGTGTTTTAATTTTTTATTAATCGGGGGTAAATCATCTAAATCGTAAATCCTTCCATCGATGCGAACCCGCACATAACCGCTGCTCATGAGTTGTTCCATCATTAAGGAATGTTCTCCCTTACGGTTACGTACAATCGGTGCAAGCACCATGTATTTTCGACTAGAATCGAGTTGTAAAATTCTGTCAACCATTTCTGAAACGGTTTGTGCTTCTAGCTTAATGCCATGTTTCGGACAACACGGTGTGCCCACACGTGCGTACAATAAGCGCAAGTAATCGTTGATTTCGGTAATGGTTCCAACGGTCGATCGCGGATTGTGTGAAGTGGATTTTTGTTCGATAGAAATCGCTGGTGACAAACCTTCGATATGATCAATATCAGGCTTGGGCATCAAGGACAAAAACTGACGAGCATAAGCCGATAAAGACTCGACATATCGTCGTTGTCCTTCTGCATAAATGGTATCAAATGCCAAGGAAGATTTGCCCGAACCCGATAAACCCGTAATTACAATGAGTTTATTGCGTGGTAAATCAATATCAATATTTTTTAAGTTATGCGTACGCGCACCGCGTAAACTAATGGATTTCATGGTGACTTCACTGATGACAGAAAACCCAGTAGTTTAACTTAAATTTTAATTCTTTGCACAGGTATTTTTTCTTGTGACAACAACACAAACCCCTTACTGACATAACGTTGTCAGTAAGTGAGGTTTATGTTGATCAAAGAAACCAATAGATTTTAACTTTTAATTGCTTTCCACCGACAAAGTTTGTGCTAATGTTTTTCTTATGTTTTTGTATTCGCTGCTGTGTTTCCCATCATCAGACAACAAATCTTGAATAATTAGGATACTCATTTGGGTCTCTCTTGGCATAAGGAAAATTTCTTGGTGCAGGGTGAGATTGCCCAGCTTAATTTGTAACTTTCTTCCTTTTAAAACCGTTTTCTTGGTTTGTAATTCACTTGTGGATTCTTTAACATCAGCTTTCATGGTTTTAAATTCGTCTTTCAATGTTTGAAGAAAATCTTCTTCACTCATCAACACACCATAATCTTGAACCATAATCAACGAGTCATTGCCTTCGATATTCCATGATTTTGCTAAAAAATTAATTTTTTCGTAGCTAACGTGATAATTTGAAGGATAGTTAAACTGCAAATGTGCTTGATTAAATACTGAAAAAGGATTCATTTTAATTGTGATGGGATACTCCCGATCGGCAATGCTTATTTTTGAGGGTTTATTTAGAACAAAACTTTGTTCTCGACCATCAATCTCAACAACTACCGTTCGGTGTTCTTCATTTTGTGCGAATGAAATCGTTTGGTAAAATACAATTAATCCAAGTCCCAATATAATTTTCTTCATTTCATTTCCTACTAATTTGTTAATTTATAATTTATTCCCAAAACCACTGCATAACTTTTGCTGAGTAAAGGACTTTGTCTGAGACAACATGATAGAACATAAGTGCCAACACAGCGTGAGATAATGCCAATGGTAATAAGCGTTTAAAGACTAAAAAGGCGTAAGCCCACAAACCACCTGCAATAAATGTGGCTAAAACAAGTGTAACCGAAGGAGCGTGCATTAATGAAAAAACAGCAGCTGCCAATAAGGCAGAAAGTAAGCGGTTTTCGGTTTTGTTGTAGAAAATTCTTTGCGCTAGTACATAACCCAAAAAGAACTGTTGCAGCAATGCCCACAGGAAATACAGTGGAAATTTTTTAAATGCTTGTAATTCTGGAAAATCAATAAATGCCATAACACTAAATGCCACAAGCGTAGGGATAGCAACAACCGCATAGTTGATTAGTAAGTGATAGGGTTTTATCGCTGTTTTTGCACCTTTAAACAATATTTGCTTGGTTGCCCATTGATACCAGGGTTGTTCAATCGCTTTTTCTTTAATGGCATACTGCGTTCTTAACCCAAAAACCAACAACAAACCAAGAGCCAATACAGCATACAAAATAACATTAAAAAGAGTTATTGACGTATAGGACTTGTTGACTTGATGCATGGATGATTGCTGCCATAATTTTATGCCTTTAATCGAGAAAACAGACTCAGGGTAGTGCATGGCAAGTCTTTGCTTTAACCACATATAGCTTGATGGCAATAAACACTTTTGTTGTAATTCAAACTGAATTATTTCATTACTTAAACTCGCATCTGTTTTGCCAACGTATCCATCGCAATTCATATTGACTTGTTTCACTGATAGCATTTGTGGTGAATAGGGCAATGCAATTTTATTGATGGCAATGGCTTTATCTGGGTTTTCAAACACCAATACCAAAGAACTGATTTTTGTTAACTCTTTTCCCCAAATAGCTGAAGCAACGTTTTCTCCTGTGGTTTTATAACCTTTCCACGCTTTTTTTAAATCAATTTCAATGACTTTGCCCGAAACATGCTGCAATTCAGAATAATAAAAGATTCCATCACCGAGTTCATTTTTTATTTGAATTTTTAATTGCCCTTGCAAAGTTGTTGCCGAATAGATAATCAATTTATCATGCAACAAAGTACTTAAAGTTTGCCCTGAAAAATTAAGTGACAATTGGGGATTGCTGGCTTGTTGGGCATGAATGGTTTGAGAGTTATCTGTCTGCCAATAAGGTTGAAAGGACTCAACCACTTGTTGATTAAAGCCTGAAAAATCCCAAGTA
>CAMZLQ010000092.1 GCA_947311585.1 uncultured Alcanivoracaceae bacterium | reverse complement strand
GAAAACTCTCATTCTCGTTTACATTTAATTTACATGGAAATATTTAAACTGCTTTTTCAAGAGAAAAAAATTTCATTCTTTGGTCGTTTAATTGGTAAGTCAACCAATGCTACAAAAGAAGAAATCAAATCTGCAAAAGCAAAGTATGGCACATTGGTTAAAGTTTCAAATGAAATTGTAATGCATTTGAATCAGCTAGAAATTGATTTAAAGAAACTTGGTGTAGATAAAGTCAAAAGTTTATTGAGTTAAAATCAGGAGCTTTTCCACATGCCAAAAATGTGGGTTTTCATTTAAATAAGATGTCACTTTTACACTATTTTTTGCCACCACAACACTCAACATGCCATCGGATTGGGTATCATAGAACCTCACTTGATTATCGAGATATCTTGCTTTAATTATTTTATTTGGGTGACGGAATTGGTTGGCATAGCCAGATGAATTTATCGCGTATTGTGGACTCACTTGAGTTAAGAAATCTTGACTAGAGGACGTTTTACTTCCATGGTGTGGGACAATTAGCACGTCGCTGATAATCTTTTTGGGAAATAAGGATAACAAACGGTATTCAACAGGCTCTTCAATATCTGCCGTTAATAAAACGGAAGCCTTGTCACTACTAATTTTTAATACACACGAAGTATTGTTTCCCATATAAGGCAATAATTCAAGCGGACTAAGCACTTCAAAACTCACTTCATTCCATTGCCATGATAACGGGGACTGACACGCTTGAAATTGCCCCATGACATCAAACACTTTTGGATTAAATTTTGCAATAATCTCATCTGCACCACCTGCGTGATCATTATCCGCATGCGATAAAATCAAAGTATCTAGCTTGTTAATGCCATAACTTTGCATCAGTGGCAGCACAACGGCTTTAGCCATAGAAAATCCAGACTCATACCTTGCACCCGTATCATAAACAAGACTGTGGTTTTTGGTTTGCACAAGAATTGACAAACCTTGTCCAACATCTAACACATGAATTTTAAAAGCACCCAGCCCTAAACCATTGCTTGCACTAAAAAACAATGGTGCAACTAAAATCACAACCACCGGCCTCCACCGAAACAAACGCGGTAGAAGTAAAACAATCACCATCAAAACCAGTACCAGAATATAAACAGGGTTATAACTGGGCATAGTGATTTTTAAATAAGAAAACTCAGACAAATAATCTAAAATCAAAAAAAACAAATGCGCCGTCTTTTCAACAGCAAAAAACAGGAAATGAGCCACAGAGTATGAAAATAATGAGGCAAAAAGAGCTAAAAACAACAATGGTATCAACAGCAACGAAGCCAGTGGTAACACTAAAAAATTAGCAATGGGCGTAAGCAAATTAAATTGATGGAAAACAACGACCATTAATGGCATTAAACCAATTAAAATAATGAATTGTGCTTTTATAAAGCCCAAAAATTTATTTTTCTCGAACATTTTTCCCGAATAGGCAAACATCAGCACAGCAACGGCAGAAAAAGAAAACCAATAGCCAGCATCCAGCACACTCAATGGGTCAAACACTAAAATAACAAGCAATGCAATAGACCAAGCCTGCCAACGAGCTATTTGTGATTTAAAAGCATAGGATAAAGCGAAAACTATCACCATAACCAACGCCCTAATGGTTGGAATTGAAAAGCCTGCTAACACCGCATAAACTAGGGCTAAACCAATAGAAAAAATTGCTTCAAAGACAAAACGATTGCATTGTTGAGTAGCAAAAACGGAAAAAAATAAACGCCCAATCAACAGCCCAATAAAGGCGATTAACCCAATATGAAGCCCAGAGATGGCAATTAAATGAGCGGTTCCTGTGTTTTGAAATAATTGAGAATCTTCATAGGAGATTAAACTCTTATCGCCAATAATTAAAGCCGTTAGCAAAGAAACCACTCGTGGTGAATCTGTGTGCTTTTTAATAACACCTGCAATCTTAATTCTAATCGCATTAACCCATGAGTAGAGACTGTTATCAAATTTTTCTAAAAGCACTCCTTCCTTAACGGTTGCAATTGCATCAATTCCCTGACGAAACAACCATTTACTGTAGTCAAAAGAACCAGGGTTATACAAAGCATGGATGGGTTTCATTTTTAGTTTAAATTGCCATACTTGTCCAGGCTTTATCGTGTTGTGTGTCTCATACCAGTTAAGAAGAAGCTTTCTTATTGGAAAATCCTCCTCGAGGTTATCAACAATCAGCAAGAACTTTGTTTTTTTAGGCGTTACATCAGGAAGTTCCCACACACGACCTGTGACGGTTACCAATTGGGTTGGTATGACTTGCAATTGATGCGCTTTATGTGATTGTGCCACCACAAATGCATAGGAAAAACCAATAAGAAACACAATAAAGTAAGAGAGAAAAGGCCTTGTGTTTTTGGAGTAGATTGCATAAACAAGACAGACAAACACAATTAATAGACTGATATAAAGTCCAATTATTTGCAGCTGTGGCAACCAGAGCAGTTGGCTCGTTCCTGCTAAAAAACTAAGTGCGTATAAAAACATGACAAATCCTTTGCCCCACTTCTGAAGTTACTGAAGGACTAGCTTTCCTCCAGTTAATTCATATGTTTTTTGCATTTTACTCGCTAGTGTTTTATCGTGAGTCACAACTATCATGCCATTATTGTGTTTTTTATTTAACCCCAACATTAAATCCGTAATTATTTGTGCTGTTGATTCATCTAAATTTCCAGTGGGTTCATCCGCCAAAATACAAGCAGGGTTGGTTACCATTGCGCGTGCAATCGCTGTTCTTTGCCTTTCTCCGCCGGATAATTGAGCGGGTCGATGCTTCACCCGATTCTCCAAGCCCACTTCTATTAATAAACTCATTGCTTTTTGCTTGGCTTGTTTTTTGGGTAACTTGGCAATTAATAAGGGCATCATAACATTTTCAAGTGCAGAAAACTCAGGCAACAAATGATGAAATTGGTAAATAAAACCCAAATATTTATTGCGCAATAAACCTCGTTGCTTTTGATTGACTTTGGAAAAATCATTACCTTTAAGCAAAACTCGACCAGATGTTGGATTATCCAAGCCACCTAAAAGTTGCAGTAACGTTGATTTTCCAGCTCCGGATGCACCCATGATAGCAACACTTTGTCCATGTTTAATACTGAAATTTATTTCATTTAAAACTGAAATGATTGTTTTGCCATCTTGAAACTGTTGGCTAATATTTTGGCATTCTAATATAACATCACTCATAGCGCAAAGCCTCGGCTGGTTGTATGCGACTGGCTCGCCAAGCAGGATAGATTGTTGCTAAAAATGACAAACCAAATGCGACGATTGCAATCGAAACAACATCGGCTTGATGAATATCTGCAGTCAATTCAGTAACATAATAGACTTCTGATGGCATAAAATCGGTTTTGAAAAAATCTTCTAACCACGCAATAATTGAGGTCACATTGTAAGACACAAGCAAACCAAGAATGACACCAATTATGGTTCCGATAGTACCAATAATAACACCTGTCACCATAAAGATATTCATTACTTGCCCACCAGACATTCCCAAGGTTCGTAATATAGCAATATCTCTGTTTTTATCAGTCACTAACATGACCATGGTCGATAATATATTGAATGCCGCAACCGCAATAATCATAGATAAAATAATAAACATTGCCATGCGTTCAGTTTGCGTGGCTTGATAAAAACTGGCATTTTCTTGTGTCCAATCCCTAACTTTAAAAAAACCGCCAAGCTTATCGCCCAATTGACGTGCTATCTTGGGCGCTTGCATTAAATCATCGGTTTTTATACGAATACCTTCAATACCACCGTGTGTAATTTTTAATTTTTGAGCACTGGACAAATGCACCAGCGCCAGTTTTGAATCGTATTCATAGGCGCCCATTTCAAAAATACCAACCACGGTGAATTTTCTCATTCGTGGTGAAACTCCTACTGCCGTTGTTTTAAATTGAGGAATATAGACCATCACCTTATCGCCAGGCCCTGCACCTAACGTTGCTGCCAAATCAAAACCTAAAATGATATTCCATTGGCCTTCTGCGAGATCATCAAAGCTACCATATTTCATGTGTTGTGCTATTTTTGTAACGGTTTTTTCTAATTCTGGACTGATGCCTTGAATTAATGCTCCTGTGGTTCTCACGCCTTGCAACATCGCCTCTGAACTGACATAAGGTGAAGCACTAACAACTCCTGCTGTATTTTGAGCCACTTTGATAGCATTTTCCCACCCTTGTATATAATCCTGATTATAGGAAGAAATAGTGGCATGGGCCACAGAGCCGAGCATTCTGTCTTTGAGCTCTTTGTCAAATCCATTCATGACCGAAATAACCACAATAACTGTCATGACCCCAAGGGCAATTCCAGCCATAGATATTAAGGAGATAAATGAGATAAAATGATTTTTCTTTTTGGCTCGGGTATACCGAAGTCCAATGGCTAACGAGAGGTTCATTTATTATTGTTATATGGTTGCATAATTATAAGTTTTGTTATCAGAGACCTTTACATAACTATAGTGACGAGTAAAAAATGATTAAATTCACCGGCTTTTCGCTAAAAATCTCACAATAACTGGTTATTACCTTCAATTTTAACTCAATCTGGCAAATTTTCCCTATTTTTTCTTTCGCCATATAGTTATGTAAAAGTCTCATGAAGTATTTATAAAATTATTTCAATAAATGCTCAACCGCTTCACGTTCTTCACGCAATTCTTTTTCTGTTGCATCCAAGCGTTCTTGCGAAAATGTATCAATTTCTAATCCTTGAACAATAGAATATTGACCATCTTTACAGGTCACGGGGTAAGAAAAGATAATACCAGGCTCTACACCGTAAGATCCGTCGGCAGGAATCGCCATAGAAACCCAGTCACCATCATTTGTGCCTAATGCCCAAGTTCGCATGTGATCAATCGCTGAAGAGGCAGCAGATGCCGCACTTGATGCACCGCGAGCTTTTATAATTGCCGCACCACGTTTTTGCACCGTTGGAATAAATTCATTTTCGTAATAATCTCTATCAATCAAATCAGTTGCCGCTTTTCCATCAATCATCACATTGGAAATATCAGGGTATTGTGTTGAAGAATGATTTCCCCAAATGGTCATTTTAGTGACGTCATTGGTTTGTTTGCCTGTTTTGGCAGCCAACTGCCCCATGGCACGGTTGTGATCCAAACGTGTCATGGCAGTAAATTGTTTGTTATCAATATCGGGTGCTGATTCCATTGCAATCATGGCATTCGTATTGGCTGGATTTCCTACCACCAAAACCTTAATATTTTTAGAAGCGTTATCATTAATCGCCTTACCTTGTACGGTAAATATTGCACCATTAGCCTCTAACAAATCACTCCGTTCCATGCCTGGCCCACGTGGTCTTGCTCCAACTAATAACGCATAATCGGCATCTTTAAAGGCAACATTGGGATCATCTGAGGCAATAACACTGTGTAATAAAGGAAAAGCGCAATCTTCTAATTCCATCACAACCCCTTGAACCGCACCCATGGCTGGTGGAATTTCGAGTAACTGTAAAATAATGGGCTGATCGGCACCAAGCATATCACCTGCTGCGATTCTGAATAATAATTGGTATCCGATTTGACCGGCTGCGCCTGTAATGGCAACTCTTACTGGATCTTTCATAATTTACCTCAAAGTAGTG
>CAMZLQ010000091.1 GCA_947311585.1 uncultured Alcanivoracaceae bacterium | reverse complement strand
CCTACCTTTCTCCCGCCGCCGCCGGGACACGCCTTGGCTTCGTGACTTGCCTGCCTTCCTGGTCTTTTCCGTTCTCTATTTCATTCCTGGCCTCCCTGACATGCCATTCATGCCTGACATGCCTTTCATGTCTGATATGCCGTTCATTCCTGACATGCCGTTCATTCCTGACATTCCAGACATACCACTCATGACTTGACGTGCCAATTGTGGATTGTATGTCCACTGAACACAAAAGTTTTTGTAAGCAACTCCGTTCATTCCTGACATACCGTTCATGCCTGACATACCGTTCATGCCTGACATACCGTTCATGCCTGACATACCATTCATGCCTGACATGCCATTCATGCCTGACATGCCCGACATGCCTTTTTGCTTATCAGCTGCTGAAGCACTACCAATTACGATAGCAGCAGACATAGCAATTATTAAGTTTAGTTTTTTCATTGTTTTTCTCCAATTTATGTTTTTAATTTAAATTTTGGGCAAAATACCCACTTGTTGAAACTTTTTATTGTCCCAAACGCGCTAGTAAAAACTATGCACTTTTAGTGCAAGGCTTTAGTATTCTTAAAATAACAAATAGTCGTGTAGCGACACATTGCTGTATAGCTGGAGCGATTTTCAGTCGCTATAACAACCAATGGACTTTCAGGCCATAGTCGCTAAGCTTGGCAACACAAAACCCCTCTTGAAAAAAATAGGACACTCGTACCGAAATACTTTCTTCTAGTTTTTTAGTTTTAAAAAAGGTTTGTTGATGACGAAAAATCTTTTATTCTATTTTATGCCAGTTACGGATGTCGTACGCGCCTTTAAATCCTGGTTTGATAAATGGCGTATGCCACGCACCTTGATCTTCCAAGAATTGTAAGCTTGCAGGGTATGGACTCGATATGCCATGTAATGCATTCTGATACCACTGATCACCCTTGATAAATTTCTTTATGATTGGTGCATTTACTGGTCGCTTATCAGGATGTAGACCTGCGATTTGTGAATTTTTTTGTGAAGCCTGACCTAGACTGACTGAGGACAGCAAAATAAAAGAGAGGCTTAATATAATATTACTTTTTTTCATTTTCTGCTCCTAAGTAGCATTATTAATGAACGAAGCAATTATACTACTTATTTAACATAAACCATGGATTTGTAGAGATGCAATTTCACTATATCTTATTAACTTGACTTACGTCAAGTTAAAGACATTGATTTATCTGATTTTGCAGGGTGAATATGATTGATTGATTGGATTTAAATACACCTAGAGCGATATTTTGTTAAATTTTAATGCCAACACCATTAAAACATATCATACATGCAATGCGAAAGCTTTATTTAGTTTTAATTCTTTATCGATAACAAATAAAATTAGACAGTGGTACAGAGTTTTTCCAAAAAGTTAATAGTTCCTAATCTTGATTGAATTGAAACACTAATTTTGTAAAAGATATTTTAAAACACGCTCCTTTTCCAATCTCACTTTCAATTTCAAGTGATGCGTGGTGGTTATCGCATATTTGTTTAACAATCGCCAAGCCTAAACCGGTTGAATTGGTGTTTTTATTACGGCTGTTGTCAACCCGATAAAATCGTTCGCTTAAATGCGGTAAGTGTTTGCCGTCAATGCCTTTGCCATTATCACAAACTTTAAGGATAGCTTTATCACCCTTGGAGAACCAGCGCAGTGTTACTTTTGTATCAGCTGCCGTGTGTATCACGGCATTATTTAACAAATTTAGGATAATACTGGTTATTTCTTCCTCGTTACCTCGAATTTTTAAGTCCGAATCGATATTAGCGGAGAAATGGTGTTGTTTTGCCTTTGAACTGTTTTTCACATCATCAAGCAAACGATTGAGCAGTTGTGGCATTTGTATGATTTCATCGTTGTCCTCTAAGTGACGCTCGTGTTCAATGCTGGAGAGCATTAACATATCATTGATAATTTTCTCCATGCGCATTGATTGTTTTTGGGCTTGTTCAATGGGTTGTTGCCAGGTTTTTGGAATATCGTTTGCATTATGTAACATCTCAAGATAACCCGTAATAACCGTCAAAGGGGTGCGTAACTCGTGTGAAGCATTATCCACAAAAGCTTTTCTTGATTGACGTAAAGCATCTTGTTGACTGATATCTCGAGCAACGAGCAAAAACCTCTTATTTGATAATTTCATTAATTTGATGTGAATTTTTCGCAAAGCATCAATGGGATGCGTCATCTTCATTTCTGATGCTTCTGTTCCTCGCTTTGCTTGTTCTAACAACTCAACGAAGAATGGATCTCGTATGAGGTTGCTTATTTTGACTCCTGTGTCTGATTTTTTTATGCCTAAAATATTATAAGTAATCGAATTGACCCAACGTAATTCGTAACCCTTATTGAGGATAATTGTGGCGTAAGGTAAGGCTTGAGCGGTACGATTAAATTGATTAAGTAAGAGTTTATTGCGTTTGTAAATTTTACGATTTTTATTTTTATCATTTAAAATCAAGCTAGCAAAATCTCCCCAAACACCGTGATTCAAAGGAACTTTAGCATTCTTTGCCCCATTTTTATACCAATGATAGAAATAATAAAACTCCACCCATTTCCACAGAATATAGACCAGAGCCCATATTAAAAAACTCAGCGTCCAGTAGGATGTCAACAAACCTGTAACACTTGCTGCTACTAAAAAAAGCAGTGCATAAAATTTTTCGTATCGGAAAGAAATATTAAACATAGTGCTTATTGTACCCTTTTATTAATTCTTCGGAATAATATTACAAAAAAAAACCTGTGACTAACTCAAATCACAGGTTTTATTTACAACAATTAAAATCTAGCTTAATCTAAAAACTCAGTCCATCCATTAGTCCATGCTTGCGCTTTTGATTTAAATGCTCCAACATAATTAACCTTATCAAAAAATGCTCCCCATACTGTAGGATCTATTGTTTTGTTTGTCGGTGTGTTAGCGGTTGGGTAAATTCCATCCAGTGCGGGGTCGGTTGCTTCATTACCAGCTTGGGCTTCAAATAAGGACTGCACCGTAAAAGTATCGCCACTTTCTTCTTCAAAATTTTGTGCACAACTAATCACTGTATTTTGCATAGTAGTTGTTCCGGTCAAGTTAGTCGGAGTACCTGCTGCTGCGAATGTTGCATCCGAATCAATATCCAAACATTTTTCAAAACCCGTAACAATTACATTGGTGAAGTTTGCACCTGTTCCACGTCTTAACAAAATACCGATAGTTGTTTTATTGTCAGAATCAGCACCAATAAAAGTAGCATTTGCAATCATTGGTTGAGAACGTGGTGTTGCATCATTATTAAGCTCATAATTATCGGCTTCTATACCTCGATCCTTGTCATTGGCAGCATCTGGGTCTTGCTTAACCAAAACATATTGTACCTTGCCATGCCAACCATGCGTCCAATCTAATGAATCATCTTTAATATGAGTCAATACAATGTGTTTTAAATTGGCAGTCCCACCAAACATTTCAATGCCATCATCTTCATTGGCATGAACTTGCACATAGTCAACGACCGTTCCATCGCCAACTCCTTGGAATGCGATACCATTTAACTCGTCTTCGTCATTAATTCTGAAACCACCGAATTGTACGCGGACATATTTTAAAACACCACTCGAATCATGCACTTGGTCACCACCAAAATTACCTGATGCGCCCTCGCCCGTGTCTTCACACTGGTCAAATGGCACGCTAGAATCACAAATATTCAGTGGTGCTTTACCGTTTAGTACCAAACCACCCCAGTTACCTGCTCCAGCAGAAGCATCACTGGCATTATAAGGACCGGTAAAAACAATCGGTGCATTGGCTGTGCCTTCTGCAAATATTTTTGAACCCCGTTGCACTGCCAAGAAATCATTTCCTGTTACGCCTAAAACACGTGTACCAGGTTGAATGGTTAAATTTCCAGTTGTACCACCATCTTCTCCAACGAATACAGCTCCTTGCAACACCCAGTTAGTGTCATTAGTTAAGGTCTTATCACCCGTTAAGGTTCCTGATAAGACACAGGTTTTGGCTTGTGTTGATGCCGATGCAAATGAGGGGCAAGCGGTAAATTCTGTTTGATAGGCACAAACCGTAGCATTATGAAATTGACCCGTTATGTTATCCAAAGGCTCCATATCAAAAGACACCTCAGTAGACGCCAAAATATCTGTGCTAATCCCAGTTAGGTTCACAGAAGCTTTATGACAGCTTTTAAAATCAACATTCATGGAACCTACGTTTTGGTTAGTGGCATTTGTTCCGCCGCCAATTGTTCCACCCGTTGTTGTCAGCAAATCAAAGTCCAAAATTGACTGACCAGAAACAACTGGTGCAGTACCTGTTACCCATAATGGAGTGCCTGCATCATCATAGATATAACCGGCAACAAACATTAAACCTTTTTCAGCACCTGTTTTTAAATATTCAAAACTCCAGCCGCTATTTGTGCCTGGCTTATACCATTGACCTTCAAACATTTTATTGTCTACACTAATAGCATGAGATGCTCCAGCTAAAACCATAGCACTCGTTAACAAAGCACTTTTTATTTTTCCAAATTTCATAATAACCTCTAAATCACTTAATATTAAAAAGAAATAACTACTCACACTTACCGTCATTGCCGCAAAGACGGCAATCTCATATAAAGCACTTCACCATAGAGATTCCTGCCTACGCAGGAATGACGGGGTGAGTTGTTACAAAAGAAGTGTGCATAGTAAATATTTTTCATGACTATTTAATGACAGCAAAGTGAAGTTTGAATGACATTTATTTCATTCTTGTGAAGTCACCTTTCCTTAACCAATTTGTCATCTAAACGTCATTATTTCTTCATGATGCTGTCACAAATAACACTTAGAATGCACGCTTTTCAATAGAAAGAACATCATGCACATAATCGTATTATTTATAATTATTTTATTAGTAGCTCCATTGAACACAGTTAATGCTCAAGCTAGCGACAAACTGGCTGAAAATTTAATAAAGCTTCGGGGTGAAGTGGAAGATTTGCAAGCAGAACTCAAAATTTTAAAATCTGAAAATAAAAATTCGCTCATCTATTTGAGTACGCGTAAAACCGAACTGCAAGCCAATGTCGATAGAAAAAAATTGCAATTAAAACAAGTGCAAATTGAGTTTGAAAAACTGCAAGAAAAAGTCAAATTATTGGGAGCAGATTCCGAATCATTAATTCCACAGGTCTTAACCCTTATTCAAGGGGTAAAAAACAACCTCAAAACAGGTGTTCCGTTTAAACAAAAAGAACGATTGTCCGTGGTAGAAGAAATTGAACGCTCACTTAACGCCAGAAAAATCACCTCACAAAATGCCATCAACCGATTGTGGGCATTTTTAGAAGATGAGTTGCGCCTAAGCCGTGAAAATGCCATCTATTCGCAAACCATAGAACTCAACGGCAAAAATATATTGGTAGAAATTGCAAAACTTGGAACGGTGATGCTGTATTTCAAAACCAGAGATGAGCAATACGGTATAGCCAAACAATCAAATGGCAACTGGACTTATCATTTAATCAAGCAACAAAAAAAGAAAAAACAAGTCGCAATTTTATTTGATTCATTAAAAAAACAAATTCGTCAAGGCTATTTCACCTTACCTTTAACCGTTCAGTTTTAAATTGAGATTAACATGAAAACATTAACAACACTTTTATTACTGCTTAGTTTGACGCTCAATGCACAAGAGCAAAAAACATTAATGCCGTCAATACCCAAGTTAAATCCACAAAAGGCGACACAAGATTTAAACAAAGCTTACCAAAAAGAATACGCCTTTTTGACCGCACAAATCAAAAGCATAAAAGCACGAACCCAAGCCTATAAACGCACCGCAGCTCAAGACAAAACAAAACTCAACCAACAAATTAACACACTTGAAAATCAATTGTTAAATCTAGAACAATCTGTTAATCAAAAAGAAGACGATGTCTTTGCTTTAGAAAGAAACACCGAATCCGCCGTTGACAACAGCAGTCTACTGAAAGCAACCATTACCCAAGCAAAATCCACATTAAGTGAGTTTAATCAACAATTGGCTACAGATGGTGAGGCTAACACAGAAAATAGCGATATTGAGCAAGTCACTAACCTCATAAATTTTGCCAACCACGTCATTCAAAAACACTCAACCATCAGCAAAACCCAAGGTTCATTCTTTTTACAAAATGGACAAGAGGTTCATGGCGACATTATAAAAATAGGCAACATTGCTTCTTATGGGTTTTCCAAACAAGGAGCAGGAGCTCTGGCACCCGCTGGCGAAAACACATTTAAAGTCTGGCGTGATGAAGACTCGCCAGTGATTGCCGAACTTTTTAACGGCAAAGCTCAAGCCTCATTGCCCATATTTTTGTACGAATCAAGCATCAAGTCAATTGATGAGAAAAAGAACAAAACCATACGAAGTGTTATAGATTCTGGTGGTTTAATTGCTTGGATTATTGTTTTTCTGGGTGTGTTTGCCTTTGTTCTCATACTATTACGCATTTGGTTTTTGAAAAAATCTTCTTCAAGCACCGAAAAAATACTGAACAAAGTCGTTAAAAACATAGAAGACGATGACATGGAACACGCCCTACTCGTCGCCAGTCATAAAAGCAGTTCCAGTGGACGTGTCATGTATGCGGTTTTGAGAAACATTGGACGGGATCGCGAACACATTGAGGATATTGTTTCCGAAGCCATCTTGCATGAATCAGGACAACTTAATCGTTTTGGCTCATTAATCATGGTGGTGGCAACCGTTTCTCCACTTTTAGGATTATTGGGCACAGTTACTGGCATGATTTCAACCTTTGATATCATTACAGAATTTGGCACAGGCGATCCAAAGCTTTTATCCGAAGGCATTTCCGTTGCCTTGGTCACCACCGAAGTCGGTCTCGCCGTTGCTATTCCTGCCTTATTATTTGGCAACATATTATCAGGTTGGGCTGAGCGTATTAAAGATGACATGGAAAAAGCAGCCCTGCGTGTGATTAATGTTTTTAAAAAATTACAGAACTAAGACCATGAGCATTTGGCAACAGTTATTGGACTATTTTAACTCAGGTGGTTTTGTCATGCCACCGTTGGTGCTAGGCACTGTTATTTTGTGGTGGACACTGGGTTATCGCCTGATTGCCTTAAAAAGTGGCACATTACGCAGTGCCCGAGCCTTAGTTTACCGTTACCTGAAAGGCAAGATGCCCAGCGGCAATGGTGTCATGGTGCGAGCATTGTTTAAAGGCATGGCATTACGCAATAAAAAACTCGACAATCTTCGCCGTTATTTGGACGATGCTTTTGCCGAAGAATACGCCGAAATAAAAAAATACAAGGTCATCATTTCAACCATTGTTATCGTTGCCCCTTTACTGGGCTTGCTTGGAACCGTTTCTGGCATGATTGAAACCTTTGAATCATTGGGTGATATGTCTTTATTTTCACAATCTGGCGGTATAGCTGGCGGCATTTCACAAGCATTAATCACCACCCAAATGGGCTTGGCTGTCTCTATCCCTGGATTAATTGTCAATGGCTTTTTAGATAAAAAACAACGAAATTTAGAGATTGAAATGGCACAACTTAAAGATTTACTTTGCGCTCCTATTCCAGGTGAAGATGAACTGGTCTTAACATGTGAAAAAACCAAAGGTAATAATTATGCGTTTTAGAGAAAAAAAAGAAGTGGTCGAAGACTTAAATATTTCCCCATTAATTGATATGGTTTTTATCTTGTTAATATTTTTTATGGTCTCCACCACCTTTGTCAAAGACATGAAGCTGGATTTAGACCGACCTTCAGCTTCCTCATCCAGCACCGCATCCACCAAAGCGGTGCGGGTTTATATTGATAACCAAGGCGAGGTTTATTTGGATGGACAAAGCATTCGCATTTGGGTATTGCAATCACGCTTACGTGACGTGTTAAAAAGTAAAACGCCCAAGTCGGTATTAGTCGTTACTGATGTTAGTGTGCCATCTGGAAAATTGGTCGAGGTAGTGGATCAAGCACGATTGGCTGGTGCCAGTGATGTTGGCGTTGCGACCTCCAAAGAAGTCGGCGAAGGTTGAAATGGCAAAGCTTGAAACAATGAAATACCCTAAAAAATCAGACAAATGGCTGCGGTTTTTTAGTGGCTTTGTTTCCATGCTGGTGGGAACGACCTTGGTCTTAAGCACAGTTTTATTAATTAACAACAAAAAGATAAAACAAGACAACAGCAACGACAAAGTGGGGACAGAAATAAAATTCAACCGCAAAAAACCCAAAGCCAAACAAGTCGTCAAAAGGCAGCGTCCCAAACCCAAACCAAAAAGAAACCGCAAAGCCCCACCTGCTCCACGGTTAAACCTCAACAGCAATCTTGCTGGAGTTGATTTAGGTTTGCCTGAGTTTTCATTGGAAGGCTTAAATGATTTAGACAATGATATTTTAGGCAATGCATCAGGCATAGTAATGACAGATGATATGGTTGATGCCTCACCACGTGCGATTTATCAAGCACCAGCAACTTATCCTGCACGTGCTCGTGCAAAAGGCACCGAAGGTTATGTGGTGTTTTCTTTACTCATCGGCATTACCGGTGAAATTGAACAAATAAAAATTGTGGAATCTAGTCCTCAAGGGGTTTTTGATGAAGCGGCAAAACAATCCATGCAAAGTTGGAAGTTTAAACCCGCCCAATACCAAGGCAAACCCGTCAAAACGTGGGCCAAACAACGAATTCGATTTGATTTGAGTTAATTATGAAAAAATATTACCTACTAACATTTATACTCTTATCAAGCATAAATCCAACTGTACTGGCAAAAAAGACTGATGAAAACAGCGTCAACCACCTTGATTTGGCGTCCTTAATGCTAAAAGACAATAACTATGAACGAGCAAAAATTGCCCTTTCTCAAGTTGATTTGGATGATGAAAACACGGATTTGCAGCGTTTTTATATCGTTTCTGCCCTATTGTCGGTACGCACCAATAACAACTCACAAGCGATTAAATTTATTCAAAAGGCCAAAACCTTGGGTGCTGTTGATGCGGTGATGGATATTTATTTAGCCCAAGCAGCTTATGCCACTAAAGACTACCAATTAACTTTGAATGCCTTGGCATCTGCGGGTCAAAGCGTGGAAAAAATACCCGCGATTTATTTCATGCGTTCGCAAAGTTACTGGCAATTAAAACAATACGCCAATGCCATTGCCACTTTAGAGCAAGCCAGTAAAATTTTTCCTGATAATAAAAATTTCATGCGTCGTCAGGTTTTTTATTACTTAGAATTAGGCTACAACCAGCAAGCTGCTATTTTGGGCAAGCACTATTTGCAAAAATTCAAAGGACAACGCGATGACTACGTCGCCATTGGCAATGCCATACGCAACTCAGGTGACAGTCAATCCGCCTTATTATTTTTAGAAAATGCTCACTTGCAATTCCCCAATGATGAAAACATCAGTAAATCCTTAGCGGCTGTTTACATTCAAAACGACCACTATTTTGTGGCGGCAAAAATCATACATGATGCCGCTTTATTTAATCCTGTCTTGATTAAAGAAGCCGCCGAGCTTTACAGACGGGCAGGCTCGCATTACATGGCATTAACCCTCAATGGCATGATAAGTGAGCAAAAAGAAAAATTAAAACAACGCATGGCATTGATGCTGCAACTGGAAAACTTTGATCAAGCCATCGCCATGGAAGACAACATCAAGCGCGTTCACTTGCAAAATGATGAAAACATGAAATACGCTTTGGCATATGCTTTTTTCAAAACGGGCAATTACCCCAAAGCAGATGAATACCTCAATCAAATTACAGAAACCGAAAACTTCAAAAAAGCCACAGAATTACGAAAAATCATGAACGAATGCCAACAAGAAACATGGCGTTGCCAATAAAAAGCTTTAGAACAATGGACAAGTACACGAGATAATTATGAGCAAATACATTCTAACTTTACTGCTATTGTCGCACGTTGTTATGGCAAAAAATGACGCCAAAGTCTCACTCTTTGTGTTTTTTAAGGGCGAACCACTTGCGCAAGTTGATGTTTATGAAAACAAGCAAAAGCTTGCGACAACTGACAGCTATGGCAATGCCGTTTTATTGTTTAAAGCTGGCAATCACACCATTGTTCTTAAAAGCCAAAAAGATGAAATTTATACGCATAATTTAGCATTAACAAAAGATGAAATTGTGCAATTATTAGTCGACATTAAGGCAAAAGACCAGCAGCCAATTGTCGATATAGAAACCTCTAAAGACCCAACAAATGCCACTTTAAAACAAGCAGACAACAAAGACAAACCAACTCAAAGCGTGATGACCATACTCTCAGGCACCGTTATTTCAGCAGAAGACCATCAAGGTATTGCAGGAGCTCGAATATACATCAGCGGACTAACCGAACACCTCATCACCGATAAAAAGGGTAACTTTAAAACCAAGCTGCAATCAGGCAACTACAACATCAGCGTGTTGCACGCCCAATACAATAGCATTATAAAACCCAAGGTTGAAGTTTCTGTTGATGGGCTTACTCAATTTAAGATTGAAATGACGCCTGCGGGTAAAGAATTGCCAGAATTTGTCGTTGTTGTGCCTTTTATTGAAGGTTCTTTGGCTTCGGTTTTGGAAGAACGCAAACAAAACAATTCGGTCGCCAACTATTTAAGCATGGAACAAATCTCAAAATCAGGTGATTCCGATGCCGCAGGTGCCCTCAAACGGGTAACGGGTTTAACCTTGGTTGATGGCAAATTTATCTTTGTTCGTGGTTTGGGTGAACGCTATTCCAGCACCTTATTGAATGGTGCCAACTTGCCCAGTCCCGACCCAACCCGCCGTGTTGTGCCATTGGATTTATTCCCAACGGGCATTATTTCCAGTATAGAAGTGCAAAAAGGTTATTCAGCCCGACTTCCTGCCGAATTTGGCGGCGGCAGTGTCACCTTAAAGACCATCTCTCTACCTAAATCAAATTTCTTAAAAGTTGGTTTATCCTACAAAAACAATTCCCAAACCACTGGCAAAAACGGATTAAGTTACCAAGGTGGAGGCAGTGATTGGACTGGTTTTGATGATGGCTCACGAGCCATACCTGAGTTATTGCAACAAGCCATTGACGATGGTACCGAATTGCGACCAAGCAACCCGTTTATTGCTGGTGGATTTAGCCCAGAAGAACTGGAAAGCATCGGCGAATCTTTGACAAACACCTACAATTTAAGCAACGAATCCATCGACCCCGGCGTGGGCTTTAGTCTCTCTGGCGGTATGCGAAAAGATTTAGAATCGGGTATTGCTTTGGGCTTTTCCAGTGCCATAGAATACGGTTCGGACTACCAAATACGTTCAGAATTACGCCGCGATTACATTGTTTCTTCGGGCACTACTTTGGCATTGGACTCCGAAGAAGTCTCTAGCACCACCCGACGCAATATAAATCTCAGTAGTTTTTTAACCACAGGTATCGAATTTTCCGAAAACAATAAAATAGCATCCAACTACATGCTGTTAAGAAACACCCAGAATTTCAACGAAATTGCCGAAGGCTTCAATGAAGATTTAGGCAATTCACGCCGCATTTACGAATTGCGTTGGACCGAACGTGAACTTGCCTCATTCCAAAGTTTTGGCGAACATGTTTTATCTAATCTTGGCGGGCTAAAATTAAACTGGCAATACACCGACTCCACTGCCAATTTTGATGAACCCGACAATAGAATTTACCGTTATGACCAACGCGAAGAAGGAGACTTTATTTTTTCTACTCGCAATGATTCCAACTCACGTGTGTGGCGAGAACTGCAAGATTTAAGCAAAGACATCCACTACGATTTAAGTTTTCCACTTAGTTTTGGCAACAACCATGATATTTTACTCAATGGCGGGCAATCATGGGTCAGCAAAGACAGAAACTCCGACATTCGCCGTTTTGTGTTTGAAGATGTCGGTTCCTTGGTCAACCAAATTGACCGAGGCAGTGATTTAGAAAACATCCTTTCACCAGAGTTTATAGACCCACAAGGTTACCAATTAGTCGAAGTCACCCGAGCCACCGACAACTATTTTGCCAATTTAGACATCAAAGCCAGCTATTTTTCTTTGGATTATGCTTACAAACAACGCTTTAAAATCTCATTAGGACTGCGCAAAGAAAACTTTTATCAATCCGTTACCACTTTCAACCTGTTTGACAGCAATGCCGCCCCAATCGAAGTATCACTGCAAGATGATGACTACTTTCCATCATTTTCCAGCACCTTATTTTTACCCAAAGACAATGAAATTCGTTTTAATTACGCCCAAACTGCCACCAGACCCGATTTTAAAGAACTCTCCCCTGCTCAATTTAAAGACCCAGTTTTAGACCGCAACGTCATTGGTAATCCAGACCTCATCACTGGCACAATCAAACATTATGACCTGCGTTGGGATAAATATTTCTCTGCTGGTGAATTTGTTTCGGTCAGTTTATTCTACAAACAATTTTTCAACCCAATAGAATTAATCATTCTACCTGGTTCCTCACGAATTATTAGTTTTGACAATGCTCAAGCCGCTGAAAACGCTGGCATTGAATTAGAAATTTACAAAGATTTCTCTTTCGCAAATCGCTGGCTGAAAAAAGACTGGTGGTCAGATTTTTATCTATCAGCCAACTACGCCTATATTCAATCAGAAATCACCCTTCGTAGCGACCGTCCTGGAGGGCAAACCAACAACACCCGACCATTACAAGGACAATCACCCTATGTGATTAATCTGCAACTGGGTTATGACAACAAAAACAAAGATATAAGCACCTCTTTACTGTTTAATGTCTTCGGCAAAAGAATCAGCGAAGCAGGCACCAGTGGCAAGCCCGATGTCTACGAACAACCCTTCAACCAATTGGATTTTATTTACTCGCAAAAGATTTTCAACAACCTAAAGATTAGTTTTAAAGCCAAAAACTTACTCAATGACCACGCCTTGTTTCTTGTTGGGGATGAAACGGCTCGTTCCTTTACAAAAGGAAGGTCATTTAGCATTGGTATCTCTTATAACCTATATTAAGCTCTTTTACTAAGTCTTTTGAGTTACAAATGTGTCATGGCTATGACGTTCAAATGAATCTTTAATGACATTTTTATGACATTTATGTTACATATGATAAATTTTTAGTCTTTTTTTAT
This sequence comes from uncultured Alcanivoracaceae bacterium, assembly GCA_947311585.1. Taxonomy (GTDB): domain Bacteria; phylum Pseudomonadota; class Gammaproteobacteria; order Xanthomonadales; family Marinicellaceae; genus NORP309. The sequence continues at coordinate 5,214 of CAMZLQ010000091.1, read as the reverse complement.
TCAAAATAATAAGTTTTAATTCATTTGAAAGTATTTTTTTAAGGTTAGCTCGTACAATAGCGACAATTTTAATTAATGGTCAATCAAGATGAAAATCAAAATATTCCTTATTACCTTCTTATTGGTGTTTGCTCAATCATCCTATGCTATTAACCCCGCGATATAATACCGCAAATTAAGCAGCATAATTAATTCTAGGGTGATTGAAATATTTCTGTACCCTTTTTTGGTTATTTTGAATATCTATCATATGTTTTTGCATCTTAATTTCCATCTCACCTTTTTTCTTAGTTGGTGCATCAGCTCTAAACTTTGCCTTTAAATCACAATTCAAATACTCATCAGGATTAAGTTCAGGGCTATAACTGGGCAGGTAAAATAATTCAACCTGATCAACTTTATCTTCTAGCCATTCTTTAACAATTTTTGCATGATGAACTCGTAAATTATCAAGTATTAGAAATATCTTTTTATCGCTAGTTTTTATTAATTGTTTAATAAAAACAATAAATACTTCTGCGTTAAAAGATTTTGGATAAATCATAAATTGAACCTTGCCTTGATTAGTTATAGAGGAAATCATGTTTACCCTTTCACGGGCAGCATGTGACAATGTAATTGTTGGTGTTTTGCCAACTGGCGCATAACCTGAGTCTGTAAACTAAACTGTGTAAGTTAGTTTTAGACATTTTTAATTCTCAAAAAAAAACTCTTTTACACAATCCACATATTGATGGTCTTCTTGAACAATGTGCTCAAAGAGCCAATTGCTAAGTAACTGTGCTAATATGGGAGCGACATTTTGACCATTTTTGAACTTTTCTTCCACATCCGAGATTTTTTTACAAAAATCTTCATGGCTTTTTTTATGTTCATCGAAATATTGGTAACCAGACTCAATCAGCAAGGATTCTTCAAAAGCAAGGTGGGTAAAAGTATAGTCAACTAATTTAACTAAGATTTTCTCAGCTTTCTCTCTCTCAACGTTCTGATCATTGGCTTCATGCAGTTCATTAATATACTTAACTATTCTTTGGTGTTGTCCGTCAATGACGGCTATGCCTGTATCAAACTTTTTTTCCCATTCTAATTTATTCATGTTGGCTGTCTATTTAATAGTTTTGAAATTAACGAACTAAACCAACTTTCTTTTTTGGCTATATTCATTTTCTGTTTTACCACTGAAGAATAGTCCTTGTCATCGTTTTTAATATGATTAACCAACCACGTTTTAAGTGTGATTAGTAATTCAGAAGTTATGTCCTCACCGTTTTCAAATCTAGACACAAAGCTGGCTACTTTTCTGACAAAAAGATTATGTACAAGCTTGTGTGCTTTTTTAAAAGGGTAACCACACTCTTCCATCAACTCTTCTTCAAAGGCAAAGTGAGAAACCGTATAATCCACCAATTGTTGTAAAATGGTGTAAATTTCTTCTCTATTATTGTCATTATTCAACACCAACAACATATTTATATAATCAACGATTCTTTTGTGTTGCCTATCAATTGGAGGAACTCCAATTTCCAAATCAACACCCCATTTTATTGCTTTCACTGCTTTAAATACCCCTTGATTATTTTTCAAAGTGTATTTTAATTCATTCCATGATTTTCAATCTTGACAAGAGTCAAGGCGTCGTATGATAATCAAATTTAATCAAAAACATAGAGTGTGTTGACGACTTCAACATTGGGTGGTCTTTTTTGAGAGTTGTTCTCAAAAAAATCATAACCGTGTTTTAAGTTCCGCCAAAAGTCAATCCATTGATAATCTTTGTATTTTAACATATTGTTAGCTGTCATTTTAAAAGGGAATATATGCACACGGAAAAAATTCTGGCCATTATTTAATGCCTCATGAACCAAAGTATAGATTTCTTCGATTTTATTATCGGTCATGGCATAACAACCTACAGAAACACAATTGCCATGCACCATTAAGGCAGAACCTGTGCGCCCATGTGCTCGGTCGTATTTATTAGGAAACCCTAGATTAAAGGACAAATGGTATGAACTATTTGGGTTAAGTTGCTCACTTTTAACGTAATAAAACCCTTCTGGCGCTTTGCCATCACCCTCTTTGAGCTTTGGACCCAAGCCTTTTGAGCCGTAAGTGCATATTTTATAGGATTTAAACAGTTGAAATTGTGAATCATTTTTAATCCACAGCTCTAACACCTCTTCCTGTTTAAATATCCGAATAAATACTTCAGAACCAAGTTTTAAACCATTTTTTCTTAGCTCGGTTTCTAGTAGAGGTTTTTGCTCAATGATAATCTCTTTGGCACTGGAAGACGACGAAAAAACCTTAAAGACGAATAACGCTATTAAGATTATTGATATTGAAAAATATAATAGACGCATTTCAACTATATTTAAAAATATTTCCGCAAATCCATGCCTTTATACATATCCGCAACGTAATCCCCATAACCATTAAATTTCAAGGTGTCAATGCGAGGATTGAATAATGAAAATCCTGCACCGATTCGGCGTTCACTGGCTTGTGACCAACGTGGATGATCGACCTCAGGGTTGACATTGGCATAAAATCCGTATTCATCATCAGCGATTTGATTCCATGAGTTGACTGGTTGCTTTTCAAGAAATGAAATTTTGACAATGGATTTAATGTTTTTAAAACCATATTTCCACGGAACTACTAAACGTAGTGGTGCACCATTTTGGTTGGGTAATTTTTCACCGTACATGCCCACCGCCATAAAGCTCAACTCATTCATGGCTTCATCCATACGCAGGCCTTCACGGTAAGGCCAAGGAATGGTTCGGCGGTATTGTCCTGGCATTTGTTCGGTGTCTTTTAATGTTTCAAAATATATATATTTTGCTTTTGAAGTTGGTTCAAGTTGTTTAATCAAATCAGAAAGCCTAAAACCTAGCCACGGTATCACCATTGACCATGCCTCTACACACCTAAAACGGTAAATTCTTTCTTCAAGTGTTTGTTTTTTAACAATATCGTCTAAATCCAAAACTCCTGTGTTTTTGCAATGACCTGTTATTTCAACTTGCCAAGGCTCTGGCTTGAGCGTGTGTGCCAACTCTGCTGGGGCATCTTTCGAGGTAGCAAATTCATAAAAATTATTATAGCTGCTTGCGTATTTTTTGGCAGTTATGGCTTCATTTTTGATAGTGTATTTATTGGTGCTCTCGTGTTTACCAATTTCAAAAGCATTCGCCGTTGTTGAGCCAATTATTGTGCTGGCAGTTAGGATTGAAGCCGATTTAATAAAGTTACGGCGTGATTTATATAAACTTTGGTCAGTAACTTCATTCTCTTTAATGATATTTTTAAATTTCATGGTATTATCCGATTAATTAAGTACATTAGAACACAACTTTTTGAATTAGTTTTCACATATTTATAACATTATGACAAATAGCACAAAAAAAATATACAATTTCGCCCCTGGTCCTGCCATGTTACCAGATTCTGTCAAACAACAAATCATTGATGACATGCCAAACTGGCGTGGTACGGGTTCATCGGTTATGGAAGTTTCACACCGTGGACCTGTGTTTAGAAACTTAGTTGAAGAAACCGAAGAGTTGCTTCGTGAAATCTTATCTATTCCCGATGATTACGATGTATTGATGACGCCAGGTGGTGCGCGTCTGCAGTATTCGATGATGCCGATGAATTTTTCCAGTCTTACAGGCAAAGCCATGTATTTTGTGCACGGACATTGGGGAAAATCTGCTATTTTAGAAGCACAAAAATTCTGCAATGCTAGACCACTTGTGCCTTACAAACAAGATGAAATTTACACCCATATCCCCAACTACGACATGTCGCAATTGGATGATAGTTTTGATTATTTTCATTACACCACTAATGAAACACTCGAAGGGGTTGAGTGGCAAGAAGTGCCTGAAAACAATGGTGTTCCAATGTTTTGTGACATGACATCTAACCTCATGACACGCCCAATTGATGTATCCAAATACGATTTAATCTACGCCAGTGCGCAAAAAAACTTGGGTATCGCAGGCATCACTGTTGTTATTATCAAAAAAGAATTACAGCTCAAAGCACCCAACAACTTACCCTTAATGTTGGACTACCGTACTTATTCTAAACACGATTCTCTGTGGAATACTCCACCGACTTTTCCGTGGTACGTGATGAATTTAATCTTGAATTGGATTAAAAACACTGGCGGTCTTGAGGCAGTTGCAACTCGAAATAATGCCAAATCAAGCAAACTCTATGATTTTATTGATAGCAGTAACTTTTACCGAAATGAAGTCGAAGTTAAAAGCCGCTCTAAAGTCAACGTCACTTTTTTACTAAAAGAAGAAAAACTAAATGATGATTTTATTGCTGGTGCAGATAAGGCTGGTATCAAAGCGATAAAGGGTCATCGTGCTGTCGGTGGTATGCGAGCCAGTTTGTACAACGCCATGCCGATTGCAGGGGTTGATGCTTTGATTCAATACATGAAAGACTTTGAGAAAGACCATGGATAATAAAATAGACTTATCTAAGTTACGAGACAAAATAGACACAATTGATGCGACCATTCAAGAATTAATATCAGAACGTGCAGGTATTGCCTCATCGGTGGCTCAAGCCAAAGCCAAAAGTAAATCCGGTGGAGCCTTTTATCGCCCCGAACGCGAAGCTCAGGTGTTACGTGCCGTCAAAACACGCAACAAAGGCCCGCTTAAAGATGAAACATTAGTGCGTTTATTTCGTGAAATCATGTCCGCTTGTTTAGCCCAACAAAAACCGTTAAATATCGCTTATCTTGGTCCTGCAGGTACATTTTCTGAAATGGCAACCTACAAATATTTTGGTCATTCTGTATCCGCTATGCCAGTGACTTCAATTGATTCAGTGTTTGCCGAAGTGGAAGCTGGTATTGCTGATTTTGGCATGGTTCCAGTAGAAAATTCAACCGAAGGTGCTGTTAATAACACTTTAGATATGTTTTTATCTTCGCCTTTAAAAATATGTGGAGAATTAGACTTACCCATTCACCACAACTTGATGAGCCGAACCGTTGATGTTAACGAAATTACCACGGTTTTTTCTCACCGTCAATCACTGGCTCAATGCCGTGGTTGGCTCAAGGAAAATATGCCACATGCTGAATGCATTCCCGTCAGTTCCAATGCCGAGGCAGCAAAACGCGCTCAGTTTACTGATCATGCAGCCGCCATTGCAGGTTTAAGCGCTGCCACCATG
>CAMZLQ010000090.1 GCA_947311585.1 uncultured Alcanivoracaceae bacterium | reverse complement strand
GAATACAATCACAGTTTGAAGCAATCCTTACAAATACAGTGGTTAATTAACAATTCTTTACAATTACTTGAGTTATAGTTGCGACATGAAAAATATTAACTACGCCCTAGGAGCTTGCCCGAGAACAGATAATCTATTACAAAAAAAATGGATTTGTGCTTTTTTCCGCTTTTTCTCGGCAAATGGCCGTGCTATTCTTCTCAAAAAAGCGATAAATCGCCCTAAACCCAACTTCTTTTCATCACAATTCCTATTCTTGGGCAAGCTCCTGGTCTTGTTATTTAGTCTGCCAAGCTTTGCAACCATTCATGAGGTGATGGTTTCGAGCAATGTCTTTACCCCTGCCAACATTCAGATTGAAGCAGGAGACACCGTTCGTTGGATAAATACGGGTGGAGGACACAATGTTAAAGCACAAGATAACAGCTTCCGTTGTGCCAATGGCTGTGATGGAGAAGGAGGAAACGGCAATCCTTCAACCAATCTATGGGTCAGTGAAGTCACCTTTAGAAAGGTTGGCTTTGTCAGTTATATCTGTGAACCTCATGTTGGATTTGGCATGCAAGGTTCTGTGACTGTTGTTGAACCAACTTCTGTGCCTGTTCATGAATTGCATGCAACCACTAGCAATCAATTTTCTCCCATGGATTTAACCATTCAAACAGGTGAAATAGTCAAAATGATTAATGATGGCGGTTCGCATAATTTTGTTGCCGATGACAACAGTTTAATTTGTGCTATTGGTTGTGATGGTGATGGCACCAACAACACCTCATCAAACCCAACTGGATTCCCATGGAATATTTATGTGCGTTTTGACAGCCCACAAGAAATCCCCTTTCATTGTGCCACTCACCCAAGCTCAACAGGGGTTATTCATGTTATCCAGCAAAATGTATTTTCAGATGGGTTTGAATGAGCGAGGTGCTGTAACTATTCAGTAGTTGCCGTTTCATTACCTAGCAAAGCTGCGTTCATGGCGTGCCAGCACAAAGTTGCAGACTTAATCCGAGCAGGAAATTTTTTAACTCCCGCCATATTATTAACTTTACCCAAAGAATCAATTGACTCAACAGATGATTTTTTATCCATTAATTGACAAAAATCAGCAAACAAATCTTTAGCATCATCCACTGTTTTACCCTGCAAAAACTCCGTCATCAACGAAGAGGAAGCGGTAGAAATCGCACAACTTTCCCCATCAAAATTCATTTGCGTAATTACGCCCTGTTCAACCGTGATAAAAACAAACACCTGATCACCACAAATCGCGTTTAATCCTTCTGCCTTATGCGTAAAAGATTCAGGTGTGCCATAATTGCGCGGATTACGGTTATGTTCTAAAATTGTTTTTTTATAAAGTTGCTTAATGTCCATTTGCCCATTTTAAGCATTATTCATAGAAATATAAATTTAATTTATTAAATAAAAATATTTTAAAGCTCCATTGCATAAAGTAAATGTAAATTTCCTATCGATATTCAGTTAGTGACAAATGTCCTTGAGGACATTTGTAAACTTCAAAACACTTAAAATAAGTAGATAATGGGAACATATATCTTAAATCCCACTGAGATATTTACCTGCCATTTAAAATAAGGGCGCATCTCTCTCTCATTCTTTTGCGCCTTTATTTTTTTATAATCACCTAAATGCTACATTATTTGCCTTATTTCATAACAATTTCTCGTTTATTTTACTTTTTATCGTGGTTATCGTGTTCATATCGGGTAAAATACAACAGCTGGTAAGACGAACAGCTACTATTTATGTTTATACGATTTTAATGTCTTAAGTTGCATTCAACAGTTCCACGTAAGTAAGTTCCACATTTCACAGCAATAATTGGTTAACTCGCTTTTGAGTTAGCTATAGATTTAAAATTTTAATGGAGATTTCCAAATGAGTAAGACTACTGGTACAGTAAAATGGTTTGATGAGAAGAAAGGTTTCGGTTTTATCGAACGTGAAGGCGGCAGCGATGTATTTGTACATTTCAAAGCCATAGCAAGCGACGGATTCAAAACTTTGTCTGATGGGCAAGCGGTTGAGTTTGACGTAGAAGATGGTCAAAAAGGCCCTCAAGCTGCAAATGTAACTGTTGTATAAATATAAATTTACACAATAATTTCAAAAAAAGAGTGGCTTTGCTGCTCTTTTTTTTGCTCTAAACTTTCTCTAAAACCAAAGTATCATCAGCAATGAAATCCAACTTAAATCCCCAATTCAGCGCAATATACTCAAAAGTTTTATCGCTGTAAAAACACACATGCGTTGGATCATTTTTATAGTGCCAAATTTTAAACTTTTCTTTATTAATGACTCTTTTCGTCATTATTCCAAGTAAACCACCTGATTTAAGCATTGCACTTAATTGCGAAAAGACTTCGTGTGGGTTATACAAGTGTTCCACCACTTCTGTACAAGTAACAAAATCGTATACCCTTTTTAATAATTTTGGACGATTATCATAGTAAATATCATAATTCTTAACATGGATTCCTTGCTCTTTCATTATTACAGAGATTGCAGGACCGGGACCACTACCAAAATCTAAGCCTTTGGCATCTTTGGGTAGCTTTTTTTGTAAAGGAATAAGTAATTTATTCAAAAATGTTCGATAACCTAAATCATTTGGGTTGTTTTGGTGTAAATCATAAATGCATTTTTCTTGTTGAGCATCAAGGTGGAAATCTTTGTTTACAAAAACCAGAAAACAACTTTGACATTGCCAATAGCCCCTCAATTTATCTTGATAATAAAATTGCACATTTGATTTATGACATAGTATGCAAACCATTTGTGTTAGTTTTCAAATCCATTCATAAAGATTAATCCATCAGAAATTGGAACTACTTTAGTTGAACTGTTATTTGAAGGGTTGGTATCGGTCAATCCATTAGGTACAACTATTTGTGCTGTATTACTAATCATAGCAGTAGCATTGATATCAGTTGTTGCAATCGCATCATAAGTCAAACTACCATTAACAGGTAAGTTAACCGACTCGGTAATATTACCTACCCCACTGGTATTGCTACAAACAGCTCCATTCTGCCCACTACAAACCCATGTGACATTACTTAACTCTACTGGAAAAAAATCAATAACTGTAGCCGATGTAGCAACACTTGGGCCTGTATTATTGACAACTATAGAATAAGTGATGTCATCACCAGGTGTATAAGATGGCAATAACGAGTCTTTGGTTACGGACAAATCAACCGTTGATGGAGCTGCAACACAATCAACAACGGCTCGAATGACAAAATCTCCTGAAACACCCAAGGCACAACTTGAAAACCAAGTGAGTGGAGGTAATAATGCATTAATTCCATTTTTTCCAGCTTGACAACCATCCGTATCATTGACAACACTTGGTCCAGTTGCAGGTGGAGCATGATCAAACTTTAATGCAACCACATACGTTTCTCCGCTGACCACAGGAACGCTCAAAGGAATGACATTATTTTCATCTTTGAATCTAAATTCATTAATAACACCATCAGTCATCACTGGCCCAACAATCTCATCAAGTAATAAACCTGGAGTAGGAAATGTCCCTGCTTCAGAAATTTGAATTCTATCCTCTATTGAAACAGGAGCCCCACCATTTAGTGACCTCCACAAAAATTGTACACCAACCATATTGCCATCACATGGAGCATCTAACCACACAGCGGCCTGTTCTCCAGAGACAAATCCAGCTTGTATCCCTCCAGTTGTATTATCCAGCAAAGAATCATTTTGAACCACTACTTCTGCTGCAAACAAACTCAGACTAACAAATAAAAGATAAGATAATTTAATAAACTTCATGTAAACCTCAAATGTCATATTATGTTTATCATAACATAATATCACAGCGATTTTGTGGTAAAGTAGTCAATCGATTTTAAACGGTGTCTTTTAGCTATGAAAACTCTATTTTTTATATTACTTACTATTTGTTCTTTCAACGTCTTGGCAATGGATGAAACAAAAAAAGAAAACGAACAATGGGATGTCAACAATCCTCCTGGGGAAACAACACTAGCCACCATCAAAACATCCACAGGAACCTGGATGAATTTGGATGTTAATACCAAAGGTAATACCATTACTTTTGATTTGCTAGGTGACATATACACTATGCCCATCACTGGCGGTAAAGCTACCAATATAACCAATTCTATGGCCTGGGATATGCAACCACGGTTTTCTCCTGATGGAAAATCCATTGCCTTTACCACCGATCAAGGCGGTGGGGACAATATTTGGACGATGAAT
>CAMZLQ010000089.1 GCA_947311585.1 uncultured Alcanivoracaceae bacterium | reverse complement strand
AGCCTTTTACATTATTATTGCCTTAATCATTGTTATGGCAGGTCGGGTGTTTCCGATGTTTTCGCAAAATGGTGTGCCAGTGCGTTATCAAGTGGTTAAATACCCTTTGATTGAAAAATTGGTTATGCCGAGTTATTTTGTATTTATCCTGAGCTTATTGTTTATTGGCTCACCAATATTAACGGCTATCACCGCAATTCTGGCTGCGGTTATTCATGCCATTCGTTTAAAAGGATGGTACAACCGCCAAATCTGGCAGGTGCCTTTGGTTTGGGTTTTGCATGTCGGTTATTTATTTTTAATCATTGGCTTAGTGATGACGGCTTTAAGCCAATACCAACCAGCCTTATACTTTTTAGCGTTACACGCCTTTAGTATTGGTACGCTTGGAGTTGTTACCATAGGTATGATGGCGCGTGTCAGTATTGGTCACACGGGGCGAGATTTACGGTCTCCACCCAAATTACTCAAACCTGTATTTATTCTTATAGTGTTAGCAGTTATTGTTCGTGTGTTTGTGCCTCTTGTTGTTCCTTCGATTTATCAATGGACAATTATTGTTTCAGGCTCTTTGTGGGTGGTGGCCTTTGCCTTGTTTGTGTTGAGTTATGCGAAGATATTGGTGAGCCCGCGGGTGGATGGTTAGTTTCAAATAGATTATGCTACGTAGTCTAAATAACAGGCTTGTGCGAACGTACGTGATATGATAATATACGTACATGAATAATTTAACACCAACCGAATTAAGAAATAATATCTATAATGTGCTGGATGAAGTTTTGGCGTCTGGCATTCCTGTTGAGATTATTAGAAAAGGAAAAATTTTAAAAATTATTGCTGTTGATACAGTTGATAAGCTACAAAACTTATCCAAGAGACCTGATTTTATTACAGGTGACTCTGAGGATTTATCAAATATTCATTGGGATGAGGTTGTAAAACTCGATACTGATTCATGATATACCTCGATACCCATGTGGTGGTTTGGCTGTATGCTGGCGATAAGAGTAAGTTTACACCAACAGGTGTAGATTTAATTAATGCTCATGATTTATTGATATCACCTGTTGTGCAACTTGAGTTGCAATACCTATTAGAAATTAAAAGAATCACTCAATCTGCTGATGTTATTCTTAAAGATTTATCCAAAACCATTGGCTTAAAAACCTGTAATAAACCGTTTGAAGAGGTTATCATACAATCTATCAATCAAAATTGGACAAGAGATACTTTTGATAGAATCATCGTGGCTCAAGCTTCTATCAACAAAACTCTATTATTAACAAAAGACAAAATAATTTTGGAAAACTATAAAAAAGCTTGCTGGTAATTAGTTGAGCAAATTCAATAAAGATTTTTTAAAGTTCAGTCATTCTCTTGAAAAAGGGAATCCAGTAGCTCAATGATTGAAAATAGAACAAAACTACAAAGATTGAGTTCTAAAATACTGGATCGCCGCTTTCGCGCACTAGTGCTCGGTTAATATATTAAAAAAGGTATTGCAATGTAAGGTTTTAAGGGCTATAAACCCTGTTACTAGACTTAAAAAAACGGAACATTGCAATGAAGAAGAATATTACACGATTTTCACAACTAATGAATTATCTTCCAACAAATACATTTAAAAAATCATAAAGGAAGAACAAGCTGACAAATACGTCAAAAAGTTCAAAACCATGAATTTAATGAACGTCATACTTTATGGACAAATTGTCCGATCCATAAACAAATTTGTGAATTATTAACTTTCTTCAAACCGATAACGACTCGTCCAATAGAAATAAAATTTATTGATAAAATCAAATTAAATAAAACTACGGCAATGATTATTTTACCCTGGTCATAAGTAAAATAATATATGCTTCATAAGGTCTTTTCTAATAAATAAAAATTATCATCCTCTGCAATCATGGCAAAGCCAAGGCGGAGGTAAAATTTAAAGGCGCGGTCATTCACTTTAAAACAACGCAAGGATACTGTATTGAGTTTATATTCACTGATCAAATGATTGAGTACTTTGCCACCAATGCCTTGTGATTGTTGCAAAGGTTCAAGTATTAGCATATTGATATAAGCGTACTTTCCCTCAACTTTATACTGAATATATCCGATGATTTTATCGCCATTGAGAATAAATGAGGTTGTGTATTGAGCTATATTTTTTTCAAAATCTTGCTTTTGCCACGCATAATCCCAACCCCATATTTTTTCGATATGTGCCTGCATGGCATTTTCATAAATTTGCCAAATTAATGCTTTTTCGTGTATTTGCATCAGTTTTAGTTTCATATTTTGTAATTATATATCAATTTTGTCACATAAGTTGATAAAATCCATCCTTTAAAATTTTCAGAGAATACAATGACAAAAGCAGCTTTAATGACACGAGCCAATTCAACCTGTGAATTATGTGGCGCAACCGACAATCTTGAGGTTTATGCTATTCCGCCCGATTTAGATGGTGGTTTTGATAAGAGTATTTTAGCCTGTGGCACTTGTCGTGCACAAATTAATAAAGAGCAAGACATGGACACCAATCACTGGCGTTGTCTAACCGAAAGCATGTGGAACGAAAACCTTCCTGTACAGGTCATGTCATGGCGCATGTTATCGCGTTTAAATAGTGAGAGTTGGGCACAAGATGCTTTGGATATGATGTATTTAGAAGATGATGATTTAACTTGGGCAAAAGCCACGGGCGAAGGTGAAGAAGAGGATACAGCTTTAATCCACAAAGACAGCAATGGCGTTACGCTGCAAAGTGGTGACACCGTTGTCTTAATTAAAGACTTACCCGTCAAAGGCACTTCAATGGTTGCCAAACGCGGAACAGCCGTGCGCAAAATTGGATTAGTGGCTGATAATGCCGAACACATCACGGGTAAAGTCAATGGACAAACCATTGTTATCTTGACGCAATTCACCAAAAAATCATAAAAACTTGAGAGTGCAGGCGACTCGCCTGCTTTTCATTTCTCAACCTCAATTGGAATGCTGATTCACTCAATATTCATGATGAATTAATTTAACAAATACGATGGTCTCTAAAACTATTTTAGCAATGGGTCACAGAAATAAATAAAAACTGTTATTACAATGCTGAAATCATGATTATTTATCCAAAAAACATAACTAAATTATTTTTAACTTTAGCGTTACTTTTACCTGCAGGAGTCAATGCCCTAACACCACCTATAGCCTATGTTTCTGGTGATGGCAGTGGTGATTTTAACTGCGATGGCATCAGTGACCAAGTGCAAATAAATCAAGCATTAAATTTTGTCGCTGCCAATGCAAGTTACACAACCGTTTACCTCAAAGGCAATAATGTTTTTGAAATTGATGAGCCGGTTCTGATTTCCAGCAACACCACCTTAACTGGAGAGGCTACTGCCAGCATAAAACTCAAGGATAATGCTGCATGGTGGACACTTGATAAACCGATTATCGCACAAACCGGTCGTCTTAGCTGGGATCCTTATGGCGTGCCAACCGAAGGCATTAATAATGTCGAAATTTATGGTTTTACCATAAATGGCGGTTCTCAACTAGAACCCAGTGGCGCTCGCTACAACACCTTACTGCATTTTACTTTTCCGTTTAATATCAAAATCCATGACATGAAATTTATTGGTGGTGAAACAGATGCCATCCGATTATCAAGTGATGGAACAGCCAGCCCAATAGAGTCCGAAGTCTATAGCAATTATGTTTTTGCCAGTGGGCATGATGCGGTGAGTTTTGTTAATGTCACAGGCTTTGGTATTTATGAAAATGAAATAATAAAAACTCGAACCAATAGCGGCATTAGAGCAACGGGATGCAATAACTTTACCATTCACAATAATACCATTGGAAATTCGTTAAGCAACTCACCCAGTGGTTATGCTGGTATTCAAATACAAAATGAGAACCTCGTGTGCGATTCAGCCGAAATTTATGAGAATATAATTTATGGAAAAAACGGTGGCATTCATGTAGGTACCGTTTCATCAAACAGTGCAACATACCCCACAGGCACAATGAAAAATGTTCGCATTCATCACAACAAGATATACAAAACCAACGCAGTTGCCAGTGGCGGAGGCATTTTACTTGATGGTGGGATAGTCGTGAATGGTTTCCAAAACACCATTATTGAGCATAATGTCATTGATGGCGGCACAACCGATGGGATAATTTACAAGGGAACGGCAGGTGGAGAAGTCGGTTACCAAACCATTGTAAGAAACAACATAATCATCAACAATACAGGGTTTGCCATCAGCAATGAAGAACCTGCCATTAATACCTTTATTGCCAACAACAACCTCGTTTATAATAATAGCGCAGGAAATTATAACAACCTCACCTCAATTGATGACGTAAACAGCGACCCATTATTTGCACAAACCCACAACAGCTTAAATCAGTGGTATCATATCTTAGCAAGTTATGACAGCAGCCAAGAAATAGCTAAAATCTATATTGATGGTCAATTAAGGATTAGTGAAAAAAAGAGCGCCTTTGGTAGTATAGGCACAAACAGTTATTATGCCTTTCTGGGTTCTTATATTGGTGCCGCTTACTCTCTTGAGGGCAGAGTTGATGAAGTTGCACTTTGGAATAGAGCCCTAAGCACGAATGAAGTCAGCGCACTTTACAACAATGGAATGCCTCAAAACATAACAGCCCCCTTAACAACCGACATGCAAGTTTATTTGCAAATGGAAAACAACTGGAACGACAGTAGTGGCAATGCCTATAATGCACTCAATAGTCAAGCGAGTTTTACCTCCGATGCCATAAACGGATCCTATGCCGGCTTATTTAATGGCATAGATGACGCTGTTCAATACCCCAACACACTTTCAACAACAAATGGCATAAGCCTATCTGCGTGGGTTTACAAAACAGGATCAAACCAAGGCATACAAACCATTTTTAATAAAGGCAGTCAATCACACAATGACCATATTTGGTTGTATATCCTTAATGACAGCGTGTTTTTTGAACTGGGCAATGGCAGCACCCGAACCGAAGTAGAAGCAAACATCATTAACCCAGCAGAATTAGATTACCATGTTAAGTCAAAATTTGGCAGATACGATAACGGCTCATGGGTACTTGATAGCATCAATAGTCCGTGCATTGATAATGGCTTAATCTCAACTGATTACAGCAATGAACCCTCACCCAATGGAGCCAGAGCCAATATTGGTGTCTATGGCAACACACCACAAGCCTCAAAATCCCAAGGCGAAACCATCTTTATCAATGGCTTTGAATAAGCCTTATTAAAAAAATCAAAACATAACTTACTTTACAGCTACATTGTAAAGCCATACAATTTTATTTTTTTAATTTGAGTAATTTGAAACAAAATGGGCAAATTACATATTTTTTGGATTTATTTATGGTTTATGACGTTTTTGAAATTTAATTAGGGTAAATTTGGTCTTAGCTTTTTACTTTTAAAAATAAATTCATGAAAAATTGCCAAACTTTAGAATGCACAATCGGAAATACTCCCTTAATTCGTATTCAACGTTTATACGATGAAAAACGCAATAATGTAATTCTTGCAAAACTTGAAGGACAAAATCCTGCTGGTTCAGTTAAGGACAGGCCTGCTTTATCCATGATAAAACATGCAGAAAAAAAGGATTTTATAAGTCCTGGCGATCATTTGGTTGAAGCAACCAGTGGTAATACTGGCATTGCTCTGGCTATGATTTCAGCGTTAAAAGGTTATAAAATGACGCTCATCATGCCAGAATCATCTAGCATGGAGAGGCAAAAAGCCATGAAAGCTTATGGGGCTGAATTGATTTTGGTTTCTGATGAGCTTGGCATGGAAGGGGCGCGAGATTTAGCCATCGAAATGGATAAGTCTGGTGAAGCTAAGCTGCTCAATCAATTTGCTAATCAAGATAACCCATTAGCTCATTATGAATCAACAGGCAAAGAAATTTGGCGTGATACGGATGGTGAAATAACCCATTTTATCTCAGCGATGGGAACAACTGGAACAATTATGGGAACCTCGTGTTATTTAAAAAGGAAGAATCCAAAAATACAAATCATTGGCGTACAACCCGATGGAGAGTCTAAGATTCCTGGCATTCGCCGTTGGCCTAAAGAATATTTGCCAGAAATTTTCGATGCCAGCCGTGTCGACAAAACAATAGATGTTTCACAAGCCGATGCTAAGGCAACAACACGTTTAATGGCGAGGCGCGAAGGCATCTTTGCTGGAGCGTCCTCTGGCGGTGCCATGCACGTAGCCTTAGAGTTAGCCAAAGAATTAAATAACGCGGTGATTGTCACCATTATTTGTGATCGCGGAGATCGGTATTTATCGACTCCTTTATTTGATTAAAACCGTAAAATCAAGGCATAAAAAAACCCATGAAATTCATGGGTTTTTTGTTCAAAGAAAAAGAACTTTTATTCAAAACCATTACTAAAGACTTCATCTGGCACAGCAGATGTACAAGTGCCTCCAGCAAAGATACAGTCAACCCATTCAGGGTGATCAATAAATGGATTTCTGTTACCTTGGTAAGAGAAGACCACTTCATTTCGTTGTCTTTCTATGTCATCAACAGGATCTTGATTGTGCCATTGTATTAATGTGCTTAAGATACCCATATAGGCAGTACCACCAGTAGAGCCTTGAATTAACGCTGGATTGCTTGTTAAAATCAAATCAGGTTCTGACGTTCCTGTAGAATCCACTTCACCAAGACCTTCGTAACGCACATCCATATAAAACATGGCTCGAGCGACATCGCCTTTTCTGAAGTTCCAAGGTTCAAAAACACTGCCATTTGTCCAGTTTGAATTTCCTGGATAGGTTGCACCTGTATTACCACCCTCTGTTATACCATCACCATCACCATCGTATTGCGTGGTCTGTAACGAAGCATTGGTACATGTTGCATCGGCAGATGGATTGCAGTTATCATAATATTTATTATTGCGGGTAGAGTTATAACCAACATCCGACATCATTAAATGATGTGCATCTGTTCGTGGAGCGTTATCAGTTGGGTTTGAAAAGCCATAAGATTTGGGCCACGTATGTTCGCGATTATAGGACTGTATACCACCACCATTGTAAGTATATGAGTTGTTTTTATAAACCATCCAAACCGCTTCGGCTACATTTGGGTCATTATCAACCGATGCATTATGATCCTCATCGGCAAAAGACAGAATTTCCCACGTATTGGGTGTTCCATTAGAATATGGATACGAGGTGTGGCCTTTAATAATATTATGCAAAGTGGTGCGCAATGTTGTCGCATTTGTTGTATCTGCCGTTGCGTAATAAGGGGTAACAGGACAAGTATTATTGATATTACCTGCTGTTGGTACAACTTGCATATAAGTAATGGTATTTAATGCACCACCGCCACCATTGGGGCAACGCGCATTGGATTCGGTTGCAGCAGCAGTATTACCATTTTCATCAATTTGAGCTTGACCTGCATTTAATAACGTTAACAATGTTGCGTTATCTGCTTGACCAGAATCATAAACCAAAGCATCAATTAAATCCGTTGTTGTTAATGCACCTCCAACGGTGAAATTACTAATATTGCTAAAATAAATCGCAACCGCACTGGCATCATCATGCAAGCTATTGGCAGGTAAAGTGACATCAGGTGCTGGAAGTGTGGCATCACCTATTAAGAAATAACCACTGGCTGGCATATTAAAGGCTGATAAATCGATTAAATCATAAATGGTATT
>CAMZLQ010000088.1 GCA_947311585.1 uncultured Alcanivoracaceae bacterium | reverse complement strand
TTAAGAAAAGCAGGGTTTAAAAATGCCTATATTATATTATTCTGGTCAGAAAAATATTGTTATTTAGGAGGCGAGCAAATACTCATTTGCGCAGAAAAATGATTTTGCCCAATTTATAGTTAAATTGAATGATTCCACAATGAATTCTGAACCTACTGAGATATTCTTGATAGTTAACACTTAAAATAGCACAATATAGTCTACTAGCAAGTCAAAATTAATAAATACTCTATCCAATCAGATTTATCATTATAAAATAGTTTAACGATAAAAACGATGCCTTGAGTCATTGCAAACCTTTCTCGAAAAGAGGTAAAATAGCGCCATGACTCAATTAAGTGTTAATGTAAATAAAATTGCGCTGTTGCGTAATTCTCGTGGCAGGGACTTTCCCAATGTCATTAATTTTGCCAAAAAGTTTATGGATTTAGGCGTGCACGGCATTACTGTGCATCCACGACAAGATGAACGCCATATCACGGTTAAAGACGCCTATGAATTGGCTGAATTCTTACAAGATTTCCCTGATGTGGAATACAATATCGAGGGTTTTCCATCGGCTGATTTTTTAAAGATTATTCGCGATACCAAACCCGACCAATGCACACTTGTTCCCGATGGCGTTAATCAAGTGACTTCTGATCACGGCTGGAATATGACTAGACACAAAAAACGCATCAGCGAATTAGCCATCGAGATTCGTGATTATGGTGTGCGTAGTGCGGTTTTTTTAGATCCTGAAGTGCATCAGGTCGAACTGGTTGCACAAACAGGCGTGGATAGAATCGAATTATACACCGAAGAGTTTGCTCACTTTTTTGGCACTAAAGAACAAGATATAACCTTGCAAAAGTACCGCCTAGCGGCTCAAAAAGCACAGCAACTTGGATTGGGCGTTAATGCCGGGCATGATTTGGATTCGCAAAACCTTGCCACCTTTCTTACCATTCCTGCCATTCTTGAGGTGTCAATTGGACATGTGTTGACCATCGAATGCATCGAGAAAGGCATGCCAACCGTTGTAAAAAAGTATTTGGATATTTGCAATAACTCAGCATAACTTAACCTGAAGAGCTGTTAACTCTTCAGGTTTTTTTATGTCTCTGAAAATACTAACTCATTTTTCCAGGGTAATCCGCAATCCCTGGATTGGCACTAACACCAACTAACTTAGGATGGTTGATTTTCGGTAATTTCAAGACGTTGTCTTTGCCTTTGTTAGCGATTATATAATCGCGAACCACATCCCACATTAAGCGACCTTTGGGTGATTGGTTAACACTTGCCCAGCCTGCAATTTTGTATTTTTTGTCTTTTTGAATCAATTCGCCATTATCTAATCGAGCTTCGGTAATGCGTTGCCCTAAAGGTTTTGATGGTTCAATAGTGTAATCCATACCACCCAATCTGACCATGTCACCACCTGATTGCAAATAAGGGTCTTCATCAAATAAATTGTCCGCAACGCTTTCAATGGTGCGCAATAGTTCTTCGCCAGTAAATTCTGCCGTGTAGGTTTCGCCATAAGTCATGGAACATTGTGCCATAACATCTTCCATGGTAATCCACTCGCCTTTTAAAGTGGTCGTGCCCCAGCGCACACCTGCAGACATGGCAACATCAGCGCCGTATTCTTCACGCAGTGCATTACAAAGTATTTGGTCCCATGTGCCCATAAAGTTACCGCGACGATAAAGCAATCTATCGGCTATGGCGAGTTTTTCACTTAAAATTTCTTCAAATGTTTTACCCAAACGGATTGGGTTATAAAAACGTTCCCTGTTGCGCGATTCAACGATGTTTTCATCGTATTTTGTTTGACGCATTTGATCGATATAAGCCTGCATTTCTTTATCAGCAGGCAATCGGTTAGTAATAATTGGGAACATGGTATAAGTCATGTCGACTTGACCTTTTGAGAAATCAAAATCCATCACTCCAACGTACTTTCCATTTGAGCCTGCATTGGTGACTAAACAAGTATTGCCTGAAACATTTTTAACTTTGATTGGTTTGGGCATGCCATCATGGGTGTGACCACCAAAAACCGCATTTAAACCTGGAATGCGTTCTGCCATTTTTATATCCACATCCATGCCATTGTGTGAAAGAAGGACAACCGCATCGGGTTTTTCTTCTTCACGGATACGCTCAACCAATTCAATCATGTCATCTTCGCGCAAGCCAAAGGACCAGTCAGGGAAAAACTCTTGTGGGTTAGCATTACCAGTTCTTGGGAATGCCTGACCAACGATACAGATACGCTTACCGTTAATCACCTTAATCACATACGGTTGAAAAGCATAACCTTCGTCTTCGTCATAAAGGCCACGACCATCGTATTTTTCAACTAATTTTTCGTAGTTTTCATCAAATAATGAGTCTTCTTTTACACGAACATTTTGACCTATAAAATCCCCTTTAAACAAAGCAACATTGCTTAAAACTTCATTTTCTTTGTAGGTAAACTCCCAATGCCCAACCATAACATCCAATCCCATGATATTAGAGGCTTCAACCATATCGACACCACGTGTCCATAATGAAGTCCCAGAGCCTTGCCACAAATCACCACCGTCAATGGTAATGGTTTTGTCTTTGCCACC
>CAMZLQ010000087.1 GCA_947311585.1 uncultured Alcanivoracaceae bacterium | reverse complement strand
TACGATAATTTAATTCTATTTGTACATGGACGTGGCAAACACCCAGAAAAAGCCTTCAACAAACACCTTCTTGCCGATTTAGAAAAAGATTATTCGGCAAAAGTCATTATGTTTCATTGGCCTTCATGGGAGGGACGTTTTGCATTTCCCACACAAAAAGCACGAGACTCAGCCACAGATTTTTTACGTGTTTTACAAGCATTGAATCAATATAAGCAAGGCAATAAAAACAAAATTAAGGGCATTAAATTTACTTTACTAACCAACAGTATGGGCAGTATCGTGTTAGAACAGTCGATGAAAAATTATGATAAACACTTTGGTTCTATTTTTGACACGCTAGTTATAAGTGCACCAGCCTCTTCGGCGAAGAATCATAAAAAATGGGTTGAAAAAATTAATTTTTCAGACAGTATTTACATTACCATTAATCAACAGGATAAATTGCTTGGAAAACTTGGGATAAAATTAATCGGTAAGAGGTTGGGCAAAGGGTTAAAGAGCTTTTTTGGCAATGATTTTAAAAAAGCGGGCAATGCACAGTATATTGATTTAACTGATTCACAATTAGCACACCGTTATTATTTGCATCGGGATTTAATTAATAAGCCAGTGGCGTTGATGTTTTATAATAAAGTTCTCAATGGACTTACCTATAAAAAATAAACTGCTATAATCCACCGCTTTGATTTTAATAAAACACCTATGCTCAACCCCCAACAACAATCTGCCGTAACCTATTGTGATGGTGCCCTATTGGTTCTGGCTGGCGCAGGTTGTGGTAAAACTCGCGTAATTACCGAAAAAATTGCTTATTTAATCAAAAGCCTAAAAGCCACACACCACGATATTTTTGCCATTACCTTTACCAATAAAGCCGCCAAAGAAATGGCACAGCGCGCGGTTAAAATGGTTAGTTTGCCTGAAGTTGAAGGAAAACGTGAGCGCCTTAACATTTCAACTTTTCACTCACTTGGTATGCGCATCATACGCGAAGAAATTAAACACACGCCTTACCGATTTGGCTTTAGTATTTTTGATTCGTCAGAAACACATAATATCGTTAAAGACTTATTGCCAAAAGGCTCAAACCGAGAGCAAATCAACCAAGTGCAATGGCAAATATCGGCTTGGAAAAATGAAGGGAAAAGAGCGGATGAACTCGACACTCAATTTCAACTGGCACAAGTGGTTTATAATCAGTACCAACAACGGTTAGTAGATTTTAACGCCTTAGATTTTGATGATTTAATTCTGCAAACCCTTAATTTGCTAGAAACAAATAACGAAGTGTTATCTCGTTGGCAAGAAAAAATGAAGTTTGTTTTGGTGGACGAATACCAAGACACTAACGGTTCGCAATACCGTTTGTTAAAAATGTTAGTGGGCAAACACCGCAATATAATTTGCGTAGGTGACGATGATCAATCCATTTACGGTTGGCGTGGTGCACAAGCTGAAAACTTAGCCATTTTAAAACACGATTTTCCAGAGCTTAAGGTAGTCAAACTGGAACAAAATTACCGCTCAACCCAAACCATTTTGGGCGCAGCGCATGATGTTATTAAACACAACCCACACGAGTTTGACAAAAAACTGTGGAGTGATTTAGGTGCAGGTGATTTAATCAAAATCATGAAGTTTGACTCACCCGAAGCCGAAGCACAGCAACTGTGTGCAGAAATCAGCTACCAACGTGTTTTGAAGAAAAAAAGCTACAGCGATTACGCTGTATTGTATCGCTCAAACCACCAAGCCAAGTTGGTCGAGCAGGTTTTTCGCAGCAAAGACATACCTTATGTCATGAGTGGTGGGCGCTCCTTTTTTGACTTTAATGAAATCAAGGATTTAATGGCTTATATTCGTTTGTTGTGTAACCCCAAAGACAATTCTGCTTTTTTGCGCATCGTCAATGTGCCGCGTCGAGGTATAGGTTCGAGCTCTCTGGCAAAACTGGCACAAGTGGCAGAATCTAAACACATCAGTTATTTTAAAGCCGCAGGTAATGATGAAGTTTTATCCCTATTGCCCAAAAGAACGGCACAAAAGCTTAAAGAATTTCAATTCAATATAACCAAGTTACAACACCAAGTTTTGGCGGATTACAATGCCGATAAAATAATAGACACTTTAGTTCATGACATTGATTATATTGCCTGGATAGCGCAAACTTCAAAAGATAAAATTAGCAAACATAACCGCACAAAGTTAGTTTATGATTTTCAAAAATGGATTCGCGGCTTTACCGAAAAAAAGAACATGGGCTTAATTGATGTCGCGGCACAAATCACACTGCAAACCAACATGGAAGACAAAGCCAATGAAGATGCTGTGCAAATGATGACTTTGCATGCCGCCAAAGGCTTGGAGTTCACCCATGTGTATATGGTTGGCGTAGAAGAAGGCATCTTGCCGCATCGCAATTCTATCGAAGAAGAAACCATTGAAGAAGAAAGGCGTTTAATGTACGTAGGCATGACCCGTGCGATGCGTAATTTAAACATCTCTTATGTAAAAAAACGCAAAAGTCGTTTTGGTCAAGAAGATGAATGCGAAACAGGCCCGAGTCGTTTCTTAGATGAATTACCACAGAAGTATATCAGTGGCTATGGCATTGAACAAAAAGAATCAGAAGCCGATAAAAAGAAGAAAAAACTCAGCCATTTGGCAGCTTTAAAAGCGATGTTAGAATGAGTTTAAAACACCTGTTAAGAGAAACTTCTATTTTTAAAAGTTTGAATCTTTAAAGAAATCACAAATTTTTATACCTAAAGCATTTGCAATTTTCTCAATATTATCAATAGCAATATTGATTTCACCTCGTTCAACCGACCCAACATAATTTCTATGCAAACCCGCAGGTTCTGCCAATTTTTCTTGGAATTAATAAATTGGGTGTCTTCTAAGATTTGGTTAAATCCAGCTTTAGAATAGCTTATTTTCCACAAGTTTTTCAAATACGCTTTTTGAGTGTGATGGGTTATTGCGTTTTAAATAAGCCAAAATCAGTATTTTCCTAAGCAATGGTTAAAAAAAACTAAATCTCTACTAAATCTACCAGAGTAACTCAGTAAAATCCTATCAAAAAATTGATTGTGAATAAAATTGTTTTTCTTTATAGATAACTGTCCTTTGTATTTTTT
>CAMZLQ010000086.1 GCA_947311585.1 uncultured Alcanivoracaceae bacterium | reverse complement strand
AGTTATTGCGTCATTGCAATAACATGGTGCCCATTGTAGCGATTTTTTTAAATGTGCAAATCGGTAAAATGCTTTATGTTTTTGGGAAATTCTTTACATCTAAAAGCATTATTCCTACAAATAAGCAATTTACGTAGTCAATTGTTGTTGCTTTTAGTGGAGTATTGTAGTTAAACAGCATTTTTGATTGCAGGCTTGCCTATAAATTATTAATATTAGAGTTTTCTAATGTTAATCTAAAAGCCATGAAATATTTACTTATCTTTTGTTCTGTCCTTTTGGTATCCGCTTGCGTGCAACAAACCATCAGTTATAAGGAAATTGAACACCGCACCGATGCCAGTAAGGATATGGTTAAGGCTTTTGGGGGGAAACTCAAAGGCAAATTACAAGCAGCCATGAAATCAGGTGGTCCAATTGCTGCCATAAGTGTGTGTAACGAACAAGCGCCATTAATCGCCAAAGAATTATCCGAAAAATCGGGTTGGGATATTCACCGCACCAGTTTAAAGCCACGGGCGACCAAACCCGATGCCTGGGAAAAGCGCATGATGGAAGCTTTTGAAAAGCAAAAAGAAAAAGGTGACGGGTTCAAGCGTTTATTTGTTCAAGACATTGCCGAAGCTAATGGCAAGCCAGCTTTTCGTTTTATGCAGGCGATAGAAACAAAGCAGGTGTGCTTGGTTTGTCATGGTGAAAATATTGCTCCTGCTATCGCTGCAAAAATTCAAGAACTTTATCCACAAGATACAGCCACTGGATTTAAACTGGGCGATATCCGTGGGGCTTTTAGTATTGTGCAACCATTAGATGAAGAGTAATTTAATCGTTTTAGGCATCAATATCAGGAATTAATAAACTCTCTAAGCGTATAATGCTGTCTTTAAGCCGCAGTTTACGTTTTTTTAAGCGTTTGATTTTTAGTTGGTCTGGGTGGTTAGACTCTATCATTTCATGGATGATTTCATCAAGATCTCGGTGTTCGCTACGTAATTCGAGCAATTGCAGTTCTAATGTTCTAATGTCTTGTTGTTGCACTGTTTTTATTTACTTATGACCACTGAATCATACAATATACCATTTTTAGGTAACTTTTCAACACATCATGCACGATAAGGCATTCATAAAGATTCAAAACAAGCTCAAAAGGCTGACAGGCAAGGCTATCGCTGACTTTAATATGATTGAAGCAGGTGATAAAATCATGGTCTGTTTATCGGGTGGCAAGGATTCTTTTGCTATGCTGGATATGTTGCTGTTATTGCAAAAAAAAGCACCGATAAAATTTGATTTAATCGCAGTCAATCTGGACCAAAAACAACCCGGCTACCCTGAATATATTTTACCCGAATACTTAACCGAGCTTGGTGTTGAGTTTCACATCATTGAACAAGACACTTATAGCATTGTTAAAGAAATAATTCCAGAAGGGAAAACCACGTGCGGGCTGTGTTCACGCTTGCGCCGTGGTATCTTGTATTCTTTTGCCGAACAACATAACTGCACTAAAATTGCTTTAGGTCATCACCGTGATGACCGAGTTGAGACTTTGTTTTTAAATATGTTTTTTGGTAGCACACTTAAATCCATGCCACCAAAATTATTTTCAGATGATGGTAAGCACACCGTTATTCGCCCGCTATCTTATTGTGCTGAAACCGATATTATCCACTACGCAGAAGTGGTCAAATACCCAATAATTCCCTGCAACCTCTGTGGCTCACAAGACAATATGCAACGCCAAGCCATCAAAATGATGTTGCACGATTGGGAGAAAATTAATCCAGGACGCATTGAAAATATCGCCCGCTCTATGAACCATGTTGTGCCATCGCATTTATCCGATACTTCATTACACAATTTTTTAAATAAAGGCTGATTATGCAAAAGGACTTAAACACGTTAAATTTTCTCTACGCTTCACTCAAAGAAGCCCAAGACAATATTCGCACCTATGATACCAAAGCTCAAATTGTCGGTATTGGCTTTATTTTCACCATTGGAACAATCACAAAGCTGACCCATTTAGAACTGCTTGAAAATCAATCCGGCATTATGCTTTTAGTACTGTCATGGGCATTAATTATGATTCCTTTAATAACTTTTGTATCTGTTCTATATCCCACACGCAAAATAGCTCCCAGTATTTTGCGTGGTAGAAAAGAAGTGAAGGCTTTGTTTTACCTTCACCCAAATGAGGTCAAGTCGCTCAATGAATACGTCAAACAACTGGATGAAATTGATATTAAACGTGAACTTACTTACGAATTGATGAAAGTGTCGGTGCTGCGAGAACTCAAAAGACAACGTTTTTTACGTGCCATTTTTGTTTCTTCTATAAGTCTTCTTTGTTTGTTGTTTTTTCAAGTTTATCCATTGTTAACTCTTTAACGAGTTTAATAGTTATCAAGACGGTAGGGGATTTGGGATTTGCACCGAACGATAAGCCGCTATGAGCTAAGCCGAAGAGGTTGCTGATGACTATTAAAGTGAATTTGACAAATTAATTTTTATCTACTTGTTAGATAAATAAGAATTAATCCGAACTTTCTTTTTGCTTGGGTTTTGTGGTTTTTTTAGTTTTAAAGTCGGTTTCGTACCAACCCGTGCCTTTGAGGCGAAAACCACTGGCAGAAATAACTCTTTTTAGAGATTCTTTATCGCATTTTGGGCAGGTGCTTAATGGTTCATCGCTCATTTTTTGCAATTTATCTAAATGTTCGCCACAAGCTTGGCATTGGTATTCGTATATTGGCATAAATATTCCCTCTAAAAAAATAGCGACCAGTTAATTTAACTGGTCGCTATTATGCGGTTTTATATCATTAATTCAACTTTTTAAAAGTGATTTGTCCATTTTCATAAGTTGCTTTAATGGTATCGCCATTGGCAAACTTTCCTGACAATAGGGCTTTTGATAATGGGTTTTCAAGAGTGTCCTGAATCGCTCGTTTCAAAGGTCTGGCTCCATAAACAGGGTCATAACCGACATTGCCTATATAATCCAAAGCACTATCATCCACTCGCAAAATTATTTCTCTTGGGATTAAACGTTTTGCTAATGATTTAATCTGCAGGGCAGCAATTTTATGGATATTTTCTTTAGTTAGTGGGTGGAAGACCACAATATCATCAACGCGATTAATAAATTCTGGACGGAAATGCCTACCAACAATCTCCATGACAGAGGTTTTCATTTCGTTATAATCGCCTCCTGCTTTTTCCTGAATAATATCAGAACCAAGATTTGAGGTCATGATAATAACGGTATTTTTAAAATCGACCGTACGCCCTTGGCCATCGGTTAAACGCCCATCATCCAAAACCTGCAACAAAATATTAAACACATCGTGATGAGCCTTTTCGACTTCGTCCAAAAGAATCACTGAATAAGGCTTGCGTCTAACAGCCTCAGTCAAATAACCGCCTTGTTCGTAGCCAACATAGCCAGGAGGTGCGCCAATTAATCGTGCAACCGAGTGTTTTTCCATAAATTCGGACATATCAATTCGCACCATGGCATCGGTGGAGTCAAACATAAAATCAGCCAACGATTTACACAGTTCCGTCTTACCAACTCCTGTTGGTCCGAGGAATAAAAAGGAACCAATAGGTTTGTTGGGGTCTGACAATCCCGCACGAGAACGACGAATGGCATCAGAAACGGCAACAACCGCTTCTTCTTGTCCAATAAGGCGTTTATGAATTTCGGCTTCCATGTTCAAGAGTTTGTCTTTTTCTCCTTGCATCATTTTATTGACAGGAATGCCTGTCCACTTGGCTACCACTTCGGCAATTTCGGCTTCGGTGACTTTAAAGCGCAAGAGTTTAAAGTCTTGTTCTTCAGCTTTTGATACCTCTTCAATTTTACGTTCTAATTCTGGAATAATTCCGTATTGAATTTCCGAAATTTTAGCATAATCATTGGTGCGCATCGCTGTTTCAAGATTAGCTTTGGCTACTTCAAGTTCTTCTTTTAAATGGGTTGTGCCTTGAACCGCGGCTTTTTCCGCCTTCCATATTTCCATAAGGTCAGAAAACTTACGCTCCATTTCTTCGATTCTATCGGTAAGCTCTTGCAAACGTTTTTTTGATGCATCGTCTTTTTCTTTTTTCAAGGATTCACGTTCAATCTTTAATTGAATCATTTTGCGCTCTAAATGATCAAGTTTTTCAGGTTTGGAATCAATTTCCATGCGAATACGCGAAGCCGCTTCATCCATTAAATCAATGGCTTTATCGGGTAAATTTCTATCGGTAATATAACGGTGCGATAACATGGCTGCTGCCACAATTGCAGGGTCAGTAATTTCCACTCCATGATGCACTTCGTAGCGTTCATTTAAGCCACGTAAGATGGCTATGGTGTCTTCAACTGAGGGTTCATCGACGATAATTTTTTGAAACCGTCTATCAATGGCCTTATCTTTTTCTACGTATTCACGGTATTCATCTAATGTGGTTGCGCCGATGCAATGCAATTCGCCACGAGCAAGAGCTGGCTTGAGCATATTGCCCGCGTCCATTGAACCTTCAGCTTTGCCTGCACCAATAAGCGTGTGCATTTCATCAATAAACAATAACACATTGCCTTCTTGTTTGGATAGGTCTTTTAATAAAGCTTTCAAACGTTCTTCAAATTCACCGCGGAATTTTGCCCCTGCAATGAGTGAGCCTAAATCCAGTGATAAAACACGCTTATTTTTCATGCTTTCGGGCACTTCGTTATTGACAATTCGTTGAGCCAAACCTTCGACAATAGCGGTTTTACCCACACCAGGTTCACCTATTAATACAGGGTTGTTTTTAGTTCGGCGTGATAAAATTTGAATCATGCGACGAATTTCTTGATCGCGTCCTATGACA
The DNA here is from genome assembly GCA_947311585.1 of uncultured Alcanivoracaceae bacterium. Taxonomy (GTDB): domain Bacteria; phylum Pseudomonadota; class Gammaproteobacteria; order Xanthomonadales; family Marinicellaceae; genus NORP309. The sequence goes on along the minus strand of CAMZLQ010000086.1, from coordinate 1,994 downwards.
GGATCAAGCTTAGTATTTTCAGCTTTAGCCGTTAAATCAACAGTGTATTTATCCAATGCACCACGGTTTTCTTCTGCATTTTGTTCGTTCACGTTTTCACCTCCTCGTATTTCATCTATGGCACGGGCAATATTTCCTTGATTTGCACCACATTCTTCCAATGCACGCGCTGTTCGATCTTTAACTTGTAACACAGCCAAAATGAACAGTTCACTGGATATGTATTTATCATTTTTTTGTTGGGCGAGTTTGTCACAAATATTGAGCACACGAATCAAATCATTGGAATAATTGATTTGACCTTCGTTACCCGAAACTTGCGGAAAACCGTCCATAATTTCATTTAATTTTTGTGTTAATTGTGCAACATCAACTTGTGCCTTGGTTAATAAAGATTTAGTGCTCGAACCTTGCTGGTCGATTAATGCGGACAATAAATGGGCTGTTTCAACCATATTATTACCGCGACCAATGGCGAGCGATTGAGCATCCTGTAAGGCTTGTTGAAAACTGCTGGTAAATTTATCTATTTGCATTTTTCATCTCTAATAAGTTTTAATATACCTGATATATAGGGTTTTAGTTAAGAAATTCAATACAATCAAATTTCATAGGTTTGTTGCTAAATTGAATTTAACATTATTTGTTTTTTTTATTAGAAATTCATGTTATCATCAATTGATGCAATTCTTTTTTTCTGTATCACTATTATTTTTAGTAATGAATTTATTGGGGTTTCTACCAAAATTTGAAAACAATAGCTGTTTAGTTGTCAATGGCACTTTGACTTCATGGAATGGTTGGCCTCCTAGTCTCCGATTACACAGCAATAGAAAAGGTTTGGGAGTTCTTGATAGAAATGAATGGGTTGTAGGAATTCAGAATGAATCTGTTGAGAACCCCAAAATTCCTAATGAGTTAAAACAATATCTTCCTAATCAGATTCAAGCAAGTTTTACAATATGTTATTCTGGGTCTACTTCCCTTCCATATTATGAAGATAAATTGCCATTATATGAGGTAATTGCATATCATCATTTGAAAATATTGTATTAATTTAAGTGACTTGGGTTTTATACAAAAGGATTATGAATAACAATATTTTCGTTTCGATCTGGACCTGTTGAAATCATGTGAACAGGGCAGCCTGTGTAATTTTCGATTTTATCAATTAACTTTTGTGCTTGAGGTGGCAAACTTGCACTATCTGTCATGCCTTTAGTTTGAGTCATCCAGCCTTCAAGGGGTTCATAAACGGGTTGGATATTTTCCCAAGCTTCGGCTGAGGCAGGAAAATGATTAAATTCTTTATCACCCACTCTATAGGCGGTGCAGACTTTTATTTCTTCAAAAGTATCCAAAACATCCAACTTTGTCACACAAATACCTGTAACACCATTGATTTGAATTGCACGTTTAAGTGCAACCAAATCTAACCAACCACATCGCCTTGGTCGACCTGTTGTTGCGCCGAATTCGACACCGTTTTTAGCCAGCATTGCCCCATCATCATCAAATAGCTCTGTGGGGAAAGGCCCTGAGCCTACGCGAGTGGTATAAGCTTTGGTTATGCCCAAAACATAGTCTATATCGGTGACACCCAGTCCTGTGCCAGTTGATGCTGCTCCCGCTGTGGTATTGGACGAAGTCACAAAAGGGTAGGTGCCGTGGTCAATATCTAGTAATGACCCCTGTGCTCCCTCAAGTAAGATGGATTGACCTTGTTCTTGTAAGTTATGTAAATCGGCTGTGACATCTGCACTGGTCATTTTGAGTTGCTCACCATAATTTAACGCTTGAGCGTAAACTTCATCAAAATCTAATGGTGGTTGATTGAAATAGTGTTCGATAACAAAATTGTGGTAAGACAAGGTTTCGCTTAGTTTTTCTTTGAGGCGTTTGGGTTCAAACAAATCACCAAATCGAATGCCTCGTCGGGCTACTTTGTCTTCGTAAGCAGGACCAATGCCACGCCCTGTTGTTCCGATGGCTTT
>CAMZLQ010000085.1 GCA_947311585.1 uncultured Alcanivoracaceae bacterium | reverse complement strand
TGGGCAAAAAAATATGACGACCAAGGCAATGTGGTTGTCGATGAAGAAGGAAATCCAGTGCTTGAAGAGGTTTATTCTGTCGATACAGGAACGGTGCTAACGGTTAACACCAAAGAGAAAAAACTGTATAAAGACGGCAAAGAAGTTAAAGACATTTCCACAGCTCTGACTCCTCAAAAATTGGAGTTCATTAAAGCGGGTGGCTCTTATGCGATTGTCTTTGGTAAAAAATTGCAAGCCTTTGCCGCAAATGTCTTGGGTACAGAAGTTATTCCTGTGTATGCATCCTCAAAAGAGGTGACTCATGAAGGTCAAGGATTAACTGCGGTTGAAAAAATATTCAATAAAAATGTTGTGGGTGCAACACCGGGTGCAATATTACACGCTGGCTCTTATGTGCGTGTAGAAGTCAATATTGTTGGCTCACAAGACACCACAGGGCTTATGACATCTCAAGAACTTGAAATGATGGCAGCGACCACCATTTCACCGATTGTCGATGCGGGTTACCAATCAGGTTGTCACACTGCTTCGGTTTGGGATGATAAGTCTAAGGCAAATATTCCTCGTTTGATGAAATTTATGAATGATTTTGGTCTAATAACTGCCCGTGATCCCAATAACAATTATCTGCCAATGACAGATGTTATTCATAAGGTTCTTAATGACATTACCGTTGATGATTGGGCTGTTATTATCGGTGGTGATTCGCACACCAGAATGTCAAAAGGTGTAGCCTTTGGTGCAGATTCTGGCACGGTGGCTTTGGCTTTAGCAACAGGTGAGGCAAGCATGCCCATACCCGAGTCTGTTAAAGTGACTTTCAAAGGCACAATGAAAGACCATATGGATTTCCGTGATGTGGTTCATGCAACCCAATCTCAGATGCTTAAAGAATTTAAAGGCGAAAATATCTTTCAGGGACGAATAATTGAAGTGCATATAGGTACATTGGCTGCAGATCAAGCTTTTACATTTACTGACTGGACGGCTGAAATGAAGGCAAAAGCCTCAATCTGTATCTCACAAGAGGAAACGCTAATAGATTCCTTAGAAATTGCCAAAAGTAGAATTAAGATTATGATTGATAAAGGCATGGATAATGAAAAACAAGTTTTGCAAGGGTTGGTTGATTTAGCAAATAAGCGTATCCAAGAAGTCAAGTCAGGGGAAAAGCCTCCGTTAGTTCCCGATGATAATGCCAAATATTTTGCAGAATTTGTGGTGGATTTGGATGCTATTGATGAGCCTATGATTGCTGACCCTGATGTATATAATGAAGATGTTTCAAAACGATACACTCACGATACCATTAGAGAACTTTCTTACTACAAAGGAGAGAAGAAGATTGATTTAGGTTTTGTTGGTTCTTGTATGGTTCATAAAGGAGACATGCAAATATTGGCTCACATGTTAAAAAATATCGAAGCTCAACAAGGAAAAGTTGAATTTAAAGCCCCATTAGTTGTTGCTCCACCTACTTATAATATTGTTGATGAGTTGAAAGCTGAAGGGGATTGGGATGTGTTATCTAAATACGCTGGCTTTGAATTTGATGACAATGCACCAAAAGTTGCTGCTCGAACCAAATACCAAAACATCTTATATTTAGAACGTCCTGGTTGTAGCTTATGCATGGGAAATCAAGAAAAAGCAGAAGCTGGAGATACCGTCATGGCGACTTCTACACGTTTATTCCAAGGAAGAGTGGTAAAAGATTCGAATGAGAAAAAAGGAGAGTCTTTATTGTCATCCACGCCTGTTGTCGTTCTTTCTACTGTATTGGGCAGAACCCCAACACTTGAAGAATATAAAGCTGCGGTCAAAGGAATTAAACTCACCATGTTTGCACCACCGTTAAAGGAATTGACCTCACAACCAAGCTAGGTTGTCAGGAGTGAACTATTATATTTCCTTTTAGAATAAAAATTTCGTAGGGCGTACCCCCAAGGGGTGCGTCCAACGGAAAGCCTTAGAAAGGTCTCTTTTAATTGTAGCGTTATAAAGTGGTAGAAAACAATAATGGTTAAAATAGCCACGAGGCATTTTTTTCTTGATTGTTATTTATCGTGGTGGTCTTTTTCATAATAAGCTTTTACTGACAACAAAACTGTTGTCGGTATTGACTAGGAGATAGATTTAAATATTTTCTAAAATTATGGCGTAAAGTCTCGGGTTTTTCAAAACCAGAATGATACGCCACTAAGTCAATGGAATCATTATTTGTTTCGAGCAATCTCTTGGCTAAATGTATGCGTTGCTGTATTAGCCATTGCCGTGGACTCATGTTCATGGATGAACGAAATTTTCGATCAAAAGTTCTTCTTGTCATATTGGCTTTTTGAGCCATTTGATTTATTGTGATTTTGCTTGCCAGTCTATCGGTTACCCAATCTAAAGTAGCGGCGAATTGGTTTGGTTTTTGTTGGATGGGTGTTTCGACAAATTGTGATTGCCCACCATTTCTATGAGCAGCTAACACCATTCTTCGAGCTGAATAATTTGCCACTTCGTAACCAAAATCATCGCGAATAACTTCTAGGCACAAATCAATAGCTGCTGAGGAACCCGCTGAACAACCAATAATACCATCATACTGGTATAAGACATCTTGTCGGTATTGAATGTGTGGGTACTTTTGTTTAAATATCTCGGTATATAACCAATGAGTTGTGGCAGGACGATTATTGAGTAATCCAAGTTCTGCTAGAACAAAGACACCAGAGCACAAGGATAGAATTCTGCCGTTGCGTTCGGCTACTTTAAGAATGCTTCTTTTCATGTTGTCAGGCAGTTGCAATTGACTAAAAGACCAGCTAGGAATGATTACCATGTCGTATTTATCAAGATTTGTCACTTGCGTGACATCTATTTTAATCTGCGATTGTCCACTGGTTTTTAAAGGAGAAGGAAAAAAACTCACCACATCGGTTTGATACCAGCCCTTTATATCTTCTCGGTTAATAGCAAAAAGGTCAGTGGCACAGCCGAGTTCAAATAAGGCAAGGTTGGGTGATACGACTATGGCTACTTTCTTCATTTGAGTTACTCTAATACGAAATGGCTTAATATTAACGCACAATGTCTTTAAAGCCAATTATTTAATGTTTATTTATCAGGATAATGAGTGCTGAGGTATTTGCAAAAGTACAAATAATGGTTTCCCAGACTTGTTAGTGTTGAGTAGATACCTCATCAATATTAATTATAGGAGAACAAAATGTCAGCTGTATCAAGACCAAAAGCAGCCAATAGCCAAGAGGCTTTGGCACATTTTTCAAAACTTATGCAATTTGAAACCGATTGTTGGGATGTGCATCACGCCATCAGTAATAATCGACAAGATTTTGTTTTATTGGATGTGCGAGGAGAAGAGTCTTTTAAGCAAGGGCATGTGAATCAAGCCATTAATTTGCCACATTCGCGAATTAATGAAAAATCCATAGCTGAATTTCCCAAAGACACCTTATTTGTGGTGTATTGTGCAGGCCCTCATTGCAATGCGACAGAAAAAGCAGCGATACGTTTAGCTAAATTACATCGACCCGTAAAGAAAATGATTGGTGGAGTCACAGGCTGGATTGATGAAGGCTTTAGTTTAGTCAAATGATAATCCGACATGCAAATGCTCAGGACAGTGAGCAAGTCTTGTCTTTTATGCAAGATTTGGCAGTTTTTGAAGGTTATATCGATGATTTTAGGGTTACTCAAAAAACAATCAAAGAGCAAATAATTAACAGTTTTTATGCACTTATTGCACAAGAGGATAAAAAAATTGTGGGTTTATTGGTGTACTATTTTTTGCCATTCACCTATGATATGACACCTTGGTTGTTTATTAAAGAGTTGTATGTTGATGAAAATTGCAGAGGCAAACAAATAGGAAAAAAATTGATGCAAAAAGCTGAAGATATTTGCCAACAAAAAGGTGGGTCACAAATGACTTGGTCAGTCTTATCCAGTAATAAAAGGGCACAAAACTTTTACCAATCATTGGGTGCTAGTCATGATAAAGATTGGCAACTATTTTCAAAAAAGGTGAAACAGTAATGCAAATAATTGTAGATATATGTGGTTGGATTGCTGCGGTACTGTTTTTAATTGCCTATGTTATGGTCTCAAAACAAATAATAAAAGGAAACTCAGTGGCTTTTCAATTGTTAAATCTGATTGGTGCTTTGTTATTTATTATTAATTCAGGATATTATGGTGCTTATCCTTCAGCAGTACTTAACATTATATGGGTTTTTATTGGCATAAATACTCTATTATCAACCTACTCAAAGAGAAACAAAAATGAATAAAAAAATAAAACTAGTTGACTTAAGCCACACTATATCTCATGGAATGGTGACTTACAAAGGTTTACCTGCTCCAATGATATGTGACTTTTTAGCGCGTGATGCGTGCGAAGGTGTGTACGAACAAGGCACAACTTTCCAGATAGGAAAAATAGAAATGGTGTCCAATACAGGAACTTATCTTGACACGCCTTTTCACCGTTTTGCTGATGGCAAAGATTTGTCAGAAATAGATTTAGAAGGCGTGGCAAACCTTGATGGAATAGTCATTCAAATCGATGAAGACGTCAAACGAATTACGGCGCAATTTTTTAAAAATTATGATGTTAAAGATAAAGCCGTATTAATTTACACCAATTGGTCACGTCATTGGGGCAGTGATGCCTATTTTGAAAATGATCCTTTTTTAACCGAAGATGCTGCCATTTATTTAAAACAGCAAGGTGTTAAACTCGTTGGAATTGATTGCCACAATATTGATGATACCAGTGGTAAAGCACGCCCAGTTCACACAGTACTGCTGCACAATGAGATATTTATTATTGAACACATGACAAACTTACACAAACTCCCCGTAAAAGGCTTTAAGTTTTACGCTGTACCTGTGAAAATTAAAGGCATGGGTACTTTTCCAGTTCGAGCATTTGCACAGGTAGGTTATTTAAGTAAGTAAGATAGAGTGCAATAAGGTTTGTGTGTTTTTAATAAATTTTTGATTTGACCAATTGCATTCTAGTGTTAATTGCTCCCAGTTATGAATTGAAATATAGGTCCATAAAATTTCAACCGCTTCTTGTATTTTCCAGTTGTGATTTAACTGTTTTTCTTTGTATATTGTCTCAATTGTTTGTTGACAATAACTTCTAAGACCACTCATGCAACCCATCCAGGCAGTTGCGGTGGCTTCATCGTTTTCCTTGGTTAATAACATGGCTTTAGCTATGCTGTAAATCTCAGGGATGTAATTTCCCCAGACCTCTACCAACGAATTGAGCATTTCTACACCCGTTTTTGCAGCATTAAATAACTCCAGCCTTTTATTTAATTCTTTGATTTCATCAACGTATTTTACCGTTGCAATCATGAGTTCAATTCGTGAATCAAAATGCAAATACATGGCTTGACGTGATATGCCTGCCGTTTTTGCAATATCTGCCATTTTTGTGTTTTGTCCATTTGATTCTTCTAACATTTTCCATGTGGCTTGAAGGATTTTTTTTCTCGTTTGATTTTTTTTACTTGACATGGTGTAAAGTTTACTACAAAATCAAGCGACATTCAATTGACACAGTGTCAAGTAATTATATATTAATTAAAAAAAGAGAAAAAATATGAATAAAATTAGAGCAGTTCTATCAGGTATTATCTTATGGATAATGATTTTTAGTCTTTACACCCTAATCAGTTTCATTCCATTGTTTAGGCAATCAATAATTTTGCAAAATAGCATAGTCTTTATTGGTGTGATTGTTTTTGTCTATTTTTCTGTATTATTTTATTTTAGGAAAGGAAAAAAAATTAGTGGTTTAATGTTAGCAATAATAATGATAATAACGGCATTGGGTTTAGATGCTTTAGTTACCGTACCATTGGTGATGATTCCACAAGGTATTGGCTATAAAATATTTTACGCAACACCATTTTTATGGTTAATGGTGGCT
>CAMZLQ010000084.1 GCA_947311585.1 uncultured Alcanivoracaceae bacterium | reverse complement strand
CAAGTCTTAGTTAGAACTAAAAAGTTAAATGAACAAATGCAACAAATCATAGTTATGGAAAACCAACTAAAACAATCACAAAAAATGGAAATGATTGGTTTTTTAACCAGTGGCATAGCACATGACTTTAATAACATGCTTGCTATTATTTATATAGAGTCAGAAATTATTAAAAACAACCCCAATAACACTAATTTAAAACCTGTTAATCAAATAATACAAGCCGCGAATAAATGCAGTGATATTATTGGGCAGTTATTAAGCTTTGCTAAATTAGGAAAACAAAACCTAATAACAACAACTTTAGAAAATGCCCTTAATGAATCACTTGCATTAATAAAAATGGCACTTCCAGAAAGTATAAAATTAAAACAATCTTTCGCACAAAATCGTCAACTGGTTGATATTGATTTAATTAAATTCCACCAAGTAATTCTTAACCTTCTAATCAATGCACGAGATGCATGTAACAACACAGGTACCATAACAATAAAAACAGCCACAAAAAAGTTAAAACAATTCACCTGCATATCCTGCAAGGAAGAGTTCTCTGGAACATTTATAGAACTTAGTGTAAAGGATGAAGGTAACGGTATAGCTAAGAAAGATTTAAATAATATTTTTAAACCTTTTTTTAGTACCAAAAACGAAAAACAAGCCAGTGGCATAGGTTTGCAAGTTGTACACCGTTATATTCACTCTTTAGGTGGACATATATTGGTCAAAAATAGGATAGAAAAAGGCGTTGAATTTGCCCTGTATTTCCCAGTTTCTCAAAATATTCAAAGCCCAGAGCCAAATGCAAATACAACCATTAAACTTTCTCAGCCAACAAAAACTATTCACATGTTATTAGTTGAAGACTCACAATCATTAGCAAAATCAATTAAACAATTGTTAAGCATGTCAAATATAGATGTAGACATTGCCAACAACGGTAAAGAAGGATTAAAGAAATACTTAGGCAAAAAAGATTATTATGACATCATCGTAACCGATAACGATATGCCAGAAATGAATGGTGTGACTATGATTGAGAAAATTCGCAAAATTAATGCAAATTTCCCTATAGTATTATTTACAGGATATGAAAGTGATGCCTTAAAATATAAAAAAAATGGATTAAATATCACAAAAGTTATACAAAAACCTTTTAATTCACTGGAATTTATACATACTATAAAAGAAATCGTCGTGATAAAGTAACATTGTAAAAGGAATAACTATGGCAAAATCATTAATTAGAGAAACCATTCATGAACTAAATAATTTTATTACTGAATTTTCTTTTTCAATACAGTTATTACAATATAAGGACACAAAAGAAAATCAAGAAGTCTTAGAAGAGTTACAAAAATCACTAGCTAAAATGGAACAATCTGTAAAAAAACTTGAGTCATTAGATGGATAATCCCAAAATACTTATTGTTGATGATCAATTGCTTATCCGCAAAGGGATAGTCAATATATTATCTACATCCAATAACAACTATAAAGTTTATGAAGCGGCATCAATGAAAAATGCAATATCCAAAGCATTTGAAATTAAACCTGACTTGATATTAATGGATCTTCAACTAGGTGATGGAACCGGAGCTGAAGCTGCTCGTATAATTAGGGACAAACATGCAGAAATTGCCATTCTGTTTTTATCCAGTTATGATGACCAAACATCTGTGATGGCTGCTCTGCTAGCAGGAGCAACTGGTTATATAATAAAAAATTCGGATGCAAATATTCTCAATAGCGTAGTTCGCTTAACTTTAAAAGGCTATACTATATTTAATCAGAAATCATTACCTTATTTATTAAGTGCATCAAATTCACAAATTACAAATTTAAGTGATGACTTATTAACCTCAATCTCCTCTCAACAAAAAAAGGTCTTAAAGTATGTTTCGCAAGGAATGACAAACAAGGAGATTGGTAGAGAAATGGGTTTAAGCGACAAAACAATTAGAAACTACTTAACGATAATTTTTGAAAAATTAGGCATTACAAAACGAACAGAAGCCGCTGTAATCTACACTCAATCAAAAACATAAATTATCATTTTTTTCACCCAACTCTGTAAATTAGGGACAATTATCCCTGTATTCATAAAATATTCCATAATTTAAGTACATTTGACTCCTATTTAATCTCTTATGGTTAGCTATAATAAACCTATCTAAAGATTTAATAATTAATTTTAAATCCCACTAAAAAAGTTTACCCGTGAATGAATGTATTGGCTCCCCCACTAGCCAATACATTCTATTTTCTGTTCGTATTATTATTCTTTATTAAAACATCCACAATAGAGTTGACAAGTCAAAGTAAAAAGAAATAAAATTCAACACGCAAAAACACCTTTATAGAAATACGCTTTAGAGTGTACAAATTCTACCTAAGTTTCAAAAACAGGTGTATCTCATTCTGAATGCATAGTAAATTTCATATAAAAAAAAGAGGGAAAAATGGCATTAGCTCCATTAACTGCAACTGGTGCAGAACGATTAAAAGAAGAATTAAAAAGACTTAAAACGGTTGAAAGACCACGCATTATTGAAGCCGTTGCAGAAGCACGTGCACACGGTGATTTAAAAGAAAATGCTGAATACCATGCGGCTCGTGAAGAACACGGCATGAATGAAGCACGCATCAAATACTTAGAAGGCACAATCTCAAATGCTCAAATCATTGATATTCATAGTTTGAATGTTGGTGACAAAGTAGTGTTTGGTGCCACAGTTACACTAGAAGACGATGATGAAAATGAAGTAACTTATCAAATTGTTGGTGATGTCGAAGCTGATATTGACCAAGGTCAGATTTCAATTTCCTCTCCTATTGCCCGAGCATTAATCGGCAAAGAATTGGATGATGAAGTTGAAGTGCAAACACCCGGTGGCACAAAAACTTATTACATCACTGAAGTTAAATACATTTAACCGCACGATAGATTATTCGGGCATTAAATAGTTTAAATCTGATTTAATTGTTGAGAAGACAAGCTTAATCGTGCTGCTATCCACGTCACGAGAATAGCAGCGATTAAGACACTTAATACTTGCGCAAAATTCAATCCATGCAAAGTGATATTAATGCCAAAATTTTGCACTAGGCTGGCAACGGTATCTTCCAACCAATAAAAACTAACACTTAAAAACAACAAAGATAGCAAAGCTGCAATAGTGCCTAGAACCACACCCATATACAAGAAGCTCCGTCGTGTTTGTGCATCACTGGCTCCAATTAATTCCAGCAACCTTAATTCACTTTTGTGATCGGTAATTTCATTAGCAATGGTATTGCCCAAAATAACCATCACAATTAAAAGGAACATTAACGCACTGATTCGTGCCATTTGTAAAAGCGTTTGGGTAATGGCTTCGAGCTGAGTCAACCATTGTTTATCGTAACTAACGTATTCAACTTGGGGGTTTATTGTCAGGTTATTGACAAAATCATCCACTAGCTCAACGGTGGTATCCGATTTTACCTTGACTGATATTTGCTTGGGAAAATCCTGAGCTTGAATTAAATCCATGACTTGTGAAAATTGCGCATCTTCAAACAAGGATTTTTTAACTTGACTGGAATCGGTTAAGACCGCTGTGTCAACCAATGGCATTTCCTTTATTTCTTGCATAAAGATACCCGCTTCTTTCAAATCCATTTTACCTTCAAGAAAAACAGCAATACTGCCCTGTTGCTGCCAAGATTCTTTGAGTTCGTCGTAATTAAGCCAAATAGTCCATAAAAATAAAGGAATAAAAAAACAAATGGCTAAGGTCAAAATGGTCATGAAAGATTTTATTGGCTGTTTCCATGGCATAGAAAGCCCTTCACCTAAGGCGCGCTTATGCCCACGTGCATATTTGACTAATCCATTGGGTTGCGAGGCTTTTTTTATCATGGAGCATACGGATTGGGTTGCGGATTAAAATCATCGATTAATTCACCTTTATCAAGCACTAACACTCTTTTTTGTAGACGTTTGATAAGAAACAAATCATGTGAAGCAATAATTATAGTCATGCCTTGCTTGTTTAACTCTTCAAATATTTGCATGAGTTCCAATGACAAGTCTGGATCAAGATTTCCTGTTGGCTCATCTGCCAGTATTATTGAAGGCTTTGCCACAAACGCACGGGCAATACCAACTCGCTGTTGTTGACCGCTGGATAATTCTTGTGGGTAGAACTCAGCTTTTTCACCAATACTGACTTGTTGCAAGGCTGCGCGTGCACTTTTGAAGCTGTAAGAGTCCGAGTAACCTCTTATTTGTAAGGGCAGTGCAACATTTTCAAGCACCGTTTTATTATCTAACAAGCGATGGTCTTGAAATATCATGCCAATATTAAGTCGGTATTTGTGAATGTTTTTTGTTTTGATTGTGTTAATGTCTTTGCCATTAACACATAATTGACCATAACTGATTGGTTGCATCATCATAAGCAATCTTAAAATGGTAGTTTTACCCGCCCCCGAGTGACCTGTTACAAATAGCATTTCACCTGCTTCAACCTCAAAACTAACATCACGCAATGCTTTGTTGTCTTTACCGTAACTTTTTGAAACCCGTTTAAAACTTATCATAATCAACAATTATAAAACAATTTGCATTTATTCAAAACTGTTTTTGAATAACACATCAGGATTAACGGCATGACAGACTTGACCAGCTGCTATCAACTTAACATCATCAACATACCACCCATCCGCCGTTACTCCAAAATCTGTTGTTAGTCTGAAGCGATACTGCATGGACACCGCTCCTGATTCAATCGCTAGCTCCTGGTTAATTAATTTCCAATTTGCATCACCATTACAACTAAATATGGTAGTCCATGGACCGCCATCAAAACTCACTTCAACAAGACCAAAATCGTAACCTGATTCGGTATCACAAAAACTGTTGAATGATAACTGCAAACCCATCATATTGGTGACATTAATTGCTTCAGAGGTTAAAGAAACTGAAAGGTTGTTTTGGTAATTTCCATTGGGGCTGTCAGTCCAAGAGTGACTTGGACTAACTGACTTGCTTGTGGTAATACCCCAAGGTGAATCCGCTACCCACGAATTAATACCGCTTTCTATTGTGTCTAAGGTGTAGTTGCAAAAAGGCTCTAACTGAAAATCTTTGGTGATGCTTTGTCCTGCGATAATATCGATATTATCAACGATTTGAGTGGCATAGCCCACCTGACTTGCCACAACATCGGCATTACTAGCAGGGTAAACGTTTTGGCTGTAGTCACCTGTGGCATTGGTTCGAGCCACAGAGTTATTGATTGTTAATAAAACATCAGGCACTGGCAAACTGGTAACTGCATCAATAACACGACCACTTAATGCAGTAATTTGAGCCGGTGTAACCACATCAATAAATTTTGAATAAACCGCACCACGCTTTCCCTCATTATCTGTCGAAACAACAAAAACCGTATTCTGACCCATATTAAGAGCTGAGCCATTAATTATTCCTGAAAAGTTTTCCAAACTGCTATCAAATGCTCCATCTGTTGCGGTTAAACTTGAACCATTGGCTGTTTGCCAAGGCAAAACATTAATAAAAGATTCAACATTTTGCACTTGTCCGACACTCTGAACACCATTGCTGTGATTATACCTATCATCATTTGCCACACCTAAAACAGTGCTTGATTCATTCGACAAAATAACATTTGGCACTAGTGATAAATTTTCAATGTCGGGACCAAAAGGGGTAATGTACGGGGTTCTGGTGACTCGGCTAACATACAACAATGATTGCAGATTATCAGGCAATATTTGCGACTCAAAAGTGGCGCAGTCTTGGTAAAATGCAGTGCCCAATTCATAAACAATTGAAGCCACACCTAAATCACCATAAGTTGTATCAATAGAAACGCCCGCAGCGGTATAAAGTTGTGCAGCACGCTGTGGTTTATAGCCATTAAAATACGCCACACGTCGTCCAAAGGCAGAAAATTGACTTTCATTGGGAGACAGTCCTGAGGTATAGCCCCAGGGCCACAGGATTAATTCGCTGTAACTGTGTACATCAATAAAAACACCAGGAGTGTCGTCGGGAGCCACGTCATTTACCCCTGTTCCACGGTTATCATCGTAAATTGTATTAATGTACGATACTAATGAACTGATTTCTGGTTCTGATTGTGGGGAGGCTCCAGAATACGTGTCACCACATTCACCTGTAGAACCCAACCAACCAAATGGATAGTTGCGATTTAAATCAGCTCCACGGGAGTTACTTGCAGGTGCACAATAGGCTTGATTGGTGTTTTTTCGCCACCCAGGGTTACCACCGACTTGAGCTTCTGCTTTTTTGCGTCCATCGGGATTATTGTGCAACAAAAGATGCACTTCTTGGTGATCAAGCATCCATTTGACATCCGAATCTGTAGCATAATGACTCAATAAATACTCAGCAAATCGAGTTGTCAATTCTGCCGTTGAATATTCACGAGCATGTACCGCTGATGAAATAAATAATACTGGTTTTGTTTCAACAATGTTTTTGTTGGTTATTTTCAATACCCGCATATCATAGCCATTAGCGGCATTCGTTGTTTTTTCCCAACTATCACCAATATCAATAATTTCAGTAAAATCAGGATAGTTTGTTGCCATTGTATTCATGCGGCTAAAAGTTTCTTCTACCGTTGCATAACACGAATACCCCGGAATCCCTGTCACTGCTTTTGTTGAACTTTTATTCTTTGCTACACTTTTATCACGATCTAATTTAGCTTGCAGCTTTTTATCAATGCGCAATACAAATCCGAGTTTTTTAATCCGTTCAAAATCTTTTTTACTCTCCAACATAAAAACTGCATACTTTTGATGTGTATTAACTTCCCACGGCACAGTAATTTCACTTAAGGGTTGAATAGAAGAAACATCGGTATAATAGGCACGCACAACTTTATTTTGAACACTTGGCGAATAAACACTGATGACTTGTGAATCTATTGCCCATGCTTGTTGCATAATTAAAAGTAAAAAAAACAGTTGCTTTCTCATAAATTTCTGACCAAAAGTTAAGGTGTACGCTAGTTTACCTTTGTTAAGTAAATCTTAACAGAAATATTTTGTCGAATATTCATTTCTAAGAAACCCATAGAAAGCACAAAAAACAATCCGTGATAATTGCATAGCGTTTAAGACAGATGTAAACTAGAAACTAGTGTGTAAATGTAACAACTTCAATCATAAAAAAATCCCACGTATACATTAACCCTTTATCTTCCTTAATTTAGGAGTTAAATTTATTAATTAATTACAAATGGCAAAAAAGTGAAAAAAAATACGGGAATGAGTCGCCAGAGACTCACTATTTTATACGACACCTTAGTTCATACAAATCTGGGCTATCTATTTTCCGCAATTGTTTTACTTTTTGTCCTGAGAGATCAAATACAGTTTGAACAACAGATTATATGGTTTTCGCTATTGTTTTTATCCACATCTTTTGGGTTTTATATTAAATACAGTTACAGTTTAAAGAAAGATTCCTTGAATATCGACACGCCTTTTTGGGAACGCAGATTTCTACTTTTCACACTACTGGCAGCACTGTCTTGGGGTGCTGCTGGAATAATTTTATACCCAGAAAACACATTAATTGAAGAACCTTTGTTGTATTTAATTATTACGGGGGTTGTGGCAGCTTGTGTTGGTATGATTTTTGGTAGCTTAAAAGCCGTTCGAATTTTTTCTGTCGTCACCTTAGTGCCTTTAATTGCAAATATTTTATATTCTCACCATAAGAACAGCATTTTCTTAGCTTCTTATTTTATTATGCTAATGATTATTTCTTTAATTATTGCAAAAAAACTTAACCACCATTTAAAAGAAAAAATACGACTTAAGCTTGATGCTAAAAAAATAAAAATGCAATCCCATGAAACCGACTTGAAGTTTAAAGAGCTCTACGAACAGTCGGAAATTTCCAACAAGGCAAAATCTGATTTTCTTGCCAATATGAGCCATGAAATTCGCACACCCATGAATGGCGTTTTGGGCAACTTGAGCTTATTGTTAATGGATGAACTTAAACTATCTAAAGAGCAAAAGCAAAGAGCACACGCAATTCAAAGCAGCGCCAATTCTATGCTTGCCATTATTAATGATATTCTTGACTTCTCAAAAATTGAAGCTGGAATGTTGAGCGTTGACTTGCATGACTTTAACTTTGCTGAATTTATTAATGATATTTCCTCTAATGTCAGTAGCAGCATACGAGCCAAGGGCTTAAATTATCAGTGCAATTGTTCTCCTGAATTAAATCGTTGGTTCAAGGGAGATTCGGGGCGAATTAAACAAATCCTCAATAACCTCATTAGTAATTCACTCAAATTTACCGAGAAGGGTTCCATAACTATTAATTGTAAACCAAACTATAGCAATGACCTATTTACCATCTTAGAGTTTAATGTCATTGATACTGGCATTGGCATTAGTCCAGAACAAAAGAATACAATATTTGAACGATTTACTCAGGCCGATAATTCCACCACCAGAAAATACGGCGGAACAGGATTGGGTTTAAGCATATGCAAACAATTAACTTCTCTCTTAGGTGGCGACATCGCTATTAAAGAAACATCAAACAAAGGAACCCATATCTCATTTACTGTACGACTTGAAAAAATTGACACGCCACAGCACACTCACCATTCCAAACAACATATTTATCATAATGACGCTAACATTCTTATCGTTGATGATAATGAAACAAATATAATGGTGGCTCAAGATATGCTTGAAGTACTTGGTGCACAGGTAAGCAGCGCAAAAAATGGCTTAGACGCGCTAGAAGCCTTGGAACAAAAAGATTTTGATTTGGTTTTTATGGATTGCCACATGCCAGAAATGGATGGTTATGAAGCGACAAGAAAAATTAGGCAATTAAAGCCTCATCAAAGAAACTACAATATTGCTATCGTCGCCATGACGGCAAGTGCAATGGTTGGAGACAGAGAAAAATGCTTATCCTCTGGAATGGATGATTATATGACCAAACCCATAGAAATAGACCTTATCCAACAAAAATTACAATATTGGTTGCACAAGGACAGAGAACAAAGTTTAACCAACACAGACAATACAGAAGTCAAAGAAACACAAACAAAAAATAATTCAACACCAAAAGAAAAAGCAACGCCTCAAAATAAACAAGGCACAGATGCCATTATTTTCGACTACAATGCCATTAACCAACGCGTTTCAGGCAATCATGAATTGGTTGTAAAAGTGTGTCAACATTCTCTTGTTTCGATGGCAGAAACAGTTGTGGATTTGCATGCTTCACTGAAAAATAAAAACTTTGACAAAGCTCAGAAAATGGCACATTCCCTCAAAGGGGCATCGGCCACCATTGGTTGTATGCGACTAAACGCAAGTTGCATTATATTAGAGAACAATTTAAAACAAAAAAAATATATAGATTTGCCCAATAATTTCAACCAACTCAAAACTGTTTATGTAAACACTAAAAAACAAATTAAGAGCAAATTAAACCTATAAGAGACCTTTATTATTAAGATGAAATATTATAAAACGAATAAGGCAGCAAGAACACTTTCATTGTTTTTTTCGATGCCCCTTTTTTTTACTGGTGGATCGGGTATTATTTTTGCTTTATTCTTCCCCACAATAGGCTCAATTTTTGGTATTTTTTCATCTCTGTTTTTTATTTTTATTGCTCGTTTCTTAATCGGGCGAAACTTTGTTACGATTTATATAAATGCAAATGAAATGATTGTAAAAAAGTTGATGCATAAAGTTGAACTATACAACATAAACCTCTTTAAAGAATTGGTACTTATCTCAATTCTACCACTCAATAAAAGAAACAGAGCCATGATAGGGAGCAGCCCCCAAGCAACAGGGCGAGCCATTGGCAATATCCTATCATCGGTTGTCGTAAATGCCAGTTATAACACATCTTACAACAAGCAGTTAGTGATTCGATTAAGCAATGATAAGATCATTTCATTTAACACGAATTATATCGATAACTCGAATGAACTTATAGATACCTTAGCGAAAACCTCAGGAATTACCCCTCAACTTATCTCAACCAAAGAATATTTTGCCTGGAAAAGAGGTAAATTAGAACACTTTCGCAGCAATCCATCTCCAAAATCAAAAGCCTTTTTGCAAGCTATCAAGCCCTACTATAAAGCCAAATGCTTTTTTTATACACCAATAGCTGTCTTTTTTGCTCTCATTATGACCACAAACCTTTTCTTTAATTGGACACATTATCACTTTAAACAAAAAACGCTAGAAAACCTTGATAATCAGTATTTCGTAGTAAAGAATGAACACATAAATTTCGATGGTGATAAGTTTGTGGATATTGTTTCAAAAAGTGGCAAGCCATTGCTCTCCTCGATTCTTATTCATGAGAGACGATTCGGAGCTGATGAATCCGATACAGTTTTTCACTTTGCCTTTTATCCCTACGACAACCCTTTTTTCCTGTCTAGAATAATAAATTTAGATAAGGATAAAGAACCTGAAATTTTATTTAGCCCTGATGGCAAGCACGGTAAATCTTTTAAGGTCTATGATTTTAATCCATCTACCAACACTTTTGAAATTAAACCTACGAGCAGCTTTGCTAACAATTTATCGTGGTACACTCAAGAACTTAAAGCTTACAAAAATAACACTTCCTATTTTATTGGAAATACCTTACTCGCTTATTTGGTTTTATATTTTCTTGCTCTTTTAATTTTCCATGCCATTGTTTCAGGTTTAAAGAAAAATTTAAAAGACAGCCTCTGATTAAGAAAGCAATTGTAACAAAATATTAAACCTAATTAATAATCGTATTCATTTGGAATATCGGCAATAACATCGCCAGTACAATAAGCAGTATCATCATGCCAACGATGAGAATTGCAACGGGCTGCATAATGCCAATAATGGAACTTAACCGGTGATTAACATCGCGTTCTTGGGTATCGGCTGCACGTTCGAGCATTTCTGATAAGATACCTGATTGCTCCCCTGAGTGAATCAGGCGTATAGTCATAGGAGGGAAGTAGCCATTTGACTTGAGTGATTGACTTAAACTGGAACCTTCTCGCACTTGCGCTGCTGTTTTTTCAATGGCTTCTTTTATAGCAAGGTTTTTAACCACTTTGGATGATAACGATAAGGCTTGCACGATTGGAACGGTGGATTTAGTCAATATTCCCAATGTTCGGGTGAATTTAGCCGATTGTGAAACCTGAATAAAACTGCCAGCTAAAGGCAATTTTAATAAAA
Source organism: uncultured Alcanivoracaceae bacterium (assembly GCA_947311585.1). Taxonomy (GTDB): domain Bacteria; phylum Pseudomonadota; class Gammaproteobacteria; order Xanthomonadales; family Marinicellaceae; genus NORP309. The sequence goes on along the minus strand of CAMZLQ010000084.1, from coordinate 11,890 downwards.
ATTGATGCCACCTGTGTTTAAATGGCTTGTTCTGTAAAGCGAAGATAAAGGCAACGATAAACACCAATAAAATCACCAAAAAATAGATGCCATAATGCCGCAACCAATCGCTTAAAGTCACTAATGCACGTGTTATGGCAGGTAATTGAGCATTGTTGTTTTCAAACACTTGAATAACTTTAGGGACGATATAGACCATTAATCCCGATACCACAGCAATGGATGTCACTATTAAAATCAAAGGATAAAGTAATGCCATCCACGATTGTTTGCTCATGTCTTGGCGTTGTTCTAAATATTCGGACAATCGCAATAAAACCTCATCCAAATGCCCTGATTGTTCGCCAGCTTCAACACTGGTGGTGATGAGTTCATCAAAAGCTTTGGGAAATAAACCCATGGCGTATGCCAACGTATGCCCTTCCATGAGTTTAGCTCGACATGTCATCAGGATTTTCTTGGTGTTTTTGTGATCACTTTGTTCAATTGTGGTGCTTAACGCTTCATCCAAAGGCAACCCTGCTTTCATAAGAGTGGACAACTGGCGAATAATGATAGGCAACTCTCCAGTTCGTAACGTGGTACTGAATTTTTTATCCGTTTGACCGCTTATTTCTTGGGCGTTAACCTTTTTAATTTCTATTGGAATTAAGTTTTGTTGGCGCAAAATTTGCCTGACATGTTTTTCCGTATCGGCTTGGCACACACCTGATTTGGTTTTTCCTGACGGGTCTAATGACTTGTATTCATAAGCATCCATCGGTTTAAGTTACACGCAAAATTTCATCAGCGGTGGTGATGCCTTGTTGCATTTTCAATACACCATCAGCACGAATTGAGCCCGAAGATTTACGTGCATGAGCTTCTAATTGCTGTTCGGATGCCCCTTGATGAATTAAGGTTTTCATTTTTTCATCAACCGTGACTAATTCGTAAATGCCGGTACGACCCGAATAGGCTTCTTGAATGGGCAATTTATCATCGGCTCGATAAAGCGTTTGGGGTTTTATGCCCAATAATTGGCATTCTTGTTCATCGGGTTGATAGGCGATTCGTGTCTTTGGGTTTAACACACGAACCAACCGTTGGGCTAAAACGGCTTTAACACTGGATGCCAATAAAAATGGAGCAACCCCCATGTCAATTAGTCGAGTAATGGCACCCACAGCTGTATTGGTGTGTAAAGTGGATAACACCAAATGTCCAGTTAGACTTGCCTGTACAGCAATTTCTGCTGTTTCCAAATCACGTATCTCACCCACCATGATAACATCTGGATCTTGACGCAAAATAGCACGTAAACCTTTGGCAAAAGTCATGTCAATTTTTGAATTAATTTGGGTTTGCGAAATACCAGCTAAATAATATTCAATCGGGTCTTCTACTGTCATGATATTACGACTGCGGTCGTTGATGGTTTCGATTCCTGCATATAAAGTGGTGGTTTTTCCTGATCCCGTTGGTCCTGTGACCAGTATAATCCCATGCGGCAAATTGACCATTTTTTCCATGGTCATCAAATCTTCCTTTTTCATTCCTAAATGGGTTAAATCCAGCTTTCCTGCTTGTTTATCCAGTAAACGCATAACGATACGCTCACCAAATGCTCCAGGAATAGTGGAAACACGTACATCCACCGAACGTCCTGCTATTTTGATTGAGATACGTCCATCTTGTGGCAAACGTTTTTCGGATATATCCAACTTGGACATAATTTTAATACGCGATGAAATTAACGGTGCAATCGCTTTGGGTGGTGCAATGACCTCTTGCAAGGTGCCATCGACGCGGTAACGCACCGACACTCTGTCCTCAAAGGGCTCAATATGAATATCCGAGGCGTTTACCTTTACTGCATCGGATAACATAGCATTTATTAAACGGATAATAGGTGCATCATCGTTGCTTTCGAGTAAATCTTCAGGCTCTCCCAAGTCATCGGCAATCTCTGCCAGTCCTGGTTGGTTTTCAAAGTCGATAACATCATCGGATAAGGCTTTTTGTTGCTGGTAGAGTTTTTGGATAACATTCTTGTATTCTGCATCACTGTAAAAGTTTGCCTCACACAGCGTCCCTGCAAATCGTTGCAACTCGTCTATGGTTTCGGTAGTTGCCGACTGGCTTAATGCCAAAAGTGCCTTTTCATTATCCCATGATTCGATGGTACCTCCCCGCTTTCGAGCAAAACCATAAGATGGAAATTTACCTTTATTCATTATCAATAATTTGCTCTGGTAAAACAATGCCCTCTTTGATAAATTGGGATTTATCTATTTTTTCAAGTTGCTGCCCTCTCATGTCATTATAATATTTATTGGTCACATCCGCTTGATTACTGCTATCTAAGATTTTAGGGTGAATAAAAATCATTAAATTGCGTTTAACACGCGTCTTTTTTTTGTGCCTAAATAAATTTCTAATTACAGGAATATCACCCAACAAAGGCACTTTTTTAATGGTTTCTTCAATGGAATCATCAATCAATCCACCCAAAACAATAACGCCATCATTGGGCACCATTACCGAAGTGGTTAAGGTGCGTTTGTTAGTAATCACATCTACTGTGGTTGCAGATTGTGCTAAAGAAGACACCTCTTGTGCAATGTCTAAAACAATTTGGTTGCCTTCATAAATATGTGGTGTCACGGTGAGTGAAATCCCAATGTCTTTGCGCTGAATCGTTGAAAATGGATTAGTCGAACCATTATTAGCACCTGTGTTGGTAAACTGTCCTGTTAAAAAAGGCACTTCTTGCCCAACAGACAATGAGGCTTCTTTATTATTTAAGGTGACCAAGGAAGGTGTGGATAATATATTGTTATTGGTGTTTTGTGCTAATGCGGACAATAATGCACCAATTTGCGGATTGCCTTCTCCATCCAAATGCACATAACCAACATTAACCCCATTATTGACCAATCCTCCTGCGGTATTCGGAGAAAGTATATTGCCAATAATGCCATAATTTGTTCCACCAACTAAGCCTTCACCACCGTTAAGTTGATTCAACAAACCTTGCCATTGAAACCCCGCTTCTTTGGAATGATCAACAGTAATTTCAGCAATAATGGCTTCAACCAAAACCTGTGGTCTAGGTACATCTAATTGATTGATGGCACTTTGCAGGTTTCTAAATACGGTCGGTGATGCATTGATAACCAAAGAGTTTGTTTCTTTGTGTGCTTGGATGGTGGCATTTTGTTCGTTCGATTTTTCACCACTTGCATTAACTTGTGATTTGTTGGCTAAGGTTTCTAAAATTGACACCAATGATTCTGCTTCAGAATATTTAAGCTTAATGACTTGCGATTGCGTATTGGTTTCAAGCGGTTTATCCAGTTGTGCAATCAAGGTGTGAATACGTATTTTCAAAGAAGGTGGTGCATTGATAATAACGGAATTGGTTCGCTCATCGGCAACAATTTTAGTTTTGCTTCCCAAGGCTGCTGTTCCTGTATCAAGCAAGGATTCAATTGTTTGTGCAACTTCGGTTGCATTGGCATGTTGCAGAGAAATCATATCAATAGATGAATCAGATTTTTTATCAATGCGATGAATAATGGCAAGCATACGTTCAACATTTTTAGCCCGATCAGAAATAATTAAGAGGTTACTTTCTTTGTGGGCAATAATATTGGCTTTTTTATTAATGCTTTTCAACATGGTCAACAATTCTTGAGCTGGCACATACTTTAATGGCACGATGCGTGTGACAAAATCACTGCCATTGGCTTGATTGAGTTCGCCAATAACGCCTCCAATATCGCTTTCTGGAATGATTTTAATACTGTTGCCATCATTAATGGCCGCCAATCCATGCACGTTTAATACCGTTAAAAAGATGTCGTAAATTTCATCTTTATGCACAGGCCGCCCTGAAATCACCGTGACTTTGGCTTGAATTTGCGGATCAATGATAAAGTTTTTCTTGGTTATATCAGAAACTGTCTCGATGAGTAAACGAATATCGGCATCTTGCAGGTTCAAACTGCGAAGTTCTTCATCAGCCGCAAACACACTTAAACTGCTCAAAACAAATACAGTGGCAAGAATAATTTTATTGAATTTCATTTTTTGGTTTTATCATTTTTATGTTGGTAAATTTGATTTTAACCTAAATTGAGTTAGTTTTCCCTAAGAAAGCTTAATATCTTCGCATTTACAATTTGCGGATGCTCTAAATGTGGCAAATGTCCCGATTTTTCCACAATAAACGTTTTTGTTTTTAACGCATCTGCGACACGTTGACTGTCGGCAAGCGGCAATGTTTGGTCTTCTCTGCCCCAAATAAGCAAAACATCTTTACCTAAAGACCCAATTCGTTCATACCAAGGCAGCTTATCAGGTTTGGCAAAATGCACCAATGTCGAAACAATGGCTCGGCGAAACCCTTTGTATTGCATTTGTTCTTTATACTTTTCGACCCAATTTGGAAAATTTTCTGGGTAATAAAAATCACTTAATTGCCCTTGAGCAGCTTTAGGCATCATAAATACAGCAGCAAAAAAGTCACCAACCAAAGGAATCGCTAGCGTGCTTTTGTAAAAAGAACGGTGTGATGGGTCAATAAAAATGGCCTTTTTAACTTTCTCTGGATGGTCTGCCACAAACTTTGCCACAACCGCTCCACCCATGGACAAACCCATGATATTAATCGGTTGTTTAATCTTTAACTCATCAAGTAAATCTAAAATTTGCCTGTCAAAAAGTGCTTGGTCATACTCCACATCAGGTCGATCAGAATAACCACGTCCGTATAAGTCAAATCGGATGACTCGGAAACCTTGCTTCTTTAAAAATTCAAAAGTTGGATCCCAAATATAATAAGGAACTGAAAAGCCGTGCACTAAAACAACCACTTCTTTTGCATCAATATTGGCTTGTTGGTAATGAGTCACTCCTTGTGACAATTCAATGTATTCACCTGGAGTTTCTGCTCTTATATGCGCATCTAACTCGTGTTGCTCATCGGTATAAAATTTTGGTACAAGCAACAAGCAGAGTGCTACTAGAACAATTAAAAGAGCAAATATTTTTCTTATCATTGATTTAAATTGACTTGTATGTTTTGCAATTGACCATTGCGCTTGATGGTAATGGTTGCATTGGGATTTTGTTTTATTGTTTGTTGAATAGTCATCATATTCGCTGCAGATACTTTTTTGCCATTAATAGCGGTAATGATGTCATTGGACTTTAAACCATTTTTTGAAAGCAAATCACCACTTGCCAGATTGGACACCCTCAAGCCTTGGACGCGACCCACTTGGTCAGTGACAATATTAATATTACTGACAATTTTCGAGATTTTATTGGCATCGTATTTTTGTTGGTCCATTAACTCTTGCCAGTTTCGCGTCTGATTGCCCTGCAAATGCCTTAGATAAGCAGGTGGCGTGCCTTTATTTTTTCTGAGTGTTTTATTTGAAACAACATCCATGCCCTGTATTTTTTCAGAAAGCGATAAACGTTCATTGCGTCCATTGTGTTCTAAGACAACATAGTCTTTATAGATTTCTTTTAGGCTTGCGACATCAAATATCTTATCTCCCACCTTAAAGACTTCTTGTTTGCCTTGGACATTACTGATGTATGCCATCCCTGTTTTGGCATCGAGGTTACTCATTGTGCCATTCAGTATAAGATCTAAACTGGTGTTTCCTTGATTTAAAGGTATATCAATCAATTGCCCTTGTGAACCAAAAATATGATACTGCTCAATTGAGTCATTCGAAAATTGTGGAGAATTGTATGACGTTGTTGATTTAGCGGTTTGAACATCAAAATTATCCGAGGATGGCAAAAAAAACTGCAGCCACAAAAACACAATTAGCCCAATCATGAGCCAATTAATTAAGGAATAAAGTCTTTCTTTTGAATTAACCATCAATAACCTTTCTTTGCCTTTCGGCGGCTTTTAAAACTTCTTTTTCCATGTCTTTGGCGCGTTGAATATTATCTTGATAGCCTTTTAATACCTGGTTTGATGATTTTTTTCTAACGGGAGTTACTTCTTTTTGTGATTCTCCCAAAACCCCATCTTGGCGCGGCCATTGCGCAGAATTATCGTCTTCGTGTTCTTGCGAACACGAAGACAATACCATAACAACTAATATCAAAAACAGTTTATTCATTAAAATTCGTCTAATTCCAATTGCATCAAATTGTCACTGCCACTGAGCATGGTTTTTACATGCATTTGGGCGCGAGGTAAGATGCGTTTATAGTAAAATTCACAGGTTTTCTTTTTACCATTATAAAACGATTGCCCAAATCTGCCACCTTTTTCTGCTTCATCGTGCATTTGAGCCCAAAAATAAGCCAACATAACATAACCAGAATACATGAGGAAATCAACAGAAGCTGCGCCCATTTCATCCATATTCTTCATGGATTTTGTCGAAATTTTAACAACCAATTCTTGCCATTGAACCATTAAGTCTTTTAGTTCTTGAGTATATGGGTTGTCAGAATTGTTGATATATTCATTCATTTCATCGGCAAGAGGACCTATTTTCCCGTGGTTAAATTGCATGATTTTACGACCCAATAAGTCCAGTGCCTGAATGCCAGTTGTGCCTTCGTATAAGGTAAATATTTTGGCATCGCGGTACAACTGTTCCATGCCGTGTTCACGAATATAACCATGACCACCAAAAATCTGAATCCCAATATTGGTGACTTCCAATGCTGTTTCAGTCATAAAGGCTTTAACTATCGGCGTTAGAATTGCCACCATGGCATCGGCTTTTTTGCGTTCTGCTTCGTCTTGAGCGTGGTGCGATTTTTCAATTAACTGCGTGGTAAAATAAGTTAATGCCCGATTGCCTTCAGTCAATGCCTTTTGAGTTAACAACATCTTACGCACATCAGGGTGAACAATAATTGGATCGGCGGCTTTGTCAGGGTATTTGGCACCCGTCAATGAACGCATTTGCAAACGGTCTTTGGCATACTCTAATGCACCAGCATAGGAAGCCGCAGAAACAGACATGCCTTGAATACCCGTATTTAACCGCGCACCATTCATCATGGAAAACATGATATTCAAACCACGATTTGCCTCTCCGACCAACCAACCTTTGGCATCATCAAAGTTCATCACGCAAGTTGCCGAACCATTTAAGCCCATCTTGTGTTCAATACTAGCTGGCCAAGCGTTGTTGCGTTCCCCTTCAAGAAATTTTGGAACAACAAATAAGGAGATGCCTTTTGTGCCTTTTGGTGCATCGGGAAGTCGAGCTAAAACAAGGTGAATAATATTATCTGTCAAACCATGATCACCTGAGGTTATGAAAATCTTGGTGCCTGAAATTTGGTAGGTATCATCACCATTTGGCGTAGCACTGGTTGTCAACAATCCCAAATCCGTACCGCAATGAGGCTCGGTCAAACACATGGTTCCTGTCCATTCGCCTGTGGTCAACTTGGGCAAAAACCTGTCTTTAAGTTCTTGGCGCGCATGGTGGTCCAACAACTCACGCACACCATGAGTCAGACCAGGATAATTTGACCAACCAGGGCAATAATAAGAGTTAAGTTCACCTAAAATCACCTGCATCCAATACGGCAAACCTTGACCGTCGTAGTCAGGATTACCATCCAAAGATCCCCAGCCACTTTCGCAGTAATTTTTGTACAATTCAACAAAGCCATCAGGAGTGGTAACGTGTCCGTCTTTTATTGAACAGCCCTGTTCATCCGCATTGCGATTTAATGGGGCGGCATACTCCAATAAAAATTTTGAGGCTTCATCCACAACCGTTTCAAATGTGGCCGCATCAATATCACTGAATTGCGGCAGTTTTTGGTAATGTTCTTCTAAATTTAATAGCTGCTCAGCTAAAAATTGCATGTCTTTTAATGGCGCTTGAATTATCGGCATTTTATTTCTCACATAGGTTCTAGTAATACGTTCTATTTTATCAAACAATCGTATGATTTAATATTTTTTTGAACTTTTATTGATTAATTACAGTCACAAATAGTACACAATAATAATTCAGGAGAGAGACATGAGATATTCCGCATCAATGATGGTTGCCATTGGCATTTGTTTTTTAACATTTCTAGGCATGGCATTTTTAGTAAGCGCACCCAAATACACCAAATCAAATAACTTAGAAAGAATTAGCTTCTCTAAAGTGGCTGACATGAAACAACCTGTAGTCAAACATGTAGTAAAAAAAGAACCTCCCAAAAGAGAAAAGGTTAAACAACCACCATCTGTTAAACCATTGGAGATTACTGACAATTTTGGTCTTCCTGTGTTTCCTTTCCAACCCAATCTATTAAAAGGCAAAATCCTTGCCTTGCCTAGAATCATCCAACCCAATCTCCCCTTTTCAGATTCCGATGGAGATGTCAGCAAGAATGGTGATTTGCAACAAATGTTTATGATACAGCCAATGTACCCACCGCAAGCGGCTCGCAATAAAATTGAAGGTTGGGTCGAAGTCGAATTTACCGTTACCGCATTGGGCACAGTGACGAATGCGAAAATAATCAACTCCAAGCCTCGTCGAGTATTCGACGCAGCCACTCTTCGCGCTCTAAGAAAGTCAAAATTCAAACCCTTAATGGTTGACGGCAAAGCTCACGCTCAAAAGGCGGTTCAGATTATCGAATTTAAACTGCAAGATTAATGTCTCGCTATTTAATCATTGCACCATTAAGTCTACTCGTGGTAATGGTGCTTTATTTGGTTATGCATAGCTTGTTGCATCAACCGCATACGATTGAGTTTAAGGAAAATGATAGTGAATTTGTCTTTGAAGATTTCAAACCTCTACCTAGAACCATCATTTGTTCAATTCCTTTCCAGCAAAAACAAGCGTTAACAAAAGCAGAATTATGGCAAAAAACGAATGCAATACTTTCTCAATACAATCCTCCAATATGCTATGGTTTTGACCTATTTCCGGTTAACTCTTTTGAACTCATTCAAAAAACCAGCCAATCAATTTTAAATGAACTTATTCCCAAAGACCCTTTTACTGCTTTTGAACAAAATAAACTAAAGCCTCCTTACAATCAAAATTTACCCTGTCTTGGTTACCTCCCATGCAATACCCACTTCATACGAGAAAAGAAGAAGGCTGGGTAAAGCTCGAAATAAAGGTTAATGCACAAGGCACAGTAGACAATATTCATGTCATTGCTGCCAATCCGCCACGTGTACTTGATAGAAGTGCGCTTCGTGCTTATAAAAAAGCCAAATTCTTACCCGAAATAATTAATGGTAAAGCTGTTTCTAAGACCATCATCCAAAGGGTAGACTTCAAACTGGCAGAGGATTAGGACATGATTAAAAAATACAGTAGTATGGTGATATTTAGTGCATTTATATCATTGAGTTTATTTTTAATGATGCAAGCAACAATTGAATTGCCACAACACGCTGAAACTAAAGATATGTTTAGCGACAATACTTTAATGGGTCGTAGTTATTTATCCACAACAAAAGAAGAAGTAATTCACAAACCAGATTATATATTTGATTCGAATATAGTAATGAGATACAACAAAAGGATAATAATTTGCTACCCTCCCCCTTCAGAACAAACTATTGATATAAACCCAAATAAAAAATTTATTATTTCACGTTCTGATGTTTTTTTATAAAAAAAGCGGGCAATGCCCGCTTTTTCAATTTAATTGATTGAAAATCACTTCATTAAAGAAGCCACTCGATCCCAATCAATGAGATTCCAATAATTTTTCAAATAGCCACCACGGTCATTACGGGTATCCACGTAGTAGGCATGTTCCCACACATCACAGGTCAAAATTGCGTGGTTGCCATCCGTCATTGGTGTGCCTGCATTAAAAGTGTTAACCAATTGTAACTCACCGTCTTTGTCTTGAACAAGCCAAACCCAACCAGAACCAAAAGTTGCCAGGCCTAATGCTGCAAACTTTGCCTGAAATTCAGCAAATGAGCCAAATTTTGCATTGATTTTATCCGCCAATTCACCAGATGGCTCACCACCACCGTTTGGCGATAAACCAGTAAAGTAAAAAGTGTGGTTCCACACCTGTGCCGCATTATTAAAAATACCGCCTTCTGATGACAGGATGATTTCTTCTAAGGATTTGCCTTCAAAGTCCGTGCCTTTAATGAGGTTATTTAAGTTGGTTACGTATGCATTATGGTGCTTACCGTGATGATAATCCAAAGTTTCTGCCGAAATATGGGGTTCTAACGCATCTTTTGCGTAAGGTAGAGCTGGTAATTCAAAACTCATGAGTGTTCTCCTATAAATGTAAGTAATAATGGCGTGATTATAGCAAGTCATTACTAATATTGTTGCAGTATTTTTCGAAGGATATGATTTATTTTTTAAATAACTGTCATCTTTTCATCCTAAATGTCGTATATATAAGTGGCATTAAGAATAAAGAGCATGAAGCACTCTCTCATACAAGTGTTTTGACTTCTGTTCAAAAATTGCATTTTTATTCTTAATGCTTTTTTTGACACTGTTCTCAAAAATAAACTGCATTCATTCACTTAGGATAAATTCATTAGCCGATAAAATGCACATATTATCCATGATAATTGATTAATTTAACTACAATGTTTATGATTAACTCTTTACTTTACTGGAAACATTAATGACAACAGTTCTTACGGGAATCACAACAACAGGCACACCACACCTAGGAAACTACGTAGGTGCAATCAAACCTGCCATACAAAAAAGCCAAACCGGAAATTATGACAGCTATTTTTTCTTAGCTGATTTACATGCCTTAATAAAATGTTGGGAACCCGATAGAATTGCACAATCCACCAAAGAAATTGCAGCCACTTGGTTGGCATTGGGCTTAGACACCGATAAAGCCATGTTTTACCGTCAATCGGATATTCCTGAAATACCAGAATTGACTTGGTTATTAACTTGCATGTGTTCCAAAGGGTTAATGAATCGCTCGCACGCTTACAAAGCCTTAGTGCAAGAAAACAACGAAACAGGCGTTAATGATCCCGACAAAGGCATTACAATGGGATTATTTTCCTACCCTGTGTTAATGACAGCCGATATCTTAATGTTTAATGCCGATGAAGTGCCCGTTGGCAAAGACCAAACCCAACATCTGGAAATGGCACGAGATATTGCTGCACGCTTTAACCACCATTTTGGTGAACATTTTGTCATGCCCAAAACCATAGTCGCCGATGACCAAGCGGTTTTACCTGGACTTGATGGCCGCAAAATGAGTAAAAGCTATAATAATACAATTCCTTTATGGCTGCCTGAAAAGAAACTGCGTAAACACATCATGAAGATTAAGACCAACTTACTCGAACCAGGTGAGCCAAAAGACCCTAATGATTCTTTTGTGTTTGATATTTACAAAGCCTTTGCCACCAAAGAACAAACCCAAATATTTGCACAAAAATTTGCCGAAGGAATCGCCTGGGGGGCCGCCAAACAAGAGTTGTTTGAATTAATCAACAATGAGTTGGCAAAACCAAGAGAACGTTATAACCAACTTATGGAACAGCCAGAACTGATTGAACAAGAATTATTAAAAGGCGCTGTAAAAGCACGAGAGTTTTCAGCACCTTTTTTGAAGAAATTAAAGAATGCAGTAGGAATTCGCCCTATTGTATAATATTTAAAAGGGGTCAGTACCCTTTAACGCCAGCGCATGCAGGCTACAAATAAAAGAGGAGCTAAAGGGTACTGACCCCTTTTAGGAAAATTATGATAGATTTTAACTTAAAAGATGTATTTAGAGCGATATGGAAAACCAAAGAGTTTATGCTCTTTCGCTTCCTGATATATTTTGGAATTACCATTGCCTACATTGTTGGCACTGGCGCGGGTGCAGGAGTCGGTAACTTAATTGGTTCGGTTGCTGGCAATAAAGAGGCAGGACT
>CAMZLQ010000083.1 GCA_947311585.1 uncultured Alcanivoracaceae bacterium | reverse complement strand
CGAGGACAGAATTAAAAATGTCTAAAACTAACTTACACAGTTTAGTTTACATACTCAAATTCTCACAAATAGGCCGAATATATGTCCGAAACCATTATCTAAATCATGAAATAAGACTTGGCCTGAAGGGGGCGTTCATATATGTCCTAGTATCACTAGTATCAATCTAGTATCAATCTAGTATCTCACTCCTAGTATCTCTCTAGTATCTTATCTATTTAAAATGGCTAAAGCACATTCTTTTGTTTAGCCATTTTATTCTTAACTAAAAAAACAGCAGAAGCATGTTTATTATGCTATTTTTAGCAACTCTCTGCTTTCTTTATAATTCAAAACTCATTAATTAACACATTCTGGTTCTTTTTTGTTATTAATATTGCTAAACTATTAACCATCACAAATATTGGTTAAGCATTTGTATCAATACATTCATCTTTTAGTTTTATTTCTTAGTGCTGTTTTCTCAAGTTGCGCTAGTTCAACACCCTTTAATCAAAAAACAATTTCTGTTAAATCATATAGAAAACAATCTGGCTTATTAAGTAATACAATCAAAGATGTTATTCAAGATGAAAAAGGATTTTTATGGATTGCCACTGATAAAGGTTTGAGTCGCTTTGATTCAAAAAACTTTAAACACTTTGTTCCCAATAAGTCTAACAATAATTCTATCCCATCAAATGAAATTGACTTTATGATGAATATGTCAAATGATAAATTATGGCTTTCTGTTCCTGGTGTAGGAATTACTTCAATGGATAAAAACACTTTTAAATTTAAGAGTAAAAAAAACAAAAATACTTCATTGTTTGATTTACCAAACAAGAATTTGTTTGGGATGGCTTTTGACAAAAACAATAATATATGGCTGTCTTTATTTGGAGTTGGTATTTATCAATGGGATATAGGTCGACAAAAATTGATTAAACATATTCCTGAAAATGAGATCGCGTGGTTGAAGTCAAAAAAAACCTTTGAACTATTTATTGATTCTAAGAACATTTTGTGGGTATGCACTATTGATTCTAGAGTTTATCGATATGAAATAGATACAGGTAGATATAAAGAATTCTTCTTTAACAAGAGTGAAGAAGACCCAATGTCAAATCCAATATATGGTTTTTCAGAATCAAAAAATGGTGAAATATACGCTGGTGGTTACTCTGGTGTTTATAAATACAACACTCACAAGCAAAAGTTTGACTCATTCATTTCAAAAGAACAAATTTCTAAGTTTTATCAAGGCAATAGAGTTTCGGTTAGACGTTTAATTGTAGACTCTAAAGACAATATTTGGATTGGAACAACTAAATCATTATTATTGTTTTCTGGCAATGAATTATCAAAAGTAAATTTGTTAGAAAATGGTGAGCATATTAATGGCGGTTGGTCTGTAGCATCAATAATTGAAGATTTTAATGGTAATATATGGATTGCCACAGATGGTGTTGGATTGATAAAAATACCCTTTGATTGGGAGCGCTTTATTATTTCCACAACTCAAGCAAAAAGAATTATGCCGATAACAAGTGCAAGTCTATTTAATAATAATTTATGGGTTAGCCATCCTTCATCGACTCTTGATTTGTATACTTTACAAAATACACAACCCACTTTTCAAAAAAAGTTAAATTTAGATTTGGGGCATAAAGATATAAATATCGACAGAGTGCTTCAAAACAGTGATGGCTTTTTATGGGTTACTTCAGTAAAAGGCATACATAGAGTCAACCTAAAAACTGGTGGTACAATAAAAATAGAAACTCATAAATCTCAAGAACTTAATAGTGTTACACAAATAATGAAGTCCAATGATAATATGCTTTACTTTAGCACATTTGATGGAGAAATTGGCTCTATTAAAGACCGAGAACTTAGTGCTCATATGATTAATCAGACAGTGCTAACAGGTAATAAATTAATCAAAATTACAGATGGATTTTCTAAAAATGTATGGTTTTTAACTGGTAATAAAATTGTAAGTTTAAGCCATGATAATAAAACATTCAAAACCCTTTACACCATTCCTAAAGAGCAAAATATTAATGAGGTTTTTGTAGATTTTAAGAATAACAATGTTTGGATGATTAAAAACGGTGGTTTATTCCTTTTAAAATGGGATGGTGAAAAATTAAGGGAACAAAGTGATTATTTCTCAAACATATTTCCAACTATTGTTTTTCAGCAAATAGAAAAAATTCAAAGTGATATATTATTAATTACTACTGCCGATAGTGGACTGATAGAAATAAATATTAATAACTTAGAGTATAAAATATTTACAACTGAAAACGGACTTCCTTCAAATTCTATAAGGAAAATTCTAACTTACAAAGGAATTCCCATTGTAATTACAGAGTCAGGCATTGCTGTACAAAATATAAATTTCAAAAACTCTCATTCTATTAAGCCTCGATTAATTATTGATAATGTTTCCTTAGGCAATAATAAATTTCAAAAGAAAAAATGGACAAACTTAATTCTAGATTACAACTATGGCTCGATAAACCTTGATGTCGCACTACTTTCTTATACAGACTCATCCACTTTCGAATACCAATACAGATTAAAGGGTGCAACCAATGAGTGGATTAATGCGGGCAATGACGATAAATTTGCCTTTCTCAACCTAAAAGGAGGAAGTTACACCTTTGAGGTCAAAGGCAGAAGCAATTATGGCAAATGGTCAGATGTTGCCCAGTTTCCTTTTACGGTGAAATCCGCACCTTGGAAAACTTTATGGGCTTATGTTTTATATGCAATGGGTGCCGTGCTTATTTTGTCCTGGCTGTTGTATTTGTATAAAAGGAAAATTTTGTATGAGCATGAAATATCTAAAAAACAGGCACAAAAAGAGTTGGCTGATGCTGCCAGTAAAGCCAAAAGCGATTTTTTAGCACGGGTCAGTCATGAAGTGCGAACACCCTTGAATGGCGTATTGGGCATGAGTGAATTACTGCTTGACACCCAAATTGATGAGGAGCAAAAAATTTACGCTGACACCATTCATACCTCAGGCAAGCACTTGCTCGATATTATTAATGATATTTTGGACTTATCGAAAATTGAAGCAGGCAAGCTGGAATTGGAAGAGTTGCCTTTTGATTTGCTGCTTTTAGTTGATGAAGTCTGCAGTAGTTTTATCTCACAAACTAGACAGAAGCAATTGATGTTTAGCTGTATTTTCAACCACAAAACACCGCGTAATCGACTTGGCGATGTGATTCGTTTAAAACAAGTTTTATTCAACTTATTAAGCAATGCCTTTAAATTCACCAAAGAAGGAGAGGTCGTAATTAAAATCAATGCAGTAGAAGCTTCTGATTACGTCGTTATTTCAGTACAAGACACGGGCATTGGCATTGATGAAGGTTTAATAAAGAGTTTATTTGAACCCTTTGTTCAAGCCGACTCTGCAATCACTCGAAAATTTGGTGGAACTGGCTTGGGTTTGGCAATTTGCAAACAACTTACCGAAAAAATGAATGGCACAATTGATGCCACATCTACAGTTAATACAGGAACAACTTTTACCATCGAGATTCCTCTCAAGCTTGATAAAGCACCTTTCGCAACCCAACATGTGCAAACAAGTCGTTCAAACATTTGCCTATTGTTAGATGAGTCTCATGTAAGACAAAGTATCGTTGAGTATTGCCAATTATTAAACATCGCCTACGGTGCTCAGGTGGATGATAAAACCAAGTGCATTTTTATTGATGAAAAACTTAGCACCAATAGTCAGTTCAAAAAAATCTTATCGAAGGCACAAAATCATAAAATCACCGTCATTGCTATTGGTTTTGATGGGCGTGCTTATCCAGAAGACTTAAAGGCCTTAAATGTTCCACTTATCATTTCTCCACCACCCTTGACCTTTAAAAAAATGCAAGAATTGTGTTTAGATGAGTTCAGTATTGGCAAACCAAGTCTTTCATCAAACCAGTTCATCACACACCAAAGGGCTTTGAAATTATTGGTGGTAGAAGACAGTACCATTAACCAACAAGTCAGTATAGAAATGCTGGAAAAAATGGGCCACATGGTGGATGTGGTGGATAATGCCGAAGAAGGGCTGACCATGTTACAAAGAAACAATTACGACCTATTGTTTTTAGACTATCATTTGCCAGGAATGGATGGTTTTCAATTAATTCAACAATGGAATAACACACAAAAGATACCTGTGGTTATGGTTACAGCTGATTTAACAGACGAAGTTTTACTCAAAGCACAGAAGCACAATGTTACGGATGTGATTGCTAAACCCTATAGTCAACAAACGCTTTCAAAAATAATAAAAAAGACAATGGGGTTTGATTAAACCCAAAATAACTGTGGTTGCAAAGAAACGTTGCTTTTCTCATCTGGGACAAACTCCTTGTTGTAAATAAATTAAGAGTTTGTTAATCTAGCCATCACTTTCTAAATTATTGGATTAAATATGTCATTATTTGATATGGTTGCTATTTTAATTACTTTAGCAGCATTATTTTCACTCATTAATTATAAGACCATAAAACTTCCTAACGGCATAGGCATCATGCTTATTGGTCTGCTTATGTCGATTGCTTTAATTGTCATAAATAAGGTTGGCTTGTATTCGACCGAATCAATTCAGCATGTTTTTGCCAGTGTAGACTTTAACGAGACGGTATTAAACGGCATGTTAAGTTTTTTGCTGTTTGCTGGTGCCTTGCATGTCAATATTAATAAATTAGCGGAGCTCGCCGATACCATTGCAGTATTGGCAACCATTGGTGTTGCTATTTCTGCGGCTATCGTTTCTTTTGTAGCCTATTATATTTTTATGTGGCTAGGAATAGAGGTTTCTTATATGTATTGCCTTGTATTTGGCGTACTCATTTCTCCTACTGATCCCATTGCAGTGATGGGGATACTTAAGAGAATTGGTGCTCCAAAATCTATCGAAGTGAAAATCACGGGGGAATCCTTGTTCAATGATGGAGTTGCCGTGGTGTTTTTCATTGTTGTTTTAGAATTGGCAGTCAACCCTGGTTCTATGTCTGCCAAAGACGTGGGACTGCTTTTTGCAAAAGAAGCCATAGGAGGTGCAATTTATGGGTTTATCATTGGCTACACGGCTTATTTGCTTTTAAAAGCAGTGGATGATTATCAGGTTGAAGTTTTGATTACCATTGCGCTTGTTATGGGTGGTTATTCTTTAGCTCAACACCTGCATCTTTCAGGCCCTATCGCTATAGTTGTTGCAGGTCTCATGATAGGCAATAAAGGGCGAAAATTAGCCATGAGTGACAACACCAGAAAACGATTGGATGATTTTTGGGAACTGATTGATGAAGTTTTAAACGCCTTGCTCTTTTTGTTAATCGGCGTGGAGTTGCTGATAATCCAAATTTCACAAAATTATATAATTGCTGCCCTACTTATTATTCCAACGGTATTGATTGCCCGTTTTATTAGTGTGGGGTTGCCTGTTTTTTTACTTAAATACAAAAACTCCTATTCTCCTCATGCCGTCAAAATTCTGACATGGGGAGGGTTGCGAGGCGGTATTTCTGTGGCACTTGCTTTATCAATTCCTCACGGAGAATGGCGCGACCCACTTTTAACAGCCACCTATGCTGTGGTAATTTTTAGTATACTTGTTCAAGGATTAACCATAGGTAAAGTGGCAGCGATGGCAAAGAAATAAGAAAATACATTAATTTCACTCACTTACAGAAATTAATTGTTGCAATTTAAAAACTTGGTGTTAGAATCCTCAACCTTAATGATGCGGGGTGGAGCAGTATGGCAGCTCGTCGGGCTCATAACCCGAAGGTCGTAGGTTCAAATCCTGCCCCCGCTACCAATTTAATACAGTAATATTTTAATCATTATTACTTTTAAAAAGGCTCCTTTAGGGGCCTTTTTTGATGGTGAAATTTAAACAGATGAAACAAGATAAATTAACAGAATTGTTGGCTCCTGTCGTAGAAGACTTGGGTTATGTTTTTTGGGGTATAGAATACCAAGTGCGCAAAGCAGATGCTTTACTGCGGGTTTACATTGACCATGAAAATGGAATCAGTGTTGATGATTGTGCTACGGTAAGCCACGAAATTTCTGGTATACTCGATGTCGAAGAGCCTATTACTATGGCATATATCTTAGAAGTTTCCTCGCCAGGAATGGATCGGATTTTATTTACTGCACCGCAATTTGAAGAATTTGTAGGCAACTATGTTAAAATAAAACTAAATCATATGGTTGATGGACGCAGAAAAATTAAAGGCCTAATTGCATCTGTCGAAAACCAAGTCATCACGATTAAGACGCAAGACGAAGAAGTAGCAATTGAATTTGATAAAATTATGAGAGCACGGATAAACCCGGATCTCAATGGAGTTAACAAATAATGAGTAAAGAAATTTTATACGTGGCAGAAGCTCTATCTAACGAAAAAAATGTTAGTAAAGAAGTGATCTATGAAGCAATCGAAATTGCTTTAGCAACTGCAACACGAAAAAAATACCGCAAAGATATGGATGTTAAGGTTATTATCGACACCCAAAGCGGGGATTACAGAAGTTTTAGACGCTGGGAAGTTGTTAGTGATGAGGACTTCGAATTTGAAGACAAGCAAATCACCTTAGAAGAGGCTAGAAAAGAAGATTCAGAGCTCGAAATAGGTGACATTATTGAAGAAGAAATGGAGTCCATTGAATTTGGACGAATTGCCGCGCAAACAGCTAAACAAGTGATTTTGCAAAAAGTCCGCGAAGCCGAACGGATGCAAGTGGTGGAACGCTTTGAAGACAGAGTTGGTGAAATATTAAACGGTGTAGTCAAAAGAGCAGATCGTGGTCATATCTTTCTTGATTTAGGCAATAAAGTTGAAGCCATTATTCCAAGAAACCACGGCATACCACGTGAAAATGTACGTCGCGGTGATAGACTTCGAGGAATGTTGATAGAAGTCAACACTGAAAACAGAGGCCCGCTCTTAACGCTGTCACGCGGAGCCCCTGAATTTTTAGTTGAACTTTTCAAGGTAGAAGTGCCTGAGATTGACCAAAACCTTATTGAAATAAAAGGCGCTGCCAGAGACCCTGGATTTCGTGCTAAGATAGCCGTTTTTTCAAGTGATCCAAAATTAGATCCAATTGGAGCCTGTGTTGGCATGAGAGGCTCACGTGTTATGTCTGTCTCAAATGAGCTTGGTGGCGAACGCATTGATATAATATTATGGGATGAAGACCCAGCTGTTTTTGCTATTAATGCAATGGCGCCTGCTGAAATCGAATCCATTGTTGTTGATGAAGAACGCCACAGTATTGATGTGGCTGTTGCCGAGGATAAATTATCACAAGCCATAGGTCGTGGAGGGCAAAATGTACGTCTTGCCTCAGAGTTAACAGGTTGGAATATCAACGTGATGACTGCTGAAGAGGCCAGTGAAAAAGGGCAAGAAGAAGCCATGAAGTTTGTTTCTGATTTTATGGAAAAACTGGATATTGACGAAGATATGTCCGTTTTATTGGTTCAAGAAGGCTTTAGTTCTGTTGAAGAAATTGCTTATGTTGAAGAATCTGAGTTGTTGTCAGTTGAAGGCTTTGACGAAGACATTGTTGCCGAACTTCGCCAAAGAGCTCGAGACGCCTTACTGACTCAGTTAATATCCAATGAGGAAAAGCTTGAAGGCTCAAAACCATCGGACGATTTGTTAAAATTAAAAGGAATGAATGATAAATTAGCGTATGCCATTGCCACTAAAAGCATTATTACACGCGATGATTTGGCAGATCTGGCAACCGATGAATTGATGGAAATCAGTGACTTAACACAAGAACAAGCAGGCGAGTTAATTATGGAAGCCCGTCGTTTTTGGTTTGAAGAAGAATAAAAGAAATTATTAGAGGTTCTTAAATGTCTGAAGTAACAGTAAAACAATTAGCAGAAGTATTGAATGTTCCGCTTGACACACTATTAGGTCAATTGGAAAGTGCAGGTATTTCTGCAAAAAATGCTGATGATGCCATTAGCAACGATGACAAGAGATTGCTTCTTGCCTATTTGCGTAACTCTCATGGCAAAGATAAGCAAGATCAATCGCCGCGTAAAAAGGTTGTTCTTAAACGCAAAACACTTGGCACTCTGAAAGTTTCAAGTGGCACAGGCATACGTGCAAAAACAAAAACAGTTAACATTGAAGTCAGAAAGAAAAGAACCTTCAAAAAACCAAATGCCGATGAGTTGGATGCTATTGCAAAGGATAGATTAGAAGCACAAAAAGCGCTTGAAGCAAGAAAACAAGAACTGGCTGCCGAAGATAAAATCAAAGAGCAGGAAGAATTTAAAAAACAACAAGAACATGAAGAACTGACCAAAAAAGAGTTAGCTGAAAAAGAGCTTCAACTTGCAGCTGAAAAAGCACAAGAAGCAAGCGAAGTACCCCTTGAAGAGTCTTCTAAAACAGACGTTCCCAAAGAAGAAGTTGTTAAAGAGGAGCCTAAAAAAGTTGAACTAACAGAAGAACAAATTGCGGCAAACCTCAGGGAAGAACAGGTTCAGCGACAAGTGATGGCTGCTGTTGAAAAAAGACGTAAAGAAAAAGCGGCAAGAGAAGAAAAACAAAACCGTGGCACTAGCAACACTAATAGAAACACGAATACTGCCAATGCCAATACAAACAATAATCCACCAAACAACAACTCTCGTGGTCGTGGTAACCGCAACAACCAAAACAAATACGGTAGAAAACAATTGCATGTTAAAGGTGGTCGAGGTAATCACCAACTTAAGCCATCATTTAAAAAAGCTGAAAAGCATGGTTTTACTAAACCTGTTGCTGATCAAATTAAGACTGTTAAAATAGGTGAAAATATAACGGTAGCCGAATTGGCAAAAGGTTTAACCATAAAATCAGGCGATGTCATAAAAGAATTGATGGGCATGGGCATGATGGTAACTATCAACCAATCATTAGATCAAGATACTGCTGTTTTGGTAGTCGAAGAAATGGGGCACAAGGTTGAACTGATTGAAACTAAGACGATTGCGGAAGAGATTCATTCGCAATCTCACGATGATGAAACTGATGAAAATGCAGAACCAAGACCTCCTGTAGTTACGGTAATGGGGCATGTTGATCATGGAAAAACCTCCTTACTTGATTACATAAGAAAAACCAAAGTAACAGATAAAGAAGCAGGCGGTATCACCCAACACATTGGTGCCTATCACGTAAAAACTGATCAAGGCATTATTTCTTTTATTGACACACCAGGTCATGCTGCATTTACTGCCATGCGTCAACGTGGCGCGAAGGCAACTGACATTGTTATTTTAGTTGTTGCCGCCAATGATGGTGTTATGCCACAAACAATTGAAGCGGTAAAACATTCAAAAGCCGCAGGTGTTCCAATTATTGTTGCAGTCAATAAAATGGATTTACAGGGTGCCAGCATTGACAAAGCCAAACAAGACTTAGCTAACCATGAAGTTATTCCAGATGATTGGGGTGGAGATACGCAATTTATCCCAGTATCTGCCAAAACAGGTCAAGGCATTGATGACTTACTAGAAGCCATCAACTTACAAGCTGAATTAATGGAACTCAAAGCGGTTGTCGACAAACCTGCCAAAGGCATTGTTGTTGAATCAAGTCTTGATAAAGGACGCGGCCCTGTTGCCACTGTACTGGTTAAATCAGGAACTTTGAAAAAAGGCGACATGGTTTTAAGTGGCGAACAATTTGGTCGTGCCAGACGCATACTTAATGAACTTGATGAAGAAGTCGAATCAGCAGGTCCATCTATTCCTGTAGTTATACAAGGTTTATCTGGCGTACCAATTGCTGGTGAAGATTTTATTGTCGTTAAAAATGAAAAACGAGCCAAAGAAGCAGCAGCAGAAAGAAAAGCACTCGAACGAGATAAACGCTTAAAAGAACAGCAAGCCGCGAAACTCGAAGCCCTTATGTCGGGCATGGGCAAAAAAGAGAAGTTAGTTGTTAACTTACTCATTAAAGCCGATGTGCAAGGCAGTGTTGAAGCATTGAAAGAATCCTTAACCATGATTGGCAATGACGATGTGGAAGTTCGTGCTATCTCAACAGGTGTGGGTGGAATCACCAATGCCGATGCACAATTGGCTGTTTCTGCTAAAGCCATTATTATTGGCTTTAATGTTCGAGCGGATAAAGCCGCACGTGAAGTGATTAAGCAACATGATTTGGACTTGCATTATTTTAGTATTATTTACGAAGCCATTGATAATATAAAAGCGGCTATTACTGGTTTCTTAGGAACAGAAACCAAAGAAGTGATTGTCGGAACAGCGGAAGTTAAAGATGTCTTTAGGTCATCTAAATTTGGTTCTATTGCAGGTTGCATCATCTTGGAAGGAAGTGTGAAACGCGATAACCCGATACGCGTTTTGCGAGATAATGTGGTTATATTCGAAGGCGAACTCGAATCCCTACGTCGCCATAAAGACGATGTAAAAGAAGTTAAATCAGGCACCGAATGCGGTATTGGCGTTAAAGGCTATCATGATATTGTCGCTGGTGATGAAATTGAATGTTATGAACGTGTTGAAGTCAAAAAGACACTTGATTAATAGGAATTATTAACATGGCCTTTAGAGAGTTTACACGATCAGATAGAATGTCCGCACAAATACTGCGCATAGTCGCAGTAGTTGTGCGTGAACAATTTGAATACGAAGAAGAACTCAAGCACGTTGCTATCTCAGATGTGGATGTGACCAAAGACTTATCTGTTGCTAAAGTTTATTTCAACACACTTTTCCCAGAACAACAAAAAGAGGCACTGGCAACACTCAAAGAAAATGCACCATTTATTCGATCAGTTTTAGCCAGCAAGATTCGCGCAAGAAAAGTACCCGAGTTACGATTTATCTACGATGAGTCACTAGAGCGTGGTGCCAACTTAGAGTCACTTATCAGCAAAGCACGCGAAACCGACCCTGGTTTTGAAGAAGAATAAAACAACTCAGGTAAAACTAAAGTGAGTAAACCACGCAGTCAATGGCAAGATGTTCATGGCATTTTTTTACTCAACAAACCCAAAGGCATCACCTCAAATCTTGCCTTACAAAAAGTTCGCCGAATATTTAATGCCAAAAAAGCAGGTCATACAGGATCACTTGATCCAATGGCAACAGGCTTGTTACCTTGTTGCTTTGGTGATGCCACAAAGGTAGCTGGACTGATGCTCAATGCCGATAAAACTTATATCGCCGAATGCATAATTGGGAGCCAAACAGATACTGGCGATGCCACTGGAACAATCACCAAAACATCAGATAAAACAAAGCTCACTGACGAAGAAATTCAAACCGCTTGTGATGCCTTAACTGGTGACATCAAACAAATACCACCGATGTATTCTGCCTTGCATCACGAAGGCAGGCGCTTGTATGATTT
>CAMZLQ010000082.1 GCA_947311585.1 uncultured Alcanivoracaceae bacterium | reverse complement strand
TTCAGTTGTTGGATCACCCTGATTCGAGCATTGAAGATTTATGTCAGCATATTCAAGGTCCTGATTACCCGACTTTTGCAGAAATCATTACACCGCGCAAAGACATTGTGGAAATGTACACCAAAGGCACGGGCAGTATTCGTATGCGTTGCGTGCATTCGCGTGAAGATAAAAACATTGTTATCACTGCTTTGCCACATCAGGCCAGTCCAGCCAAAATTTTAGAACAAATTGCCAACCAAATGCGCGCCAAAAAATTGCCCATGGTTGAGGATTTACGGGATGAATCGGATCATGAAAATCCGTTTAGGCTGGTGATTATTCCACGCTCTAACCGGATTGATTATGAAGGCTTAATGAGTCATTTATATGTGACTACAGATTTAGAAAAATCTTTTCGTGTCAACCTTAACATGATTGGCTTGGACAAACGTCCACAAGTTAAAAACCTGAAGATGATTTTAACAGAATGGTTAACCTTTAGAACCGAAACCGTTCGTAGGCGCTTACAAACCAGACTGGATAAGGTCGATGCTCGTTTGCATATTTTAGAAGGTTTATTGATTGCTTATTTGGATTTGGATGAAGTGATTCGCATTATCCGCGAAGAAGATAATCCCAAAGAGTCGTTGATTGAAACATTTAAACTATCAGAAATTCAAGCCGAAGCCATTTTAGAAACAAAATTGCGTAATTTAGCCAAACTCGAAGAGATGAAAATCCGTACCGAGCAAATGGAATTGATGGCAGAGCGTGATAAAATCGCTGGCATCTTGATGTCACGTGCGAAGTTAAAGAAGCTCATCAAAACAGAAATCATGGAAGAAACAGAATTACACGGCGATGCCCGCCGTTCTCCCATTGTTGATCGAGCCGCAGCCAAAGTCTTTGACGAAACATCCTTAGTACCCAATGAGCCAAACACCATTATTTTATCCAAAGCTGGATGGGTGCGTGCTGCAAAAGGACATGATATTGATGTCACTAAGTTAAACTTTAAATCAGGTGACGAATACGCACATCATGCTTATGGACGCACCAATCTTAATGCCGTTTTCTTGAGTAATTATGGTCGTGCGTTTTCTTTGCTATCTCACACTTTGCCATCAGCGCGCGGTCAAGGCGAGGCGTTAACCACCAAGTTTAAGTTGCCAGAAGATTCACAATTTGTCGCAACAATTTGTGAAAAACCCGACACCCTATTATTAATGGCATCCTCAGCGGGTTATGGTTTCATCACTGAGATGGAAAACCTATACTCCAAAGTAAAAGCAGGTAAACACGCCATATCTGTACCAAAAGGTGATTTCACAACACTGCCACCCAAAGTGCTTAATAATGTCGATGAAGACTTTATCGTTTGTACCACTTCGGCTGGTCACTTGTTGGCATTTCCTGCCCACGAGTTGCCACATCTAGCCAAAGGCAAAGGCAATAAGATGATTAATATTCCGCCGAAGTTATTAAAAGCAGGCGATGAAACCATGGTTGATATGTTAGTGCTCAGTGAAAACCAATCATTCCTCGTATGGGTAGGCAAAAAATATATCCGCATCAAGTGGAATGACTTACAAAACTTCTTAGGTTATCGCGCCAAACGCGGCAGTTTATTGCCCAAGGCTTATCGTAAAGTGACACGATTGGAAAAAGAATCATAAAACACCTTAAACTTAATATTGATGAAAAAAAATACCTGCAGGTCTTTAACAAAAATGTTATTATGAGTTAATGATTTTAAACGCAAAAAAATACAAACTAGCTAGAGTGACAACGAATACAGGCTTAAGCTTTATTCTATTACTCGTTATTTTATCTTATTCGTGTTTTGGAAGAGCTGCTGAAAACGACACCATTTTTAGTGCCACTTTTCAGACCGTATCGCAACCCAGTGGTGGTAAACGCGGTGCCTACCCAGGAGTATTTAACCGTCATGTCACTTACAATGGCAACCATTACACCTATTACATTTCTATTCCTCCGAGTTACACGCCCAATAATCCCATGCCTCTTTTGTTTACTTGGCATGGAGCAGCTGGTGCTGGTACAGCCCCAAGCAATGCCAAAGCCATGCGCGATTTTTGGCGGCCAACTGCCGATGCCAATGACTTTATTGTAGTGGCTCAAGCTGCCACTGGAGAATTGGGGGGAGGTTGGGTACCAGATAGAGATGTGGCTATTCTTAATTTAATTTTAAAGGACATGTACCGATACTACAATATCGAAAAAAATCGAGTTTATGGACATGGATTTTCAGCAGGAGGTCATATAATGCATGCACTAATGCTCTATAACTCCCAAGAATTTGCAGCTTATACGGTTAGTGCAGGAGTTTTGGAAGCCTTTGCAGGAACTAGCACTCCCTTTAATGCCGCTCGAAAAATCCCCGTTTATATTTCTGTCGGTGCATTTGACACATCTGGCCCAAACTTACGCAATTTATCCCGTTCTAATCATCAAGTATTTATCAATGCAGGCTGGGTTGATAATCAAAACCTATGGATTAATGAATTTAGTGGCGGTCATCAAATTGACCCACAATTACCCCAAAAAGCGTGGGATAAAATAGGACAATTTACTAATCAAGACTAAAATACCTCCACTCACAATAGTGATAAGACAGTTTACTGAAAATGGTTGAAAATTGAATGCAGGATTTCATGTATTGTATTATAATAGAGACCTTTTCATAACTCGTGGAACGTGTTAAAAAGTTGCAAAAAACACCACTCTGCGTTAAAAAATTCGCAAATAGCGGGCTATTTGACTCATTTTTTTCCTTGATTGGAGCTTTTTTCATTCTTTTTTCCATCATCCCAGAATTATGCAAAGGTCTCTAATATATAGTAAGTCAACATTATTTTAGTCCACTTTTTTA
The DNA here is from genome assembly GCA_947311585.1 of uncultured Alcanivoracaceae bacterium. GTDB lineage: Bacteria > Pseudomonadota > Gammaproteobacteria > Xanthomonadales > Marinicellaceae > NORP309. The sequence goes on along the minus strand of CAMZLQ010000082.1, from coordinate 19,891 downwards.
TGACTCTCATGCTTAATCATAATACTCAAACCATACATTTAAAGATTGTTTTCTTAACTTTAATTTTAATTCTATTTTTATCAAGTTGTCAGGAAAACAACCAAACAAAGTCTTTAATCAATGATGCAAAGACAGTTGATAGGCAATTGTGGGATAAATATTCACAAAAAAAAATAGCGAAACTGTTGGAGGAAATAGACAACAGTGGCTTTTCTGAAAAAGCTCTTGAGCAAGTGGCTTTAATCTTTTTTTCGCACGGTGAATTATCTCTAAGTCAAAAGTTTTTAACATTATTGTCTCAAAAATCATTATTGCCTGATTATGACTATTATTTAGCACAAATTGCCATCAAAAAAGAAGCTTATAAACAAGCAGATAAACACATAATAGCTGGTTTATCGAGGGCCAATAATTCTGATAAAGTATTGTTTTATTTATTGAGAACTGAAATGATGATTAGCTTGGGGGAGTTTGACAAGGCGCAAAAAACACTTAATCGCATTAACCAAATTCAATCAAATAATGTTCAGAGCAAATATATACAGGCGCAATTATACCTACTTAATAACAACTGCAAAAAAGCCATCCAAAACTACAAAGAATTAATAAAGCTGCTGCCTCAATATAAACAATTCAATGCTCCATTAGCCAGTGCTTATCGCCAATGCGGCGAGTATGAACTGGCAAAAAAACACACCATTGAACACAGCAATGCTCGGTTACAATTTCCAAACCATTTTACAGAAAAAAAACAACTTTTGGGAAATCCTGTTGCTTCATTAAAAATGGATATTAAGGCCTTGATAAGCCAAAAAAGGGTTGCTAAAGCCACCGAGTTATTATTGAAACTTATTGAATTAGAACCCGACAACGATAGAAGCTACCTTAATCTTGGTAGCATGTACTTCCGAATGAACGACCTGACCAGAGCTCAAAAAGCCTATTTAAAATCGCTTGAGTTGAAGCCAGAGAATGTCAAAACATCTGTCAATCTGGGTATTGTTATGTTGAAACAAAATAAACTTGATAGAGCTGAGTATTTTTTTTCAAATGCACTTAACATTCAACCCCTTAATGTAAAAGCAACGTTGAATCTTGCCAGTATTAAAATTCGCCTCAATAAACCTCATGAAGCAGAACTGCTTTTAAGCAAACTTTTAAAACAGAATATTTCTAATGATAAAGTACGTAAAGCCTTTATTATGAGCCTGTCGATGCAAAATAAATACTTAGAAGCAATGAATGAAATAATGCAATGGATTAACCAAGGTTCAAACTTAGAAAATATACACCAATTACTATTGCAACTATTATTGCAAAATTTCACTCTCGATAACAATAAATATAAAAAGATAGAAGAGCAACTTTTTGCACAATTAAACCTTTCCCCGAAGCTAGCCATTAACTTTGTCCTATTGAAGGTTAAATACAATAATATAACCCAAAATGAAGCCCTCAACCTTTTAAAACAATTTTCTACAAGCTGGTCGAAACAATTAGAACAAAAATTTATGGAACATTATAATGAAATTAAAAAAATTGGGTTTCTTGGCAATGAGATTTTTAATGAGTCGTAAATATTACCTACTAATAACAATTGTTTTTTTAACCGCCTGCTCTCAAAACGAACCTGGCAATGAGGAAAAAACAAAACCTCAAAACGATGCAAAAAGCATATTAACGGTATTAAACGGTGCGGTATTTGGGTTAGACTTTAAACACGATGCGGCTTTTTCAGATGAGTTTTCTATTTACGAGCCACTGGGTTCTGGTGTGGCAATTTTAGATTATGATAATGATGGCGATATGGATGTATTTATTCCACAATATGGCTCCAGTATCGGTTATTCCAAACTTTATAATAACAATCAAATGAAATTTACAGATGTGACACAATCTGCTGGTTTGCAAGGTTTGGATTATTTGATTTTTGCATCCGCAGCAGATGTTGATAACAATGGGTATACTGATTTACTCGTGGGTGGTAAAAACAAATTATCCTTATGGCTTAATCAAGGTAATGGTAAGTTTGTTCAATCTCCTATGATTTCCACTTCTAAAGGAAAACAATTTTATACTGGGGCAAGTTGGTTTGATATTGATAGAGATGGGTTTCTCGATGCTTGGGTGACTAATTATGTTGATGACTCAATAGTTGCACAGTGTAAATCTGCAAATGGAGACAGAGATTATTGCCCGCCAAAATCTTATCAGGAATTATCTGATCTATTACTCATCAACAAAAATGGAATCTCTTTTGATTTAAAACAAATTGATAAAAATTTGGGTGATGTTTCTCCAGGTCTTGGCGTTGTTGCAGATGATTTTGACAATAACGGTTGGGTCGACATCTATTTAGCCAATGATGGCGTAGCTAATCAGTTGTTTTATAACGTTAATGGAAAACTCTCCAAAGACAGTGCAAAAATCAGTGGTGCAGCTTTTAATTTAATGGGTTCATCTGAAGCAAGTATGGGTATAGCTATCGGTGATGTCGATAATAATGGTTATTCTGACTTATACGTGACTCACTTCAAAGGAGAAACCAACACCTTTTATCTTAATAAAAAGGGGATATTTACAGACAAAACAGCATCATTGAAACTAGTAAAAAATGTTAGGCCTGTTACTGGATTTGGTACACTTTTGATTGACTATAATGCTGACAATAATTTGGATATTATTACGGTCAATGGTTCAACTCAATACGACAAGTCACTAACAAATAATAGGCTTTTAGGAGAAGCAATTCAGTTTTGGTATAATTTAGGAAGACTAGACTTTAGATTTGATACAAGCATATCTAATGATTTAAACTTAAGAGTTGGGCGAGGTTTAGCACCTGTTGATTTTGATAACGATGGCGACTATGACTTTGTTATCAACAACAATAATCAATACTTAACTGTTATTCTTAATAACTCTAACCCTAAACAATGGATAGGAATTATCCCTGTTTGTAAAAACAGAATTGATTATGGGGCAAAACTGCAAATAACTGACAACAAAAACAACTCTCTTTATCGAACCGTTCATGCCGATGGCAGTTATGCATCATCAATCGATGCCAGAATATTATTTTATAATACCAATAGCTATGAAACTATAAAAATTAAATGGTCAGCTTCACAAAAAACTGAAGAGTTTAATATACCTGAGTTGACTATTAATACTTATAATAAGATTATATGTTCTTCTTAAGGATTACATAAAGATGTATATTTAGTTAGCATATAGGCTAAATTTAGACACCAATCAATGACATAAAAAAACCTGTCTATTTTTTATCAATAGACAGGTTTATTTGAAATTCAACTAATGCCAGAAAAACTTTCGCTTAGTCTGACATTTTATTTCTTTATGCTCTGCGTTTTTGTCTGTAAACCATCATGACGATTAACAAACCCATCATCAAAATAATTCCATAAAAAGACAATGATGGAACTTGCGTTGGAGCTGCCAGTACTGGAGGTGGAGCACCAACATCAAAATTAATAGCGGCTGAAATGAAGTTACCTGTATCCCCACCACCTGAATCGCCTACACAAACTTGCCAATTACCTGTCGAGTCCATTCCAACAAAGTCAGTGAAGTCTGTTCCTGGACCAGCACCTGGTGCAGGTGAATAGCTACAAAGACCATCTGTAGCACAAATAAAGTCACCACCTGGAATTGTAGAACCCGCATCTTCAGCAGATGTTGCACCACTGTTAGCAAAATTTATAATAGTACCTGCTTGGTAATCACTGCTATCTCCAAAACCACCAGTGCCATCATCTGCAGGTTCTGCAAATCCTGCTCGACTTTGTAAGGTTAATGTCGTTGTATCAGGAGCAATAACTTTTATCACTAAATCCCCTGCCCATGTATGTTCTAAATCAATATCAACATTCATGTCGTTAATAGTGCCTCCAGGACCTGCTACAGTCAAACATGCCATGGACGCTGCCCCAGTAGTGCCATCATAACCATCATCAGGAATTGCTAAAGCTCCACCTCTTGGTGCCATTGGTGGCGTGACAGACGGTTTGCTAGCTGCTATTGCATAGGATGAAAACACCATTAAAAATACTAAAAATTTCTTACTCATTCTCTTACTTACCCTCTCTTAAAAGTTTTTATATTAAATTTATTTTGGATAAATTAACTTAATTAACCTGAATTGTCAAACATGCACTAAAAATTATCATAAAAACCATATTTTCTTGCATTTTTCCCACATTTACTAACATTTAACTTAACAAATCAACTCTGTATAAAAACTCTAATAATTGTGAAATGATTAAAAAAAATGCTAAAATAGTGGTAAATAAGCCTAACAAAGTTCAATATTTTTTATATTGTACCGCTGAATGGACTTTTTTTACCTTTTTATGACTTTCAAGAGTTGAGATAGTCGCTCTATAATATATTTAAAATTATACAATTTATTGTGTAATTTAATACTGATTACCATATAATAGAAATTAATGTTGTCTCAACCACACTGAGTATAAATATGAAAACCTACTTTTTAAAGTTTAAAATACTATCTTTGCTATTACTGACAATATCAACAAATGTCTTTGCATGGTGGAATAACAATTGGAATCACAAGGCACCAATAACTGTCAACAATACATCGGCCACTGCCGTCTCCAACTACGAAGTCAAACTCACTATAAACACAACCAATGCACCGAATTTTGTATGGGCTAATAATGGTGATGATATTCGCTTTGTTGACAGCGATGATTTAACTTTAATTCCGCATTTTCTTGAAGACTATGATGCTATCGGCATGACAGCCATCATTTGGGTTAGTGTCCCTGCAATTGCTGCTGCTGGAAGTCGAGACATAAATTTTTATTATGACAATGCTGCAGCTTCTACAACTTCGAATGCTAGCACTACATTTTCTCAAAGTGGCGTAAAGTATCATTCAAAAAATTCCACCTTTGATCCTGCCAATCAAGCCTCAGCAGATTCTACATTTGAAGCCACTGCTGATGGTGTTGCTGGTTATGGCTGCACCCACTTTACAGATTACACTAACAAAGACAATGCTGGAACTATTGCTGGAGGAAGTGGCACTGACATAATATACACTACTGAGTTTTTCTTTGAGTCCACAGTCGCCACTACTTGGGAATTTAGATACGGAGGTGACAGCGGAAATGGAGGCAGCATCTATGTTGACAATACTTTAGTAGATGAATTATGGGATCCTCCCGGTACTGCTGATGATATGTGGTGGGGCTATAGCTGGGCAAATTACACTACTGACCAAGACATCCTTTACGGCACACAAATACTCTCTGTTGGTTACCACAAAATGCGTTTTATCGGCTACGAACCGTGTTGTGATGGTGGCGCCACAATGCAGTACAGCACAAATGCAGGTGTCACGTGGCAAACTTTTAATACCGCGAATATCTCCATGGTTAGTGCACAATGTTCCGTAAATTCTGTGACTTCAACCTTTGGTCCAGAAGAAACCTTTGATGTGACCATTGCCTTTATAAATTCTACATTAACTGGTGACCGCTTATCCATTAATTGGGTAAGTGAATCTGAAAACTTTAACCTTGGTTATAATATTTGGGTATTGAATAAATCAAATAATTGGAACAAAATCAATAACAACTTAATTCCCTCAAAAGCCATTAACAGCTTAACTCCACTCGAATACAGTCAAATCATTAAACTCGATGAAGAAATCACTCAATTTCAATTATCCACGGTTAATACAAATGGTAAAGAAGACTTTTACCGCAGTTATGATTTAAACAAATCCTACGGCACGAAACCACAACCACAAAAAATTAATTGGTCGCAGATACTGCAAGAAAACAAACAATTAAATCACAAAACTCCCACTAATAAACAAGCCAACAACAATGCAATTACAATCAACATCCAAAGCAGAGAAACAGGCTTAATGCGTGTTTATCAATCTGATTTATTGCCTTTTGGACTTGACCTTGCTGCCTATCCAAATTCTGATATTGCTGTGTCACACAAAGGTAACGCTATTGCCAGAAACATACAAACAAATCCTAAAACAGGTCAAAAACACATTGATTTTTTTGTTGGCCAATTAAGCCCTCAGGATTCATTATACCTTGATTACTCTGTCTATCAGTTAAGCATAAACCCATTGCTGGTCAAAGAACCCTCAATTAACACAAACATTAATCCCCAGTCAATAACCAGAAATTACCGCAAAACCGTAAAAAGAGACCAAAATCTCACCTACAGCCTTGCTAGCACTTATGAAGACCCGTGGTTCGAAAAACTTCTTTATAACGCAGGTAATGGCGACTCCTACAGCATTGATTTTAACTTGGATGAAACCGTGCAATTGCAACACGATTTAACGTTAAACTTAACAATGCTAGGCTTAACCAACTTTGCAGGCAACCCACAGACAAATCCCGATCACCACCTCAAAGTATTAATTAATCAACACACCCTCTACGACCAAAGACATGATGGGCTGTTTAAATGGGATATAACCACAACTATCAATGGTCAGCTACTGAATCATGGAACAAACACCCTCACCTTTGAGTTGGTCAATGACACTGGTTTTGCGGCTGATTTAGTCTATTTTGATAAATTTAACTTAACTTATACAAGAAACTTAGTGGCATCCAATGACGTGCTTGAATTTAACCACAAGCAACAAAATACCCGATTTTCACTCTCAGGCTTTTCCACTCAAGATTTAATTGCTTATGCAGAAAACAGCATTGGTGATTTATATTCATTACCAATACCCACCAATCATCTAAATCGTGATGTCCTATTTGAAAGTGGTTTTGAAGTCACAACTGCCAATAACTTTCTATTAACAGGCATTAACTCCACTAATCTTAATCACTATTGGATAGCAACAGAAAATCAACTGCTACGACCCTCATCAATTGAAGCACCATCATTGCCAGCAATTAAAACCAATCAGGCAAACTACTTAATAATCGCTCACCCCAACTTTATTAACAATGACTTACAGAACTTTAGTGCATCAAAACAAGCCCTAGGCTATACCACAGAAATTATTAATTGGGCTGACATAGTACAACAATACGGTTATGGGCATGAAACACCAAAAGCTTTACAGCTGTTTCTTGAAGATGCATTTCAACAAAACCCATTTGAGTATGTCTTGTTAGTCGGTGGACAAACTTATGATTATAACGATTATTTAAACAACAACGCCATAAGCTTTATTCCAACCAACTACCGCCAAACAAGTACGCAAATCAACTACGCGCCCACAGACTATCCCTATACCGACATCAACCATGATTTACAACCAGATTATGCATTAGGGCGTTGGCCAGTAAGAACCATTCAAGACCTATCTCACATTGTAAACAAAACCTTACAATGGCAACAAAGCCATCCAAAGACAGAAAACAACACGCTTTTGATTGCCGAACAAAAAGACACCAACAACACCGACTTTGCAGGACAAGTAGACTCCATTGCTCACGATTTAAGCTTAAACCCAAACCTTATCTCGCGTGTTTTTATAGATGATTACCTCAATGCAAATGATCCAAGCCCAATTATTAATGCACGCAGTGACATCATACAACAGGTCAATAATGGCATGGACAACATAATTTTTGATGGACATGGCTCTCCCACTTCTTGGGCTTATCAAGGCATTATCAAGTCGCAGCACATCAGTGATTTTAACAACAGCAATAACCCAACGCTTTTATCGCCATTAAGCTGTTACACCACCTATTACCAATCGCCCAGTATTAACACTTTGGCACACCAATGGTTGTTTTCTGGAGAATACGGAGCCGTTGCCATACACGGAGCCATGGTGCTGGGGTTTTACCAAAGCAACCAAAGGATGAATGTCACTGTCTTAGAGCAAATGTACAACCAAGGTCAAACCCTAGGCAAAGCCATATTAACCAGCAAACAACAACTGCAACCGAATGATGATTTAAGGATTAACTGGAATTTACTCGGCGATCCGAGTTTGAGGTTTTGAGAATGATTATAAATTCATCAATGCAACTGGTTAATAAGCCATACAACTGCGCAATTCAAAACGCAGGTAATAATCGAATTGATTTAAGGCATTGAGCAAAGCGGTATTGAGGTATATTTTATATTGACCTTTAGTGACTTGAGGTTGAAAAACACTTGGGTCTATTTTGTGTTTGCTGTTTTTTGGAATTTTCACAACAATTTGACTGTAAATTTCATCCGCTTGAACTTTTTCTTTACCGACTAGTTCTTCATACGCCGATAGCAATCCATTAATTTCCTCATAACTTTTGCACGTCCAGTTAATGGCTTTTTCGTGGAAGTGTTTTAACGGGTCAATATTGCCTTCACGGTAGTGTTTCATGCATTGATGGTATTCTTTTTTATCAATGTTTTTAAGGTAGATTGCTAATAAACAGGCAAATATTAAGCCGTGCTTTTTTTGCACGCTATGGATTAATAGCAAACGTGATAATCGACCATTGCCATCACGAAATGGGTGAATAAAGATGAACTGCAGCAAGGCAAATAAACCTTTACCAATGGTTTGGTCATCATTAGTGTAAAATTTTAGAAAATCCTGCATATACTCCATAACCAACTGTGGGCCAATGCAATAAAACGCATTGGGATTGGTCTTTGGGTTGCCTGCTCGCATGTTGCTAGTTCGGATACCGTAATTGTGCTTTTTGGGTCGCAAACGGGTATTGATGGCGATTAACTCATCAAGGGTTAGTCTTGAGTTTTGACTCAACGCCTCAAGACCATTGTTAAATCGAGCCACAGCCGAACAGACAGTTTTCACAAAGCGATTCGAGCCCACGCGTGCACCAGCCCACAGATACAATTCATCAATGGCACAATCAGCAAAACCGCTAGAGGTGTTTTTATCCCCTGCTAAAAACTTGAGTAAATACAGGTTTAAAAAACCACCAGCAAAGCTAAGTGGTTTTAGTTTAACGCTCTCATCAACCCGCAAATAATCGATGATTTCATCAGTGATTTTAATCGGTGTAAAAACAGGGCAATTCTCGATTTTTGAATCAGTGAGTTGCCCTGTTTTTTTTCTGCTTACCTTAGTCTCCATCACCACTTATTGGTCTTGGGTCAGTGGGATAATCTTCTGCTAATCCAAACTCATGACTCATATATATATAAGCCCTATCAATCGCCTCTAAAGCTATATTCCCATTTGTTGGTAAATACCTGTTAAAAACATACTGAGCCTCATTATCACCTAATATTGAAGCAATTTTTATATTATATAAACCATAATATAAATCATTATTTGCTAACAAGGACTCCCCATAAATTTTATGTGAAAATGAACTAGACTTTGAATATGCTGTAAGATAAGTTCCAATGAGCTTGGCTTTTTCCAAATCTTGATTCTCTAAATATTTAACGGCTAATACTGACATTGCTGGAATATATTTATTTTTAAAAGCTAAACTTTCAAGTATTTTTATTTCTTCAGGATGATTCAATAGCTCAAGGCTTGAATTACGTGGATAACCTTGTCTTTGCATCCAAATAGCCTCATCAAAAGAAGAGGCTGTCAAAAAAGAATTTTTACAATTAACATCACCTGCAAGATTTACATTACCCTTATAACAACCATACTCAGATTCCCAATTATTTAATAATAATGTCTCATTTATTGGTTTGATAATGTCAACAACAGATTGTTCATCTTCTGATAATGTAGATATATCATTGATTATTTCTTTTTTCTTTTTACTAACCGAAACTAAGTCTTTATTTATTACTTTTTCAGGTAATTGAACATTATCATTCTTATACTTATTAGTTTCAATAGTATTATACCCTACAACCATAATAATCAAAATTGCAATAACGGCTATTATTTTTATATATTTCATATTGTTCTCCTATGGTGTTGGACAATTAGCAGCATCTAGAGCTTGGTACCATGTATGACATCTACTCGCCTTTGAAACTTTAGTAATTAATTTAGATGTCCAATTTCTAAACTGCGTATTGTTTCCCACATTCAAAGATATTGAACCACCCCAAGGAATATTATAGCTCAAACCCAATCTCCATTGAGAGTTATACCCAGTTTCAGGAGCCATCGACATCATAAAATCAAATTGTGAATGAATACAATCATTAAAGGTTTGAGTTTGCTCGGGCGTTGCAGGTTGATACCCTCCCCAATATGGTGCAACACATGTAAGACTAAGCAAAGACCAAACTAAGTTTCTAGATACAACATAGTCATTAGATGTATAATATGCATTTGCAAAATTAGAAATGGCAGTTAAAGCAGATGATTCCGTCATAAATGGAAATTCATACTGTGCGGGACCACAATAACCTTGCCAACACCCTTGTTGACGTGGGAGAATATTATATATCTCAGAACTTACAAAACCCGAATAGTCTTGATTAATAGCAGGTCCTGGATCTGTTGAACACCAATTAGGGGCATTTGGGTTTCCTGATACATAGTTTGGATTTGAAGGTCCATTTAATAAGCTATTACAAACAACTGGGTCATAATTCGGAGGTGGAGGTGGTGGAGGATTATTACCCCCTCCACTTGATCCACCATCACAACCATATTCATCACATCCAGGAGGATAATCACCTGTTGGATAGATGACCCAATCCCAGTCTATGTCATCAGACCAATGTCGATTTGAACCAGATCCCCAAGCAAATATTTCGCCGTCATCATAACAATCAACATCTGCATTACCACAGAGAGGTTCTTCACTAGCATCAGCTGTTTGAAAAAAACTTGGTAATGCAACCAGACAAGAGAACGTGAATGCTGTTACTTGCATAGTTTTCTTTAATAAATTGCTCGTTGATGATAGTTTATTCAATCCTAAAGACTTTAAAATAATTGACTTTTTCATGATAAGCCTCCATTATTTTTTAAGTCATATTTTTTGATGAATATTTTATTAACTCTTCCTTTATGTATAAGGTATTCCGTTGAGTAATTTATAGAGTAATTGTTATTTGGTGGGAGTACTTCACTTGCTTCATCCCCAGAAGAATCACAACCAATACTATCACATGGTTCATTGACTGAAGAGTCACAGCCCCAAAAATCACACTCATCATAAGTATCATATCCACCCCAAACATCAATACTGTCGTCCCAACCCGTTTGAGCATCTGCCGTTTGAACAAAGCTTGGCAACACAACCAAACACGAAACCGTAAATGCTGTGACTTGAACTATGCGTTTGGTAAGTTGTCTAAGTGTGCTGTGCTGTGCTGTGCTGTGCTGTGCTGTGCTGTGCTGTGCTGTGCTGTGCTAGCCATGACTATAGCACTTATGATTTTATTATGTTTCATTTATTTCTCCATTTTTTAATATGTTTAAAAATTTTATAAATGCAACTGTTGTTAAAAGTCATTGGTCAATTCGGTCGTTTTTCGTGGCGGGATAGCTCACTTTTTGTCAAATTTTGGCAATATCCGTTAACAAGTTGCTCTTTTATAATATCTTTGCAATTTCATCTGTCAAGATTTTTTTAGCAACTTAGGATAGATTAGAATATGCTAATATTGTGGTGGGTAAACCCACCTTACGATAGGCTCTTATCTGGTTTTTGCTTTTCGCTGTGCCGTTGTGTCGCTGTGCGATACCTTTTTTTATTGGATTGTCGGTTTCAACCGACGCTTTTTAATAAATGTTGAATTTAGAGTGGGATAAATCCCACTTACCAAATACTCAATTTAAAGACTGAGGTCGTTTATACACTGCCGATGGGCATGGCCCATCCTACCCAAGCATTTGTTTTTTGCTTTTCGCTGTGCCGCTGTGCGATATATTCTTTTATTGGATTTTAGGTTTCAAACGACAGATATATATAAAGCTAAAATTTAGAGTGAGAAAAAAACCACTTACCGGGTACTCAATTTAAAGACTGAGGTAGCTTATACACTGCCGATGGGCATGGCCCATCCTACCCAAGCATTTTTTTTGCTTTTCGCTGTGTTCGCTGTGCCGCTGTGCGATAACTTTTTTTATTGGATTGTCGGTTTCAACCGACGGTTTTTTATAAAGGTTGAATTTAGAGTGGGATAAATCCCACTTACCAATTGTTTGCTCTGACCAAACAAACATCGAAATATTGAGCTGTGCGAGCATAATCCAACCTACAAAGCAATTAAGAATTCAAAGCTTGTACTTAACAGACTGCAAAAAAAAAGCCTCAAGATTGAGGCTTTTTTACTTACTTTTTAATCCAAGTTATTTTCTTGTATAAGTAAAACCTACTTGGTATTGGTTCATGTCGATTGAAATAGTTTGACCTGGATCAAATGGGTTAGGTCCAGTAACCTTTTCACCAGCACCGTACATAAATGATAGGGTCATTTCGTTACCGCTTGCTAATTGCTTAGTAAAGCCTGCTGTTAGGTGTGATTTGATTACCGCTGGGGCTAAGATGTTAAAGATAACTTCAGATGATTCGATTGGTTGATCAGTTATACTGTAACCAACTCTCAAAATTAAATCATCACTTTGCGACCATTCGTAACCGGTTTTAACAATTGTCATGTCATTGTAACCAAAACCAAAACCGTTACTTCCACCGCCACAACCAGGACCTGATGCAGCTAAAGAACCTGTTATTAAAAATGCGTTTAATGCATCAAAACATTGTCCGCCTGTTAGTGGCGTTATGTCATTGCCAATTGACTTAATATCGGAATAATTGATGCGTTGGATATCGGCAACAAACACACCTTTTTCACCGACATCCGCTGAGATGCCAAATGTCCATGTTTCTGGAATATCAAAGTCACCTTTTTCTGCAAACAAGCCTTTGTATTCATCAAATTCGCCCATGCGCATTTTTGATTGATAAGAAGCACCAAAACGAATACTATCGGAAATTGCGCTGTTGAATCCTACTTTAAATCCTGCTCCATAAGATGTTGAATAACCGTTATTAGAAAGGCTCTCTGGGAAGTTTGTCACTCCTGCAAAGCTACCCAAACCTTTAGCTTCAAAACGTTGAAAAACACCAATTAAACTCACACCGATTGAAGAGTTTTCACCCACTTTCATTGAGTAAGTAGGGGCGACAAACAATTGCATTAAATCAATTCCTAAAGTACCATTACCAAATGTACCTGGAGCTGTTACAATTGTACCTGTTCCCGGGTTAAAAACATTAGCAGAGCCACCTTGGTATTCGGTATTCATGCCACCGTTACCGTAAACCATAATACCTACAGATGAACGGTCAGATAACATTTTATTCCAACCAAAACTTGGTACTGGAAATAAAGTGTTTTCTGATTGAATTTTGCCAGGCCCTATAGAAAATGGTAATTGACACGGGTTTGTTGGTGATGAAGGTTGTGTGCAACTTGGTATCGCTCCAATTGGTGCAAAACCATTTGGTAAAGCAGGATTACCTGTGACTTCGTATTCGCGTTGCGGGCTAAATAGTGCAAGCCCTATATCCATGCGATCCCCAGCAAAAACCATATTAGCTGGATTGGTTGAGCCCGCTAATGAATCGACATTTTTCGCTTTTGCAACGCCTGCTCCAGCAAGCCCTGCTTCTGTTTGAGAGTATGCGTGAGCAAAATAACCATTGGTTGCTGATGCCGAACCTGCCAGTGTTAATGCTGCGGTAATTGCAACGGTTAATATTGATTTTTTATTCAATAGTGTCATAGTGTTAAACTCCTTGATTTAAATTAGGTTAAGATAACGTTAAAGGTTAGCCTAAATTAAAACTTTTGTAAACAATTTGCTTAAATATTACCCAAATCCCAATAGTGAAAATCAAATTACATTGAGATTTTTTTATTTAAATCTTGAAAAATAATAAAAACAACTCAAAATTAAAGCAATTAAACGAAACATTATAATATATGTCTGATAAAGATTTATCTTGGGACAATCAAAGCCTAGTTTTTGAAGAATCCCAGGAAGAGCTCAAAGAGCCAAACATGTACAAGGTTTTAATCATTAACGATGATTTCACTCCGATGGATTTTGTCATTGATGTGTTGGTGCGATTTTTTCGAATGGATGAAGAACGCGCTACTCAGGTGATGATGCATGTGCATACGCGCGGTAAAGGTTTGTGTGGAATTTTCACCCATGAAATTGCCGAAACCAAAATGCTGCAAGTCAACCACTACGCCAAAGAAAATCAACACCCTTTATTGTGTGTCATGGAGCAAGCCTAATGTTAGATAAAGAACTGGACAAAAATATCGGCAACATCTACCAACAAGCTATCTTTAATCGCCACGAATACTTAACCATGGAACATTTGATGTTAGGGTTGTTAAAAAATTCAAACGTCATTAAAGTATTGCAAGAAATAGATTGCGATATTGAGTTGTTAAAAACAGAACTTGAACAACACATCGAACAATACATCGAGGTGTTACCAAAAGATATTGACTTCACACCGCAACCCACCACCGCCTTTCAGCGTGTCATGCAAAGGGCTATTTTTTCAAGCCAATCCGCTGAGGTGGATATTGTCACGGGTGAACGTGTGTTGGTTTCTTTCTTTGAGGAACATGAATGCCATGTTGTTTTCTTATTTGCCAAACAAGGCATTGAGCGATTTGACATTGTTAGCACCATCGCTCACGGTGATTTTGCTCCAATGGATGGTTATGACAATAGCGATGAGGAAAGCGAAGATCAAGCCGATGGAGTGGAAAGTTATTTAATAAACCTGAATGAAAAAGCCATTGCTGGCAAAATTGATCCACTTATTGGTCGGCATCAAGAGTTAGAGCGTGTTATCCAAATATTACTTCGTCGCCGAAAAAACAACCCTTTGCTGGTTGGTGAACCTGGCGTGGGTAAAACTGCGGTAGCTGCTGGTCTTGCTAAACGCATTGTCGATAAAGAAGTCCCTGAACTCATCCAAGAAGCCATTGTATTTTCATTGGATTTAGGCAGCATGTTAGCAGGCACAAAATACCGTGGAGATTTTGAAAAACGCATGAAGAAAGTGATTCAACATGTGCAAAATATCGAACACTCCATTCTTTTTATTGATGAAATACACACCATTATCGGTGCTGGAGCTGTTTCGGGTGGCACCATGGATGCATCCAATATGCTCAAACCCGCCCTGAGTAATGGCGAGCTTCGATGCATTGGTGCAACCACAGCACAAGAAGCGCGCAGTGTTTTTGATAAAGACCGTGCACTGGCACGCCGTTTTCAAAA
The DNA here is from genome assembly GCA_947311585.1 of uncultured Alcanivoracaceae bacterium. Lineage (GTDB taxonomy): Bacteria > Pseudomonadota > Gammaproteobacteria > Xanthomonadales > Marinicellaceae > NORP309. Next base: position 4,689 of record CAMZLQ010000082.1, on the reverse strand, counting down.
AGTGGACATTAAAGAACCCAGTGTTAGCGAAACCATCGATATTTTACAAGGATTAAAGCCCCAATTTGAATCGCACCACGATGTTAAATACAGCAATGAGTCTATTACCGAAGCGGTCAAAATAACTTCTCGCTACCTAAATGATAAATTTTTACCTGACAAAGCCATCGATGCCATTGATGAAGCAGGTTCTTGGCAACGCATTAAAGGTTTGCAAAAAACACCAATAAACGCAAGTGATATTCGGCGAGTTGTTGCGTCCATGGCAAAAATCCCAGTCAATGATTTGAACGGTGATGATATTCAACGCTTACAGTCCATTGAACGCAACCTCAAAATGGTTATCTTTGGACAAGATGAAGCGATTAACACCTTATCCACAGCAATTAAAATGTCACGAGCTGGTATGGCAAAAGCCGATCAACCCATTGCCAATTTGTTATTTGCAGGACCAACGGGTGTCGGTAAGACTGAAGTGGTTAAACAATTGTCCCATTTATTAGGTTTGAAATTATTACGTTTTGATATGTCTGAATACATGGAGTCTCACAGTGTTGCTCGTCTTATTGGTTCTCCTCCTGGTTATGTTGGTCACGAAGAAGGCGGTTTATTAACGGATAAAGTTCATCAAAATCCACACAGCATCGTTTTATTGGATGAAATTGAAAAAGCCCACCCTGATATTTTTAATGTTTTATTGCAAGTCATGGACAGAGGGACTCTAACCGATTCGAATGGTAGAGAAACTGATTTTAGAAATGTCTTACTGATTATGACCACCAATGCAGGGGCTGCTGAACAATCACGCGATTCCATGGGTTTTACCGAGCAAGACAACTCCAGTGATTCTGAGCAAGCCATCAAACGCTTGTTTTCACCCGAGTTTAGAAATCGCCTCGATGCAACCATTCAGTTTAATCATTTAGCACAAATGCATGTACTCAAGATTGTCGACAAAATTATTATTGAGCTAGAAGCACAAATGTCTGATAAGTCTTTACGCTTTAAACTCAGCAACAATGCCAAGCAATGGTTGGTTGATAAAGGCTATGATAAATCCATGGGAGCCAGGCCAATGCACCGAGCGATAGAACGTTACATTAAGAAACCTTTAATTGACGAAATATTGTTTGGAAAACTCGTTAATGGAGGATTGGTTGTCATAGACTTACTCAATGACAAACTGTCTTTTGCCATTAAATCTAACACCCCATTATTGGAGTCTAATAAAAAACCAGTCAATTAAAGGTTTTATAGCCTGTTTTAACTTGGTTTGCCCTCCACAAAGTGGAGCATGAGTTTGATTCTTTGATTGCAAATTTGGTGGGTAAACCCACCTTACAAAAAATAAAGGCAAGTGAGATATATCACACAGCAAAAACAAAATAATGCAAACTTTAAAAGGTGGCTTATTTATGAGGCAATATCAATGCATAAATAACACGTTAGATTGCATTAGAAATAAGTTACATTGAGGCAAAAAATGTGATTTTACAAGCGTAAATGACCATTTTTGAACGAAAAAGTGGCTTATTTATGAGGCAATATCACGTGTTATTTTTATTTTTTTCGGAAAGTGATACGACCCTTAGATAAGTCATAAGGTGTTAATTCGACAGTAACAGTATCCCCTGTTAATATGCGAATATAGTGCTTGCGCATGCGACCAGAAATATGTGCCGTTACTACGTGACCATTTTCTAGTTCTACTCTAAACATTGTGTTAGGTAAAGTCTCGGTGACTTTGCCTTCTAACTCAATTACATCTTCTTTTGCCATACAACCTACGTGTTTATTAATCGATGCGTATAGTAGCAGATAAAGATGAATATTACATTAATGAATTTTGCTAATCATTATAAATTTGCACTTTATCAAACTTTTTGGGGCAAATATTCCTTAAATTTCCGAATTGAAATCAATTCTGCACCCATTGACTCTAGGTGATGACTGTGGGCTTGGCAGTCTAATATTTTAAAATTATTCTTGATTAAGTACGAACACAATTCATATAAAGCAAATTTTGAGCCATTGGTTTGGGTACTAAACATGGATTCTCCATAGAATATATTTTCTAAGGCAATGCCATAAATTCCACCTGCTAACTTTCCATTAATATCAATTTCTAAACTGTGCGCTATACCCATTTCATGTAATTTTTGATAAGCAACTTTCATTTCTTGCGTTATCCATGTACCTAAACCATCTTTTCGTGTTTGCGCACAATGGTGAATCACTGTTTTAAAATCTCGATTAAAATGAGGCGTATACTGAGTTTTCTTTAATGCCCGTTTAAAACTTCGTGAGACATGAAATTTTTCAGGGAAAAGCACCATGCGTGGATTAGGTGACCACCACAGCAGAGGCTCTTGTTCAGAAAACCAAGGGAAAATTCCTTGACTGTAAGCTTTAATCAACGTTTTGGGCTTTAAATTTCCACCAAATGCCAGTAAACCATTGGGCTCACTTAAAGCTTCTTCAATTGGAGGAAATTCATTCTTGCCATCCATTGTCGGGAGAAAAAACCGCACCTACTTAATTAGGGAATTTGATAATTTTTACGTTTCATTAAGTCTATTCCACACTCAAGGTCTTCAATCCAATCAAGAAACGCATTTACCATTGCTTTTCCTTTAAAGGCTTTACCATGTTGTGGAACAATCATATCTAAATCTAATTTTCTAACCATACTCACCCAAAGAGAAGTGACCTTATTCGAAACCATGAAACGTTGATGGAAACCTAACATATATTGAATATGCGAGTCAAAGTCATCAACAAACACTTCATTTGTAATGTCTATTAATGAAGCCCCCATATCTCCTGAAAACAATATCTTACTGACTGGGTCATATAATTGAAAGTTAGCTACCGAATGAAGAAAATGCCCTGGAATAAAAATCAACTCATTATTTCCAAACTTCATTCTTTTGCCTTCATCAGGAATAACAATAATACGCTCGCCTGTATGCGCACCATGTGAGTCCATAAAACTTGAAATTAAATGTGGTAAAAAACGACTCCACCATGAAGAAATAATGATTTCACATTTAGTATTCATTAACCATCTATCAATTGATGCAATAATATCAGGGTCTTGGTGAGAAGCAAATATATAATCCAGACCTCTAGTTTTAATGACATCACTTACTGCTATAGTAAGTGGCATATAGGTTAAATCTCCACCTGGATCGATTAAAATAGATTTGTCGTTATCCAAAACCATGAATTGATTAGCTTGCACTCCATTACCCGTGACTAAATCATTAAAAATGACACATTTATGGTTTGAGCCTTCGTATAAAATTATTGGTGTTGATATTTTCATTTTCATTCTTATTATCTTATATTACACGCTAAAAGCTTAATAAATATTTTTTGCCTTAAACTCCTCACAAAAGCAAGTGCGACATCTATTAGCTTTACGTACAGTAAGTATAAACATAAAACAGAGTGTTTGCTCTGTTTTTAGAGTAATTGAATGTAAATAAGCTGTTTGTTCTAAAAAATTAGAACAACTTATCTTTAATGTTGCCGATTTATAATATAAGATTACTTTATTAAAAATCTTCTAGCTCAGCAAAAGTAATAAAAATCAAGTGTAAAAAAACCATGAATAAAACTTCAAATCGACCACCCATTTGGCAAGTAAAAGAGAACTTAAAAGCATCTTTTAATACTTCAAAATTTCAGAACCATATTAACTCAAAACTTTCCTTGTCTATTTATAATTACCGACAATTGCATCAATTTTCAGTAAACAAAACAACACAATTTTGGCAATCAGTTTGTGATTTTTGTGAAATTGACTTTATCCAGCCTTCCAATCAAGTGGTCAAATACGGTGAGCACAAAATTGACACACAATGGTTTGTTGGTGGAAGTTTAAATTACGCTGGTAATATTCTTAAACACCGAAGTGACAAAGTGGCAGTTACCTTTGAAAATGAAAAAGGCGACAAATCATCAATCAGTTACAATGAACTTTACCAAAAAGTTGCGCAATTACAGCATTTTTTACGCAACCAAGGCATAAAAAAAGACGATGTCGTGGCTGGGTTTTTGCCCAATATTGTCGAAACCATTATCGCTATGCTTGCCACCACTTCTCTTGGCGCAATTTGGACATCCACTTCCCCTGATTTTGGTTTTGAAGGCGTGGTGGATAGGTTTGGGCAAGTCCAAGCCAAACTCATGTTTGTCACCGATGGTTATTATTACAACGGCAAAACCCATGATTGTTTGGAAAAAGCCAAAATCATTAAGGATAAAATCGATTCAATAGAAAAAGTTATTGTGATTGATTTTATCCAGTCACAAGTTGAATTACTTACTGGTTTCATCAGTTGGGATAATGCTCTTAGCAATAACAACAAAGAAGTTTATATCGAAGCTGTTGATTTCAAACATCCACTTTATATTCTTTATTCATCTGGAACAACAGGCAAACCAAAATGTATCGTACATGGGCATGGAGGGATTCTGCTGCAACACAAAAAAGAATTGGTTTTACACAGTAATGTTAATCCTGATGACACTTTGTTTTATTTTACCACCTGCGGATGGATGATGTGGAACTGGATGGTCTCGACACTCACCACTGGTGCGAGTTTGTATTTATACGATGGTTCTCCATTTTATCCCGATGGCAATCGATTACTCGATATTGTAGAAGAAAATAAAATAACA
>CAMZLQ010000081.1 GCA_947311585.1 uncultured Alcanivoracaceae bacterium | reverse complement strand
GATGAAATGCGCATCAAAGCCTTCCCGTTTGGAAAAGAAGTGGAAGAATTTATGCAATCGCATGAAACCATTTATGTGATTGAACAAAACCGTGATGCACAAATGAAAACTCTACTGGTAAACGAATTTCAGCTCGATCCCACACACCTAATTCCTGTGCTTAATATTGATGGCATGCCCATCACTGCACAATACATTGCTGATGAAATAAATAACCACATCAACCCAAGCCAAAGTAAAAATCAAACTTTAGAGGCAGTCTCATGAGTTACATCAAATCAACATTTAGACACCCAAGTGCTAAGGTCAATGGATTGGGTTTTGCAAAAACAGCTTATGAAGGGGCGTTATCGACACTGTGTGCAGGTTGTGGACACGACTCCATTAGTGCTGCCATTATTCAATCCTATTTTGAGATGAATATTGAGCCTCATAAAATTGCCAAAATATCCGGCATAGGGTGTTCATCCAAAACACCGACCTATTTTTTAGGCAAAGCCCACGGATTTAATTCAGTGCATGGCAGGATGCCATCGGTGGCAACGGGTGCCAATATGGCAAACAAAGACTTGCAGTATATCGGCATATCTGGCGATGGCGATACCGCATCCATCGGCATGGGGCAATTTGCTCATGTGGTTCGACGCAATCTCAATATGATTTATATTGTCATGAATAACGGTTGTTATGGTTTGACCAAAGGACAAGACTCAGCCACTGCAGATATTGGTTCAGCAGGCAAAAAAGGCGTAGAAAACCAATTTGCAGCCATTGATTTGTGCCAATTAGCTTTACAATTGGGTGCAGGCTATGTGGCGCGCAGTTTTTCTGGTGACAAAAAACAATTAATCCCCCTAATCAAAGGCGCAATCGAACACCAAGGTTTTGCTTTTATTGATGTCATTTCACCGTGCGTCACTTTCAACAATGTTCCAACATCCACCAAAGGATACGAATACGTCCGCGATCATTTAGATGCCACTGGTACCATTGATTTTGTACCCGAACGCCAAGAACTCAAAATCACTCACCCCGAAGGCACAAGCAAAGAAGTCAAGTTGCACGATGGCAGTAAGCTAGTGTTGCAAAAAAACACCCACGATTACGACTTATCAAGCAAACGAGAAGCCATGGGTATTATCGAAACCGTCCGCGAACAAAAGAAAATTCTTACAGGATTAATCTACCTGCACGAAGACCCACAAGATACGCATAAAAAAATAAACTCCGTGGATAAACCCTTAAACAGTTTGACACAAAATGAAGTGTGCCCAGGCAACAAAGTCCTCGATGCTTTGAATGAGGGGTTTAGGTAAGAAAATGAAGTTTATTGTGGATATTAAACGAGTACATTTTTATTCATATAATAAGTATACAGCAAATAAATTAAAGCAAGAGATTCACAAGAGTAAAACCATTGTGGTTTTAAGTAACCTATTTTGGATTTTGCTTGGTATATATTTTTTTAGTGTTTTTCGTGAATATCAACATATATGTAAATCAAACTTTAAATATGTGGCAGTAAGTTTTGTTGTATTGTGGTGTCTTTTAACTACTTATTATGTTTATAGTAAGATTTTTTATAAATTATTTATTCAATACTCAGTAAAAGATAATGGTTTAACGTTAGGGGAACTTGAAATAGAATTAACAGAATCTGGAATACATACAAAAAAGCCTCATTTTACTTCCTTTCACTCTTGGGAAGTCATTCAAAATTTGGATTCTAATGAAATATGTTTTTTCTTAGTTATAGAAAATAATAGAGCAATTATCTTGCCAAAAGATCAAATTAATAAAAATATTTTACACTTTATAAAAGCAAAGATATAAGCAAGCATAGTAGGTGGTTGGGCAAGCTTGCGCAGCCCAACAGTGTAATGGTTTTACTTATTCAATAATTTTTCAATTATGGGGTGAAGAATAACTTCCATGGCTAACTGCATCTTACCACCAGGAACAACGATGGTGTTTCGGCGAGACATGAATGAATTTTTTATCATCGATAGGAGGTAAGGAAAATCAACATCTAGGGCTTTGTAATCTTTGAATCGAATCACAACCATGGATTCATCGCGAGTAGGGATGTCACGTGAGATGAATGGATTGGATGTGTCAACCAGTGACACCCGTTGAAAGTTTATATCGGTATTGGAAAATTGTGGGGTGATTACATTGACATAATCTCGCATGCGGCGCAAAATTGTGTCGGTAACATCTTCTGGTTTATAACCACGTTGCGCAGTATCACGGTGAATTTTTTGAATCCATTCCAAGTTAACTATAGGAACAACACCAATTTTTAAATCGGAGTATTTAGCAATGTTGATATCGTGTTTCTTATTGACAATAGCACCATGCAAACCTTCGTATAACATCAAATCACTGCCTTCTCCTGCATCTAACCATGGGGTAAATTCGCCTGGATTTTGTCCATAAGGTTCGGCTTCTTCTTCTGAATGTAGATAAAAGCGGCGTTTGCAACTGCCTTTTTCTCCGTATGTTTTAAAAGTATTTTCTAGGTCTTTAAGTATATTGGCTTCAAAGCCAAAGTGCGAAAAATTACGGCGTTCTTTTTGGGCAAGTTTAACCTTTTTCTTCATTTCTTTGCGGTCATAGCGATGAAATGAATCGCCTTCTACCACGACGGGATTAAGCTTTTGTCTATGGAAAATATGTTCAAAAGCTTTTTTTACCGTTGTTGTTCCGGCACCTGATGAGCCAGTTACTGCAATAATGGGGTGTTTCTTAGACATGGTTTTCACCTATAATATTTTTAAGTAATTGTGTGTCGATTTGACTGAAATCGCTATGAATTTGTTGAGCTTGTGTAAAATCTTGATTTTTTGTGTATTCGTTTGTTGTGACAATTGTTTTTAGTCCAGCTTGTAAAGCAGATTGTAAGCCAGCTTCGGAATCTTCAATGGCAATACAGTCTTCAGCATTTAGTTGAAGTTGTTCTAAAGCATAGAGGTAAATATCGGGTGCTGGTTTCTTATGTTTTACGATGTCACCTGCAGCAATAACCTTAAATAACGATTGTGCTTGCTTACCGATGTTTGCCTTAAGTAACGCTATAACATTGATAGGAGTAGTTGTTGTCGAAATTGCTAGGGTTATATTTTCAGCTTTTGCTTGATTTATTAATTTTTTAACACCTGTTCTTAAGGGGATTTTCCCTGACTCCAATAATTGTATGTAATGTTTGGTTTTGATGGCATGCAAGTCTTTGATTTCTTCGTTTGTTAAAATGTTTTGCTTAAGAAAATCGGTTTGGTAATAGTCCATTCTTTCTTTACCGCCCGTAACTTTTAATAATTGACCGTAGAGTTCTTCACTCCAATGCCAATCTATACCTTTTTCTTGAAAAGCTAGGTTGAATGCAACACGGTGACCATCACGTTCAGTGTCAGCCATAGTGCCATCAACATCAAATAGTATGCATTTTAGTTTCATAAATTCATTTCCTTGCCATTCCAGTCGAGCTTTAGCGAGAGCAGGAACCCAGTGTTAAATCAAGTATGGATTCCCGCTTTCGTGATAATGACAATGGAGAGTTTATCCTTTGTACTTATCCGCCATATCATCCATAGAGATTGGCTTGATTTTTGAGGCATTCCCTGCTGAACCAAATGCATTAAAACGATCAATACAAATACCACGCATGGCATCAGTTGCTGCTCGCAGGAACTTACGTGGATCAAAATTACTTGGATTTTCGGCTAAGAATTTGCGAACTGCGCCTGTTGAGGCCAGTCGCAAATCGGTATCAACATTTACCTTGCGAACGCCGTGTTTGATGCCTTCTTGCACTTCTTCTACCGGTACGCCGTAGGTTTCGGGTATTTCGCCACCGTATTGGTTGATAATTTTCAACCACTCTTGTGGAACAGCTGATGAACCATGCATTACTAAATGGGTATTAGGAATCTTAGCGTGAATTTCTTTGATGCGTTGGATAGATAAAATATCACCTGTTGGCGGCTTGGTGAATTTATATGCTCCATGTGATGTGCCAATTGCAATTGCCAAAGCATCAACATTGGTTTTTTCAACAAAATCTTTAGCTTCATCAGGATCAGTTAACATTTGCTCCATAGTCAATTGTCCTTCAGCACCAGAACCATCTTCTTCGCCAGCCAAACCTGTTTCAAGAGAACCAAGACAACCGAGTTCACCTTCAACAGAAGCACCACAAGCATGTGCCATGGTAACGGCTTGTTTGGTGATGTTGACATTGTATTCATAGGTAGAAGGGGTTTTCATATCAGACATTAATGAACCATCCATCATTACTGAGGTAAAACCAAGATACAGTGATTGTTGACAAACATCAGGTGATGCACCGTGATCTTGATGCAAAACCACAGGAATATCAGGCCACTGTTTAACTGCAGATGCCACTAAACCTTTGATAAAGGCAGGGCCGGCATAGTTGCGAGCACCAGCGGAACCTTGTAAAATCACTGGTGAATTGGTTATCGCAGCTGCTTCCATAATGGCATGGATTTGTTCCATGTTATTGACGTTAAAAGCAGGCATGCCGTAACTATTTTCTGCGGCATGATCCAATAATTGTCTAAGTGAAATTAAAGCCATGATTATTTCTCCAATACGTTGTTAACAGTTTCAACGACTTTATCCAGCGTGAAACCAAAATATTCAAATAAAGCTGCACCAGGGGCAGATTCGCCAAAAGTGTCTTGTGCTATAACCGCACCATTAAGTCCGACGTATTTATACCAAAAATCACCTTGTCCTGCTTCAACAGCAATACGTTTAGATACTTTGGAGGGTAATACACTTTCTTTGTACTCGTTGGTTTGTTCGTCATAGATATTTGTGCAAGGCATTGAAACCACTCGTATATTGTCACCAATTTTTGCTGCGGCTTTCATGGCTAAGCCCACTTCAGAACCAGTTGCAATAATAATTGCATCAGGTGTACCAACAGAATCTTTTAAGATGTAACCACCTTTAGAAATATCAGCCACTTGCTGTGCATTTCTTGTTTGTTTGTCTGTGTTTTGACGAGTAAAGGTTAAGCAACTGGGACCATCTTTACGTTCAATGGCAGATTTCCATGCAGCAACAGACTCTACCGCGTCACACGGTCGCCAGAGGTTCATGTTTGGAATCAAGCGCAGAGTTGATGTTTGTTCAACAGGTTGATGCGTTGGGCCATCTTCTCCCACACCAATTGAATCATGGGTGTAAACAAATAAACCCCGAATTTTCATTAACGCTGCCATGCGTAGTGCATTTCGAGCGTACTCTGAAAACATTAAGAAGGTAGCGCCATATGGCATTAGACCACCGTGTAGCATCATGCCATTCATCATCGCTGTCATGGCAAACTCACGCACGCCATAAGACAAATAGTTACCACTAAAATCCAGTTTTCCAGTGCCATTGACGGCTCTAGAACCTGACCAAAAAGTGTTGTTAGAAGGGGTTAAATCCGCCGAACCACCAAATAAACCTGGAACCAAAGGTCCTAAAGCTTCCAAGGCATATTTTGAGGCTTTACGTGTTGGCATTGACTCAGTTTCTGCTTGCGCTTTTTCGATGGCGCTTGTAGCAAGTGCTTCAAAATCAGCGGGTAATTCATTGTTCATGCGCGCAGTATATTCAGCTGCTTTTTCTGGGTATTTAGCTGAATATTTGGCAAATTTC
>CAMZLQ010000080.1 GCA_947311585.1 uncultured Alcanivoracaceae bacterium | reverse complement strand
GTGAGTTCTAAAATCTTGATGATGGCTAAATCCCTGCCACAAGGTTTTAAACGCGACTGGAAACCCATTGTCATGCAACCCTCAAAACACATAGCTTATGCGGTGCAATGGTTTGCCATGACTTTAGTTTTGATTGTGATTTTTGTATATTGGTTACGTAAGCAATAAAGTTGACCAATCCACTACTTAATTTTAATCTCCATTATAGTCCTGCATCGACAATATCACTTTATTTAACTCTGCTATGGTTGTAAAGAATACTCGATGCTCAATGCTACCATCATTTCTTAACTGGGAAAAATGTGAAAGTGAATAAAATGGAGGGTATAGTTCATTATTGCCTGATGTTCTATTCGCTAAAAATTGTTTCCATGTATCGTAGTCTGCAGTAGAAAACGAACCAACACATGAAGCTTGTCCACATTGCAATTCATTAATAATTAATTCGCCGTTTAAATCATTAGAAGCTTGAAGAAATGAATCTAGAAAGTCAGATCTATTCTCATAAGCATCGGGAAATATGTTTGATACATTTTCCAATTCTTTGAGTGTTTTAAAATAATAGTTGTCATCATTAATCCTATTAACAAGGGAATAAGCTACTCCTTTACCACCATTTAAAAGTCTTGACTCAACTTCTTGTAAGTTGTCAAGTATTTGGCTGTTTTCTGGCTCTTTTGAATTAATGTCATTTTCGGCATTCTTTTTAACAACACTCTTTGACCTGTTTTTTTTAGATACAGGTTTTTGTTTTAAACTTTTAACCAAAAAATCCTTCTTTTCAACCTTGCTTTCATTAACATCTTTTTTACTGACTTGATTAATATGAGGTTCAGATACTTCTTCATTGCTATTAAAATAAGTAAAAAGTTCACTTTTAAATAGGACGGTTGAAAATGTAGCTAAAACTAATATTATAATTATTTTTTTTTCATTTAATTTCTCATTAATATATCAATTATGGGTCTTCTAAACAAATAACAATAAACTATTTTTCATTTTTTAACAATCTCTTTTTTAAAATTGAAATGTACCCCCCTAAGTGTAAATGTCAAGAAATAAAGAAAAATTCACTATTGTTTAACAGTTTTGCTAATTAAAAATCCTCTGCACTCGATTCATGCCTTGCCAGTAGCTTAAATCAGCAGGAGATTGGCAGTTCCATAATACCAAGTGGGCTTTTTTGCCAAATTCAATACTGCCGACTTCCTCTTCAATGCCTAATGCCATTGCCGCATTAATGGTTACGCCTTTGAGGGCTTCTTCGGGTGTTAATGAAAGTTCAATACAAGCTTTGTTCATGGTGGTGAGTAAAGAACTGGATGGAGCGGTTCCTGGGTTACAATCTGTCGAAACGGCAATCGGTATCTGGTATTCTCTAAATGCATCAATCGGTGGCAATTGCGTTTCTTTGAGAATATAAAAAGCATAGGGCAATAACACGGCAACTGTTCCTGCTTGTGCCATGGCTTTAACGCTTTTTAAGCTTGTATATTCAACATGATCAGCCGATAAGCCCGAGTATTCGGCAACCAATGCTGCACCATTAAGGTCTGATAATTGATCTGCATGCAACTTAACGGGCAAACCCCAGCGAGCCGCTGCATCAAACACGCGTTTGGTTTGGGCATAACTAAAACCAATGCCTTCACAAAAGGCATCAACACAATCAACAATGCCTAATTCCGCCATTTGTGGAATAATTTGGGTGCAGATAAGCTCGATATATTCATCGGCTTTGCCCTTAAATTCTGGGGGAATAGCGTGAGCGGCAAGCAAGGTGGTTTTGACATCAATGGCGTGTTCCTCACCCAACTTTTTGGCAACTTTGAGCATTTTTAATTCATTCTCAAAGTCCAAGCCATAACCTGATTTAATTTCAACCGTGGTCACGCCTTCACTAATGAGGGCAAGAAAACGTGGGAGAGATTGTTGATACAATTCATCAAAAGAGGCTTTGCGTGTGGCAGCAACAGTGGATAAAATGCCACCGCCATTTCGGGCGATTTCTTCATAAGCTACGCCATTGAGTCGTTGTTCAAACTCATCCGAACGGTTGCCAGCAAAGACCAAATGGGTGTGGCAATCAATTAATCCAGGCGTGACCAAACAGCCTTTGGCATCAATGAGTTCTTTGGCTAACGTATCAAGACTATTGACAATACCAGCGGTAGTTCCCAACCACTCTATACGACCACCCAAAATCCCAATCGCCCCTTGTTTAATCTTGCCATAATTGTGCGAACCCTCCGCCATAGTGGCAACGTTGGCATTGATGATAAGTTTATCCCATTTGAACATATGGTTTATTAATTGAATGTAGAAGTGAACTGGAATTATACAAAAAGCTTTCAGTATTGCATAATTAATTATTCAAGCTGGTTAAAACTACACACATTAAACCAAGACCTTATCCAAATAGAATGTCGCTGACCCTAAAGTTCGACATGGCAGGAGTTAAAAAGTCTCTGTCATTCACGTTATGCCCCTTAAATACCTTTTCATCATTAGCATTATTAATAGCATTAATAATAATAAGGTAAAAATATTTGTTGAGGGGATGATTTTAGGTGGAATGCTGAAAACAATATCTACACTGTTATTGCTTGGGTCAATTTCATTATCTGAAAAACTACGAGCTGTCCATTTTATAGTTTTTGATCCAAACACAAACCCTACATGGTATACACCATAGCATGTTATCGACGAATTTGCAGGTATTCTAGGCAGCCCAAATTTATATCCATAAGACACCGTGCCACCTGGAGGTGGGTCTGCAACAACAGTGACAAAAAAACACTCTTGAGCAATTGTGAAATCTTTATTAAAAGATACATCAACAAAACCAGTAGGATTTAACTTAATTGGTGATGTTTGCATTGATATGGGAAAATCCCCAGTAGTATCCGATCCAGCATCATCTGGACCGTGGTTTGTGACTGTAAAACTAAACTCCCCTGTTTGTTGAAACTCAACACCTGCGGAAACATCAATGTTAATTTGTAACTCTAAATCAACATTGCCAGCTATCGCAGTATAAGATAAATGCAGTAGCAATACCAAACCAATCAGTTTAAAATTTTGGCACAGCATCTTTACTCAAATCCATTTTCAAATAGTATGTCGCTGACCCTAAAGTTTGACATAGCAGGAGTTAAAGAGTCGATGACATTCAAATTATAGGCTTGACCATTTATTCCTGTCACATTTCCTCCAACAGTAACATTTGGGTTAGAAAAATACAATCGCCTCGATGTTGTTGCCTGCGTGATTGATAAAATTGATTTGAAGCTGCCTGAACGTCTAGCAAAGGCTTCAGGAAAGCCATTGTTTATAATCGCATCTCTATTGGAAGCCGTCATTTCATCGCGAGCGTGATTCGCTCCCATAAGATGCCCCATTTCATGAGTAAATGTATCATCCCAAATAGTGCAAAACTCTGTCACTAGATTATAAGCGTAATTATCAAAGCCGCTGCCTACAACGCAGTTATTGTCACCTATACCGCAACCAGGGAATGTTTGCACATGTGCGACACCGCAAGCCTGAAATAATGTAAAATCAGACTCGATAATACCAGTGACAATATCTGCATTAACTTGATTTCTTAATTGCTTAAGAGAGGTTAAGTTTCTAAATGATTCTAGGTCAACAAAAAAATCACCCGACAAACTAAAACCATTCAATTTAGCCGTATGAAATTTAGTGACACGAGTATTTGACAAGCTGTTTGATAATGCTTGATTGGCATGATCAACGGCAGTAAACATTAATAACTCTATGCCTTGGGTGTCATTTGGATCATTTGGGTCTCCTCCTGCTTCTATGCGAGCCTCTTCCATCCAAACAATAAGCATATCAACAATTGTTGTCACACCTCCTATTTGCTTTTTGGTGTTGTTATTATTGACATTAAAAGATTTTACATGGCTTATATAGGAAGTATCAATAAAAGGACTCTTATTCTCATTAGTGTCCATCGATTTATTTATAATGTTTCCTTCTTGGGGAAATCCAGCTAGAAAAAAATCGACTAAACGGTAGTTTATTCCGTCACTTAATCTTTCTATTCCATAACGCTTGCTATCACTGGTGATATATCCCATTAACTGATTGTTATGAACTGTAAACAGAGCATCATAATTATCATTGCCACCACTCCATTTGTAGCTAATATCAGCGTTTCTTCTGATGAACTCTGATTTATTTACGATTGTGCTTGTGCCATCAGGAAAATCCAATTGTATGGATTCGGGCGCTAAAGCTAAACCAGCAAGATTTAAGTTAATGGTGTGATAGCTATTAACTGTTGGTGGTGGTGAAACACCTCCTTGCAGTACAATATTGTTATACAATATTGTTATACAATATTGTTTGTGCATTAGATGATGTGCAGATAAATAGTATGAATAATAATGTAATGGCTTTTTTCATGGTTGCAACCTTTTCTAGTGATTACTTTTATATTAACATTTTATAATGCAATATTCCAGTTGAATTATTGAATTATATTTATTTGACCTTATTGTTAAAAACATGAAAAATATTCTTCTGGTCATCCTATTATTACTGGTTTTTTTGGTTTTGTTTTATTATTTTGCAGGGCAAGATGATGAGGCGAGCGTTACTAAGGCTCAGGAGGTTAATAGGGTTTCTTTTCACAACAAAGCGATTAAATCAGTTAAAAAACACACAGATAAGCTTGATAATAAGAAGAAAGATGGCGAGATTGAAGCGGTTGTTGAGGCTGTTGCAAATGCACAGGAGTTAAAACAACAAAAACAATCAGAACCTGAAACTGACTACATCAGTGCTTACCGTGATTGGCAGTATTTTCAAAATTGTTATACCGATGTTGAAGATTTTCTTAAGCACAGAGACCCGTTGGATACATTAAAAGAGCGGTTTGAGAATAATCCACGTGAGTCACAAACCGAGCCAACAGCACAACAAAATACTTATTACTTGCATCATGTGGATATTTGCAAAAGCATGATTGAGGACGATAGCGATGATTATTACGCTAATATGCAACGTTTAGAAGAAAGATTTAACACCATTATTCCAACAACAGAAGAAGAAAAGCAGTTGCAGCAGGCTTTACTAATGCAAACACAGTTGCGCCAGTTAATGTTGGATTTTACCAATAGCAGCCGCAAAAAAAGCAACTTGAACCCTGAACAATTGCAGGAACTCAATGCACAGATTAATCAAGTTACGCAGAATTTGTTGTCAGTTTATGAAGGCAAAGAAAAACTCTCAGAAGAGGAAAATCGGCTTTTGCAACAGTATTCTCAAGAGTTGGATGAGTTAAATGGCATAATTGCTAAGAGTCAAGTGGTTGACAATGAACAACGTGAACTTATTAATGAACAAATCAATCAGCATTTACTTGCCATGGAGGCGTTTTTGAAGACCGTGATTTCTCCTGATGCTTTTTTGGTTATTGCGGGCAATTTATTTCGTTCAGAATATTACCAAAAAGACTCACCCGTGCTGGCAAAAGTTAAGCAAGAAACACAAATTTGGGATTCGTACTATATTGAGATACTCAATAAAATCACCATGCCTTTGATTGCTTGCTCGATGAATTATCCTTGTGATGCAGATTCGGATTATATGCTCAGTTATTGTTTGGGTTTGCGTGATAGCATGTTCAATCAAGCTTGTGGAATGAATTTGGAAGACTTTTATTTCAACTTTTATATTGGGGCCAATCAACTCAATGATGTGAATACTTATTTTCAATACATGGTCAATACTTATGGAAAGTAAACGTATTTTTATCTTTGTTTTTCTGCTGTTGTTGGCTGTTTTTGCTTGGAATTTTTATTCGCCTAACTTTGAAAAAACGTTGAACAGAGAAAAAGAATCTATCGCAATCGTTGAGCCAGTTAGTCCTAAGGTTGTTGAAAAGCACCAATTGAAGACGGTAAAATCATCTCCAGAAAAAATACCAACAACAGGTGATTCAAAGCACGAAGAAGCTGTGGATGTTGTCTATGACGATGACCCTGTGGTCAATGCGTCGATGCTATTGCAAGAAAACATCCTCTGTATTCGACATTTATCCGACAGTAAAAATTACGTGCAATACTTGCAACGTTTTAAGGCGAGATTGGATGAAAATCAGCAAAAGTTTTATGACAAATTTACCCAATATTGCCAAAAGTTAAACAAACAACACCCAGAATACCATTTGACCGAAAAGAAAATATTAAACCAACAAAAAAATAAGGCACAAGCCGTCAGTCTGTGGGGTGAAATAATTAAAGGAGAAAAATTAGCTGCTGATTTAACAGATTCTGAAGTGCGAGGGTTGTTGAGTTCTGGCAGCCTCAATGTGTTAACCCAAGCACCACAGTATTTGCGAGAATTTTACCAAAAAACGATTCACTGGGATTTAGAAAGTGTCTTGGGCAATCACCAATACGATTACGTTGAATACATACAAAACTATGCCCATCAATTGTATTTATGCCAATCAGGAGCAGATTGTTCCGCTTATAGTTCAACCATGGTAATGCTTTGTTATTTAAATTCAAAAGGTTGTGGTTTGGATTACCCCAGTTATATTCAGCAGGTCTTAACCCAAGGGCAACAAGCCGATATTGCATTGGCTCTTGATTACCTCAAAAGCCAATACAATTAGCGGCATTTAGAGACATTTGCATAATTATAGTGACGAGTAAAAAATGATTAAATTCACCAGCTTTTCGCTAAAAATCTCGCCAATAACTGGTTATTGCCTTCAATTTTTAACTCAATCAGGCAAATTTTTTCTTTCGCCATATAGTTATGTAAAGGTCTCATTTATTTTTTTCCTGAATATATCTTTGGCCCAATTTGCGGATTCATTTGCGGGTGATTGAACCAATAATTAACTGCAACGGTTATTCTTTCTGAATTTCCCATATAAGGACTGACTTCATGATAAACCCAGGAAGGAAAAATCAATATTTGTCCTGCTTGCAATTTAAAAACTTGATGACCATAGCCAAAAGGCGTGTCAGTCATGTTAAAGTTGCCTGCATCTAAATAGGTTGAGGCCGCCGTTTGCGGGTGGAAAAAACGCGTAACGGCAGAATCTTCTTCTTCGCCTTGCTCTATCCCATCGGCAACGCAATAGACCGCAGACCATGATGCCATTGGGTGATTATGGTTGGTGAAATAGCCACCTTTACGCGTGATGTGATACCACGCATCGGCATATATATCAAACTCAGAGACTTTGCTGCGCTTGTATTTATTAACCATTCCGAGGGTTTCTAAAACACATACCGTCATGAATTCTTTTAATTTGGCTACGCATTGTTCTTTCCAGGTAAATAAATCAAAATCACTCTCGAAAACTTGGTCAGATTCTACCGAATTGCGCATTGGGTTCTTGTATTGTTCTGTTTCTCGACTTAAAAATAATGTTTTTAAGTCCAAGTTCATCTGACCACAATCTGCCATAAAAGAAGCTCCAAATGGCACCGCAAAAGCAGGGATTATTTTAACTTCTGGTGGCTTGCTCATAATAGACTCTTATTATTCAAAACTAACGTGTAATTTTTTATTAAGTAAAGATTCCATTGGCATTGGCCACCAGCCCATGTCAGAAACCATTTCTAAAGCTTGGTCTGGGGTTTTGCCTTTGTACTTAACCAAATAAGCGGCCCACAATTGCGAGGCACGATGTCCTGAACGGCAATGCAACAGCACTTTACCCTCGGTATTTTCTAATGCGGCAGCAAACTCCGCTAATTTTTCAGGAGAGTAGGAGTTGTCTTTTCCGCCAATTGGGATAAAGTTGTAATCAATATCAGCTTTCTTCAAAAGATAATCTTCATAAAATTTTAGTTCCTTCATTTCTTTAGGAGTGCGCATATTAATGACTTTGGTAAAGCCTGCTGCTTTTAAAGTGGCAAAATCTTGGTACTGGGGTTGCGGGCCAATAAAGATGTTGTCGTGCTGAAATAACATTTGTGTGTAAGGTGGACGCTTAATCACTTTTAATTTGGGTTTCGCAAGCTGTGCCTGTGCGTTGAAAATCAAAAGTGTGGTGAGAATTAATGCAATTTTTTTCATGTTCTTTTCCTAAATTGTTAAAAAATAAGTGCTGCCATCTTGCGGCGCAGTTGAGAGACTAATCTAGCGTCTTCAATCAGATTAAACGCACTAATTAAGCTTTGTTTAACTTCGTTTTGTTCAGTATCTTTTGCCTCAGCCAAAAGCTGCAACAAGAGATGAATGCCGTGTTCTGGATTAACCGAAATAGTTTGATCAATCGCCTGTTGCAGGGCTTTGTTTTGACTTTTTTGCCCTTGCTCAACCAAGTCCAAAATGGTTTTAATGGTTTTGGCTTCATCGTTCTCTTGTTCGTCATCCGTTAATTTTGCGAAAGATTCAAGAGCCTTTTCCACTTCTCCTTCTTGCAAATAGATTTTAATCAAAAGTAACTTGCCGTGCAACGAACTTTCTTGCTCAAGATAGGGAATTGCATCCAAAACTTGATTGTTGTTAATTAAATCCAGCGCTTTTTGCATGGAGTTAGATATTTCTTCTGCTGGTTCGGACACAGGTGTTACATGTGGTTCAAGCAATTTTCTAATTTCACTCTCTGGCTGAACGCCCATAAACTGCTCGATGATTTCGCCATTCTTCATCAATAAAACGGTAGGTAAAGAACGAATGCCAAAGTTCATTGATAATTCTTGCTCGGCATCAGTATCAACCGTTGCTAAGTGCACAGAACCTTTCAGTGAATCAACAATTTGGTGTAATAATGGCATCAATTGTTTACAAGGAGCACACCAATCTGCCCAAAAGTCGATTAAGACAGGAACAGTTTTGGATTTCTCAATAACCTCAGTTTCAAAATCACTTGATGTAACGGCTTTAATGTATTCAGACATGGTAATTATTTAATCTTCTTTTTTATAATAAGGGTTTTCGCCTGTGGAGTGGTCGGTGCCATCCATTAAGCCTTTGAGTTCAGGAAATGCGCGCAAGAGTTTTGTTTCCATGCCCATGGATAAAGTTTGACCCGCCATGCCACAACCATTGCAACCACCACCAAACTCGATAAAAGCATAACCGTCATCAATATTAGTTAACTTTGCATTACCCCCATGCATCGCAAGAGAGGGGTTAAGTTCCGTATCAATAAAATATTGCACACGGTCATGTAAAGGAGCGTCTTTATCAGGTTCTTTGCCTTTGAGTTGAGGGGCTTTTATATTTAATTGACCACCTGTATCGGTATCATCGTAACTGATATCAGCGCCATCAAGGTATTTTTCATCGGCTTTACTAGCAAACAAACTGTAGGTCGACTGCTTAAATTCATAAGCTTCTGGTGGTATCTCATCGCGCTCGCAAAAATTTAAAAAACAATCGGCAATTGGCGTGCCTGGGTTTTTAACCATCACTTGCAAATGCAAATCATCGATATCGTGTTTGGCAATGACGTCGGCTAAAAAAGCTTCTGCTTCGGGACTAATGGTAATGTTCATTTGATTCTCTTGTGTCTGTGTTGGCAAATATGTTGCATAAGTATGCGCTAATATAACTTTTTCAAGCGTTAAGGGCTAATATTCATTCTATTATTTGTGGTAAACTTTAGTTTTTCTTCGTCAAGGTTATAAGCGACCCTTGGATTTTAATACCCTGGTACTCCAAAGGGGAAACAATACCAGTACAATAAAGGAATAAACCGTGTTTAATTTTCCGTAGCAATTAGTTCTTATTCCAATTTTCACACTATTTTCTCATACAAAAACGGTAAAGAAATATCCAAGCGGTAATCAATACTTGAATGGGTTCCGTTGAATTCTTCGTAGGTGTGTTCGATGCCGTGTTTATCTAATTGATTGGCGAGTTGGCGCATGCCGTAATGAATCATAAACTGGTCACGAAAGCCGCAATCCATAAACAAGCCATTGAGCTGTTTTAAGGCTTTAATGTTGTGTTTAACCAAATTAACAGGGTCATTATCTAACCAATTCTGCCAACGTTCGGGTTTGATTTCACAGGTTTTTAAATCAAATGGTAATTCGATTTCGTCCTGTGGATCGTAAGTGGCTGCCATGCAAATCATCATCAATGTCAAAATATCGGTTCCATGAGTTTTCTTGGCTTTCCAAAAGCGTTTGATAAAATGATTAACATCGCCTTTATAATTGGCAAGGACATTGGCAACGGTTGGGAAATCGCGTTTGTACAAAATATCAAAGCCTGCATCACCTGATTGATTGGCAATTGCACCCCAAAACCCAGGAAAATCCATAGCAAAACGAATGGCAGCAAAGCCACCTGATGATTTGCCCAAAATTGCACGGTGTTGCGCGCCTTTTTTCACTCGAAAATTCTCCTCAACCACGGGCACAACTTCTTCTACAATATAACTGGCATAATTGCCAATAGCTGGCGTATCTATGTACTGATTGCCGCCCAGACAAGTAAAGCAATCTGGCATAACAACAATGGTGTTGCCCATTTTTTCATCCGCTATCAATCGATCCAAACGTTCGGTAATGCTCTCACCAAAAGCACGCCAGCCGACTACGCCTGTTCCGCTGTTTGTATAGGCTGCGAGGTAATACATCACTGGTAACAGTTCGTCACTCTCGTCGTAGGTGGCAGGTACATACACATAAACGGTGCGAACATGAGGGTCTTTTAACGGATTGTCTTTTAGGATTTCTGATTCAATTTCAAATTGAACCAAAGAACCTTTTGGGTAAGATTTGACGTGGTTGTAGATTGACATTTATAGTTTCTCTAAAAGTTGTTGGAGTTTATTGGGTAAATCAGCACAAACAATAATGCTTTCTTCGCCGTCTTTAAATTGTATGTTGGCAGCATGTAAAAATAAACGTTTGAGTCCAAGATTGCGTAGTTTATTATTATATTTACCATTGCCATAACGTTGATCTCCAGCAATTGGGTGGTTGCTAGTGCTGGTGTGAACGCGAATTTGGTGGGTTCTTCCTGTAAATAGTTGGCATTCAAGCAAAGTGGAGGGGGTTTTTCCGTTATAAACTTCCATCACAGTAAATTTTGTTCGTGCAAATTTACCTGTTTCACTCACTTGCACGGTTCGTTCTCCATTTCGACGGGCAGAGGTGTCTAACGCTAAATCAACTATAAAATCATTTTTGATTATGCCTTGAACTAAGGCTGTGTACTTTTTTGTTAAAGTATTTTCTTTAGATTGTTGATTAAACAAGTTAAGAGAATCACGGTTTTTGCACAAAACCACGCAGCCAGAAGTGTCTCTGTCTAAGCGATGAGCAAGTTGAATATCAATATTTGTAAAAAGTTTTTTGCAAATTTCAATTAAACCGACTCGTACGCCTGTTCCTGAGTGCACCGCTAGTCCACTGGGTTTGTTAACTACTAAGAAATTATTGTTCTCAAAAACAATGGCTTCTCTGACTTGATTCAATAAATTATCACTAATAAATAACTCGCCCTTTTCATCAGGAATAAGAAAAGGAGGAATGCGAACAATATCTTGGGTTTGAACACGATAAATGGGTTTAGTTCTTTTACCATTAACCCGAATCTGCCCTTTGCGTAGAAGTTTATACAAGTTGGACTTGCTTGCTTCCTTTAATGTTTTTAATAAAAAATTGTCAATACGCTGTCCATTACTGTCAGAGTTAACGATAAAAATATTTTTTGCTGGCTTATTTTGCATAAAAGCAGAATTTAGTCTGTATTATAAGAATGAGAAATGTTATCATCCGCAAATCTATTTAGACAGATATAAAAACTAAATAGGTAAAATAAATTACAATCAGGTAATCAAGAGAATTACCTGAACAGTTTGATGAACAATTTTATAGATTTAAGGTAAGCGATTTTCAATACAGGAAGCAAGCAACCCAGAGACACAGGTTGAGTATTTAGTTACTGTGCACAAGGAGTCAATCAAATCCGTACAAGCAAATGATTTTTTCATCAGCATTTTAATAAAATAAATGCACACACAAGATAAGTAAAAAGGCAAAGGAATGCTTTTATTGGGAAGGTATTGGAAGAAAAACCCGATATAATTGAATGCTAAACTATTCAAATTAATGCATGAAGTCAGACAAAAGGTCATGCGTTAACCAAACTACAACAGCAATTCTAGCTGTAACCGCCTGTATTTATGGCGTTTTCTTACCTGTGTGAGCATCAAAACAGGAATTTACAATGAAAAGAATGTTAATCAATGCAACGCACTCAGAAGAAATACGTGTTGCTCTAGCAGATGGTCAAAAACTCTATAACCTCGATATAGATGTCCCAGGTGAAGATCGAAAAAAAGGCAATATTTACAAGGGAAAAATCACCCGTGTTGAACCTAGTTTGGAGGCAGCATTTGTCGAATACGGAGGCAATCGCCACGGTTTTTTACCCTATAAAGAAATAAGCAGAAGCTACTACACCGAAGCAGCCAATAAAGCAAAAGAACGCCCACCAATCAATGTAGCCATTAAAGAAGGCACAGAAGTTATTATTCAAGTTAATAAGGAAGAGCGCGGCAATAAAGGTGCTGCCATTACAACTTATATCAGCTTAGCGGGTAGATACTTAGTTTACATGCCTGAAAATCCAAAAGCAGGTGGCATATCCAGAAGAATTGAAGGCAAAGCCCGACAAGAATTAAAAGCGGTTTTGAATCAAGTCAAACAACCTAAAGATTCTGGTGTTATTGTTAGAACAGCTGGCATTGGTCGCAGTGTTGAAGAAATTGAATGGGATTTAAATTACCTTGATCAGGTATGGACTGCTATAAAATCAGCGGCAGCGAACATTAAAGCTCCGCGTTTTTTATACCAAGAAAGTGCCATAGAAATACGCGCTATTCGAGATTATTTGCGTCCAGATGTTGGTGAAATATTAATTGATGACAAAGAAATTTATGAAAAGACACGAGATTTTATGCAGCAAGTAATGCCACATAATCTCAAAAAGTTGTCTTATTATAATGACACAATTCCATTGTTTTCTCGTTACCAAATTGAGTCGCAAATTCAATCAGCTTTCTCACGAGAAGTGCACTTACCTTCGGGAGGTTCGTTGGTAATTGACCACACAGAAGCCATGATTTCAATCGATATTAACTCAGCCCGTGCAACCAAAGGAGCCGATATTGAAGAAACGGCACTTAATACCAATTTAGAAGCTGCCGATGAAATTGCAAGGCAATTACGAATCCGAGATTTGGGTGGTTTAGTGGTGATTGATTTTATTGATATGCGCAACCACAAAAATCAACGCGCCGTAGAGCAACAGCTTAACGAAGCTGTAAGTAATGATAGGGCGCGAATTCAAACCAGTAAAATTTCTAAATTTGGACTTTTAGAAATGTCGCGTCAACGGTTAAAATCTTCTATAAACGAATCCAGCCAATTTGTGTGCCCACGTTGTTCGGGTCATGGTTTTATACGCAACATAGAATCCTTGTCGGTTTCTATCTTACGAATATTAGAAGAAGAGGCCATGAAGCCAGGTACGGGTAAAGTTGTTGCTCAAGTGCCAACTAAAATTGCAAATTTTATTATTAATGATAAGCGAGAAGAATTAACTTCATTGGAAAAAAGGCATTCTGTGCCAATGTATATTGTCGCAAATGAGCACTATCAATCTCCGCAATTTGATATCACTCGCTTAAAGAAAGCCGAGGCTAAAAACTTTGACATTAATACGGTTGAATTGAATAAACCAGAAAATGAAGAAGAAGCAGAAAACAAATCAATGCAAAAACAAGTGCACAGACAACGTGCGGCTGTGGATGTGTTGACTCCAGAATCTCAAGTACCAGAAAGAAAAAAAGAAAGTGGTCTGAAAAGTTGGTTGCTGAGTTTGTTTACCTCAAGTGCGGATGAAGCTGTTAAAAAATCCAAACCACAAGCTAAAAACCAGCAAAAAACTAATAAACAAGCTTATAAAAAGCCACAGCATAAAAAAGCCACTAATCAAAATAAAGGCAATACAAAGAATCAACCAAAGAAACCGCAGCATAAAAATCAACCACATAATAAAAAGCCGCAACCGCATAAAAGTCAACCTCAAAATAAAGGCCAGCAAAAGCAGCAGCCTAAGCCGATCCAAAAACCGCAAGGTCAAAAACCTCAACAGCAGAAACAGCAGGCAAATGATAAGTCTCAACAAAAGAATGCTAACCATAAAGATAAAGGAGTTGAAGCAGCTAAGCCTAATGATGAGATATTGCAAAGACCTTTAGGGAGTGTGGCATCTTATGCGGCTAAAAAAGCCCAGAAAAACCCTGCAAATGAAGTTGCTACACCAAAAGAGCAAGTTAAAACGTTAGTAGCAGAAGCCAAGCCAAAGACTGAAGCAAAGCCAAAGACTGAAGCTAAGCCAAAGGCAGAAGCTAAGCCAAAGGCAGAAGCTAAGCCAAAGGCAGAAG
>CAMZLQ010000079.1 GCA_947311585.1 uncultured Alcanivoracaceae bacterium | reverse complement strand
CAATCAGATTATTCACTCCATCATAGCCACGCAACCAATTTTGCAACGCCCACGATGCCTGTGAAACCCGCTCTAAATCCTCACCACTCAAGCGAATTTCAATGGCACGGCCTGCAGGCCCAACTTTGGGTTCTCGAAATAGAATACTCAAAACACTGGGAATATCTCCGCTGTTGGCTTTCCATGTACTGGTCAGTTCCGCAACGGTCGTGTTGCGTTTTTCTGTATTGAGTAAATCTAAAGAAATCGTGGCTAAATGTGCGCCGTTTTCAGGCACTTGCCCATGCACACCATAACTGAGTTGAATGTTTTTGACCAAGGGTTCGGATTCATTTTTATTGAATTCTTTTACCGTTTTATCCAAAGACAACAACAATTGTGCCATGACTTTTTCGGTTTCTGCCAATGGCGTGCCTTGGGGTAATAATATTTGCGCATCGACAGTATTGCCTTCTAAATCAGGAAAAGCCTTAAACTTGACCGTACCTGTGGCAATTAATCCCACCGAAAAAACCAGCATGGCAATGGCTAAACCTACGGTTACATAACGATAAGAAATGGCAAAATCAGCCGCTTTGCCCATATTTTCACGCCATCTTTCAAACATGGCTTCAAACTTTTTGCGATAGCGGTGTGGTTCTCTTTCGTGTGAATGTTGTAAAGAATGCATCAAATGATGCGGCAACACCAAAAAGGCTTCAATCAAACTAACAGTCAATACCGATAACAATACCACGGGCAAAACTCCCAATATTTGTCCCATATCGCCTTTCATCATTAACAACGAGCCGAATAGAAAAGCAGAGGTTAAAAAAGAGGCGAAAACTCCAGCAAATACGCGTTGTGTTCCTCTTATAGCGGCTTGCATAGGTGTTAAACCTTTGTTGTATTCGTGTTGGATGCTTTCGGAAAGTACAATGGCGTCGTCCATCAAAATACCAATTGCCATCAATAGGGCGACCATAGAAATCATGTTGATGGTTACCCCAAAAAACACCATCATGGCAAGCCCCCCAAGAAAGGAAACGGGCAAACCAACAGCCACCCAAAAAGTGTAACGCCAAGTAAAGAACATAAACAACACCAAAGAAGCCAAGATTAGGCCTTGCCAGCCATTGACAACCAATAGTTTAAGCCTGTCCTTAACTAAGGCAGTGCCATCTTGGGTGATGGTTAGATGCGTTGATTTTGGTAATAAGGCGTTTTCAGCTTTAACAAATTCTTCTATGCCAGCATAAACCTTTAACAAATCATCAGTGGTATTTTTGCTGACCTTTAATAAACCAGCACGCTGTCCATTGAGTTCGATTCGGTCTTCCTTGTTTTCAAAAGTGTCTTTTATTGTCGCAATATCACCTACCGTAATTTCAGCACCACCTTGGGTGTTCATAATGACCAAATCAGATAGTTCTTGTGCTGTTTTGCGAATATTATCAAAACGTATTTGGTAGGATTTTTCTTCTGCTTCTAACAAGCCTGCAGGGAGATCAACGCTTTGTGCTGATATAAGGTTTGCAATATCTTGCACGCTTATCTTGTATTTCAACAACATGTTTGGATTAATTAAAACATGCAGCTGATGCGTAGAAAATCCACCGACAGTCACAATAGGTATTTTGGGATTAGACAATAATTTATCGCGGTATTCTTCGGTTAAGGCCTTGAGTTCGGTATTGCTTAATCCTTTTGAAGTGATGGCAACATTGGCAACAGGGCTGACCCGACCCAATTCAACAATGCTTGGGTCTTCGGTTTCATCAGGGAAATCCTGTACACCATCAACCGCGGCTTTTATGTCGTTGTAGAAATTTTCTATGTCGCCTGCTTCTTGCATTTCCAATGTGAAAATAGCAATGTTATCACGGGCATCACACACTTGCTCTTTTAAAAAGCTGATGCCATCGGTGGCATCTTCCAGTCGATTACAAATGGCATCTTCAACATCATTGGGATTGGCACCAGGGTAAATCATTTTGACTTGCACTTTGCTGGGTTTGAGCAACGGGAACGACTCTTTGTTTAAACGAGCTAAAGAAGCAATACCAATGGCAATAATCGCCATCATTAAAATATTGCCAGCCGTTGGGTGCTTGATGAAATACTTTATCATCTTTATTCTCCAGCGGCTTCTTTTCTGAACTTATTGGCATAATCCTCAACAAACATTTGCTTGACTGGCAAACCCTGCATAACAGGAATAACGTCACTGACGATTAATTGCTCTCCTTCTTTTAATCCATTTTTAAGCACCACTAAATCTCCTTGTGAATAAGCAATTTCAACAGGACGAATATCCAGCGTTTTATCCGCCATAGCCACATAGACACGATCTTGGTGCACGGCTTTTCGAGGGATTACCAAAGTGGGTTTGCTCGGTGCAAAAAATTCAACCGACGTGTACATGCCCTTGAGTAATGGCGGACGAACCCCAGGAATTACTTTTTCATAAGGATTGTTCACCACCACGACCAACCCCAAAGTATCTCGGCTTGGGTCAACTGATTCACTCAAACGGATTAACTCACCGCTCCATTCTGACTGGTCGCTGCTATTACCAACCAAGCGCACACGTGCCTCTAAATTCATATTTTTAATTGCCAACTGCATAATCTCTGGGTTTTGCAAACTCAAAGACGTATTCTCACCTTCGAATAAATCTGAAACTAAAGCCCTAAATTGCCTTAATGGTAATTGCGCATTTATCTCAACTGCTTGTACACCTAATGCCTCAAACAACACACCACCTATTGGCGTAAACTCACCATTTTCAACCAAAACCTGCCCAATTCTTGCATCAAAGGGCAGTTTTATTTCGGTTCGACCCAATGAGTCTTTGCCTTTATTGACTAAGCTTTGGGATTGTTTGATTTTGGCGACAACCGCGGCTTTGCGACTGGCAAAAGCCGACAACTTGCCTTCGATGTCTTGTACTTGTTGCTCCAGCGATAAAACATTTTTCTCTTCTTTATCCAAAGTGCTACGGGCAATCAATTTTTTATCCCACATGGACTGTAAACGTGATAATTCATTGCGTTCAAATGCCAGTTTTTCTTTCGCTATTTTTAACGCACCCTTGGCACTTTTTTCTTCCACGTCTAATTGTGTTAAAGACGACTTGCTTCCTGCAAGACCGGCTTTGCTTTGATTCAGTGAGATTTCATAAGTGGTTGGTTCGATACGCAACACCACGGTGCCTTTTTTTAAGCTCGCACCCTTTTTTAATTCAGGATGAATATACACAATTTTACCACTGACCTCAGCTTTGGCTTTCATCAAAACCGCTGGTTCCACATTGCCAAAGGCCATCACACGTGCACGAAAAGGAATCTTATTAACCGTTATGACCTCAACGGCTTTGGCAGGATAACCCAAATTTTGATGTTCAATTGGAGCTTTAGTTTTAACCGCAATCACTACAATGGCAACCGCCATTGCAATAATAAGAGGTAAAATTGGAAGTTTTTTTAGTATTTTTTTCATGTTCTTAACCATTGAATGATTTTTATCTTTTTTCATTAAATCACTTGCAAAGCCAAAAAGCAAGCATTATAGTGAATATTCACTAACATAGTATAAACAATATATGAACGATTTTAAAATAACCAAGCGCCAACAAGAAATTATTGACTGTGCGGGAAAGATTCTATCCAAATCAGGCATCAGTGGCTTAACCACCAAAAATCTGGCATTAGAAATGCAGTTTTCAGAAAGTGCCTTGTATCGTCACTTTAAAAGCAAGGGAAAAATTATTGAATCCATGTTGGCGTATATGGAACACGACATGGATCAACGTCTTGGTGAGGCCATCCAATCAAAAAACACACCAATTGCACAATTTCAAGCCATGTTTAGTTCGCAGTTTGACTTTTTTTCAAAAAATTCGCACTTTGTTGTGGCAGCATTTTCCGATGGGTTGATGGAAGAGTCACAAGCAATAAACCAAGCCATCAAAAAAATCATGGCGGTAAAATACAAGCACCTCTTGCCCATTATTAAAGCAGGGCAGCAACAAGGCGACTTCACCGATACGGTTGACACCAAACAACTCATTCACATTGTCATGGGCACATTTCGATTAATGATGTTTAAATGGCGCATGGATGAATTTAAATTTGATATAAAAAAACAAGGAGACAATCATATTAAGACCCTATTGACTCTTATGAGAAAAACATAAAGAGAAACCTATCCAAGTATCTGATTGGGAATCCAGCTTTTATTAGAAAGCCAAGGAACACAGAGGAGATGCAGAGTTTTTTTGAATTTAAAGTTTAAAACGCCCTTTTACAATCTAAAATTATTTGAAAAAGGAGAATATTTTGGAGGCCTTCAATTAAATTTGAACTCAAAAAATAACGTAAGAGAAGGAATATGGGTTTGGTACTTAGTTTCTGGTACTGGGTATGGAGCTCTCTCAGCTAAAAACATCTCTGATTTAGATTATGACATATAGAGACCTTTGCATAACTATATGGCGAAAGAAAAATAGAAAAAATTTGCCAGATTGAGTTAAAAATTGAAGGTAATAACCAGTTATTGGCGAGATTTTTAGCGAAAAGCTGGTGAATTTAATCATTTTTTACTCGTCACTATAATTATGCAAAGGTCTCATATTATATAAAAACCCAAATTCCCTAGATAATTAGCAACTATAGTTTCCAAACCAGCTTAAGGAGCTGGAGAGTTTGATTCTATAGAGTTGGGGGTCTTAATCGACGTTTTTAGGTTCATATTTAGTTTTGACTGGGAAAAACCCACTTACCGATGAATACTAGTTTAAAGGCTCTACCCTGCTGCAAATGACCACCTGGGGCAGGGACTTTAGAGACTGTTGTTTTGAAGACGGACTAAAGTCCGAACCCCGCTAACCCATATTATTTTAGAATGCCAATGGGTATGACCCAACCGATAATCCAGTGAAACCTGATTCTCCGACTACTTTGATTCTTATCTAAATCATGAAATGAGACTTAACATCTAGAGCACATACACTTAATATATAACAACTAATTAGTCTTTCGGCGGGATGACAATAGCATTAATTTTTTCATCAATTGAAAAAAACACACGATGAAAACTATTTCCATTTTCATCTATAAATGCTACGTCATTTGATGTGTAAATAGAGTTTTCAGGATTATTGATAAAAGAGTCATAAAATGACTTCCAATCATCTTGGCTACTGGCTGTCATTACTCCCAAACAGCTTGAAATACCACACTGTATTTCATCAATATTTATAGAAGATGTCTGGTTTTTTTTCATTTGATTTAATGCTTGACGTTCCAATAAATTCTTATAATAATCTCTGTTTAACAGGGCTTCATTATTATTGTTAGCGGCATTCGCTAGTGATTCAATTGAAAGATTAAAAATTTCGCCATCTTTCATCGCATCAAGAAATTTCATATCAACACCTGCACCTTTAATTATAAATACAGATTCAATTTCTTCTATTGACGTGTCTGTTAATTTTTCATTTGAGCCACTTGTTGATGTATTTACTAAGTTATCGTCTCCCTCTGCATTCACAATAGTAAGATCTGGGTGTTTTTTTAGATTTTTATTAAAATTCTGATTAATACTTTTATCTATATTTTCTTTTTTAACTTCCTCTGCATGCTGAATAGGCGAGCGTTTTACATAATTATTTACTGTAACACTTAAAAATATAACAATAAGCAAAATTATCAAGTATAAAAAATATTTATTCATCAATATAGTTCCTCAATCAAGTTTAATATATCCCAAATACATTAGCATAGCTTTCTATCAGAGTAAAACACAATCATATTCCACTATTAAGAATGCTACACTAATATATTTCCTAAATTATTTATCAATTATTACTACAGCAGTTGTAACAGTTCCACAACAATCTTGAATAACTATACCACCTCCTGGCGTTGTCGTAAGACTACAACTTGTCGAACATGTGTAATCAACACCATTAATGGTAGTTGTACTATCTGCCAATACTGAAGTGAAAGCAAATACCATAATTAAAGTAACAATTTTTTTATAACTCATATATTTCTCCTTATTTTTTAGTAGAATTGTAATGGTAAATAAAATACCAATGCTAACCCTAATATGTATATGTCAATTTTTTGAGTTGAAAAATTCAAAATAACTTTTTAATAATATTAACACCTAAACGACATAAAAATATCAAAGGGGTCGGAGAATTTGGCTATCTTGGATTGTCAGTTTTAATTAACTTTTTAGGTTTTAGTTTGGCTTTGAGTGGGATAATTCCCACTTACCGATAAATTCTAATTTAAGAAGTCTACCATGTTAACACTGACCATCAGGGGCAGGGACTTTATTCCCGTTGTTTTGAAGACGGACTAAAGTCCGAACCCCGCTAACTCATATTATTTTAGAGGTACCGTTGGTTTTATTTTATCATTGAGAAATAAATTCATGGATAATTTATTATTTGGTGGGTTATTATCGCCTTTTTTGTTTCGTGTAAAATCCATTTTTCTTTTTTGATTTAAATCGTGACATAGCCTTGTTATTTCATTTAAATCCTAAGATTACTACGCTAAGTTATTGATTTATGCACACGAAGAGCTGTCAAGAGATTTTTTCATTATTTTTTTCTTACTCTGTGCATAAAAAAGCGAGTATCATATCTAACTCATTGAATTTATTGTATTTTTATGGACTGGTTAATAATTAACCAAAATGATAAAAGTCCTTATAGATACTCGTTAAATAGAATACTTTTGTGCAGTTACTCACAGACTTATCCACAGGCTCTGTGGATAAGTCGTTTAGCTATTATAAAACAACAACTTACAGGATTTTAATAGAAATTCCATCAAGAGTTAGGGCTAAAGTGCCTTATTCTCATGCAAGCACTAGGTCACCATAAAGGCTTTAATTTTTTCTTCTTGAGCCAGCGCATCTTGATAACCCAGTTCTATCAATGCCTTGGTATATCCTGGTTCAAAAAGAAGGTAACTGGGCATGCGCCACTCTTTTCCCCAGCCGCCTATTGCTTTGAGTAATCGTCGAACTGGTGCTGGTATGTCTTTGGCATGTTCTTTAGTGATTTCTCGTACATCAACACTGGGTTTAATGATTAAAGTCTCTAGTTTTTGCAGTTGCGTTTTGCTTCTATTTTCCTCACTAATTAAATCAAGGGTTCGATTAATTCGCCTTAGTCTAGATAAATCCGCCATCAAGGTATCCATGAATATTGTATCCAACATATAACCGCCCAATTCTCCCATTGATGGGTATTCTGGAACTTCGGTTGGCGTAGGAATTGGACTTTCATCGCGCGTTCCAATGACTAGAATTTTTTCTGCTCCCAAATGTATGGCAGGAGATAACGGCGCACTCATGCGCAAGCCGCCATCGCCATAGTATTCTTTTCCAATGAGTTGTGCTGGAAACAAAAAGGGTAAAGCCGCAGAAGCTAAAATATGTTCAACACCTATTTTCTGCGGAAGTCCAATTCTTCGGGTTCGGTTCCATGCATTTATAGATTCTTTAGCTTGAAAAAAGCTTTTGGCAACCGAGGTATCATAAGAGGATGCCGTAATAGCCAACCCATCCAAACTTCCCTTCTCTATACATTCCTGTATTTGCGATAAGTGCATGGTTTTAGACAAATAATGAAACAAGGGCTCATTATCCAATAATGAGCGTGGTGCTTTTACTCCCAATTTACCAAAAAACATCGAACCAAAGACCTTTGCCATCGTTTTAGCAATCATCCAGCCATCGGTTCGATAGACATCTGGGCAATGCAAAGTCGTCCAAAACTTTTCGAGTCGGTGGGTGCCGTATTTTATATCATCGGCATAACTTGCCAAGACGACCGCATTAATCGCACCAGCAGAAGTCCCTGTTATGATAGGAAAAGGTGCTTTATTTTCAGGTAACAATTCCATAATACCTTTCATCACACCCACTTGGTATGAACCACGCGCTCCTCCACCTGGTAACATTAACGCGATTTTAGATTTATTTGTATTCATAACTTAAAGACCTAATTTTTATCTACCTGCTTGCATTTCAATACATTATAATCGAGTCATGTCTTTTTATAAAATATTATTTTTCATGACTGCTACAACACTGTCACATGCACAACCTCTAATGATTGCTCATGCCAGTGGTGGTCTTAATGGTCAAGACTACACTAATTCACTGGAATCATTAGAAGCCAACTATAACAAGGGGTTTCGAGTCTTTGAAATTGATTTCTCATGGACATCCGACGGACAACTGGTGTGTTTGCATGATTGGGATAAGCGCTTTAAAAAAGTTTTTGGTTATTCCATCAAAAAACCATTAAGTTACCACGAATTTCAAATGGCTCTATACCACACCGATGGCACGCATCCCTGCACACCTGAAACACTTGCTAATTGGGTGCTTGATTTTCCCGATGTTCAAATTGTTACTGATGTGAAGCACAATAACCTTAAAGCAATCAAACTTATTGTTAAAAACCACCCTAAAATACAAAAACAACTTATCGTTCAGTTTTATCAACCTGAAGAATACAGTGTTTTAAAAAAATTAGGCTTTAAAAACTTAATTTGGATTTTATACCAATACCAAGGTTCTTTAAAATCTGTTGCTACCTTGGCTCAAAATATGGATTTATTTGCCTTGAGTATGCGCGCATCACAAGCCAAGAAAAAGCCTATGCAAAGCCTAAGAGAAAAAGGGATAAATCTATTTGTTTACACTTTAAACACAAAAAGCACACTAAAAAAAATGACAAACAAGTATGGAGTCAGTGGAATTTATACTGATTTTTTACCAGCTAACGTTTCCACGCATAACTAAATTTCATAAAAAAGGTTCGGTTGGTTGTGGTTAAATCAAAGTCTTGAGCTTCGCGACCCGAATCCGAATAACCTAAAAATAATAACGTTTTTGGGTTGACTTTGTACGAGTATATCAATTGGTTGCTTAAACGTCTTGTGTGACTATCAACTGATGAAGAATAAAGACTGGCATCTCTATTCACATTGGTATTGATTATTGACAAACGCAATCTTTGACGAATATTAAACTGATAAGAAAAACGCAAATCGGACTGATTAGCAATAAACACATTTCCGCCATCTCGTGCATACTTCCTAAAAGTATGATTAAGATTCATACTTAAATGTTGACCAAGGTTTATGTTACTAAAGACATAAGCACCTGTTCGGTCAGCTATCTTATCATTAGAAAAATCAATCGCATCTCCGATAGAAACCCCTCCACCCAATGTCAGACCCGATTTAGGTTGAAAAGCAAAATCCATTCCAACTCTATCCTCATCATACATCACATCATTCCAAAGTGCCACACGCGTGTAACCACTGATTCCAAAATAAGATTGCTTATTGGCGTTTAGATTAATATTGGCTTCCAATTCTTTCTCTATTAATCTCCCTTGCTGATCATGGGTAATGTCCCAGTCTGAATAAATGCTAAAACGGTTCCACCATGAACTCTTTTTAGGTCGCCAAGTGTATTGTGAACCAATAAGTGATTTTCGATAACCGACTTGACTTATAAAACCTAAATCTGCACGAAAATCATCACTGTAATCCACATGCCTTAAATGGTAAAACCAGTTTTCATCCGAATGAACATAACGTAAAGAATAAGCATCGCCTGATGTTTTTTGCTCTAAATCAAAGTCATTCATCAATTCTTGTGAGTTTTGCGTTGAGGAATTAGCGTATTGAAATTGAACTGAGTTTTTGTCTGTTATTCGATAAGTTCCATCAATTGAGGTTACGGTATTATCGTAATCCCCTGCACTTCTTCGAGTGACAAGTCCACCTATCGTTGAAGAATTACCAAAATCACGGCGGTAACGTCCAACTAAATTTTGGCTACCTTGGCTTAAACTTGCCAAATTAGAGCCAAACACTCCTGGCAATAAAATGTTGGTCAAGGTGTCATCGGTAAAGAAAAAGCCGTAAGCATTTTTGTCGCTTTTGCCAACCAATCGAACACCATAATCAGGGTTGGCGACATTGCGGGTATGGATTAAATTCATGTGGGTATTAAAATAATCTGAATTTTCTAAGAAAAAAGGCCTTCTCTCAGGAAAAAACAAGGCAAAGGTTTGGTTTACATCTAATTGAGCCGAGTCGGACTCGACTTGTGAAAAATCTGGATTTAAAGTGGCATTTAATGTGAGGTTTGAATTAATTCCCCAATTGACATCCAAAGAGGGCTCAACATTATAATCTACTGCTGAGTAATCACTGGATACAGAAGGACGCAATTGATTGGCGATAACCGTCACACTTGGTGTAATTTCCAAGTCCATTCCTCGTTTGGCATTAGCAAACCCTGTGTATTTACTTAATTGACACAAGAAACAACTAACCTCTCGATCGAGTTTATCGTTTTGAATCTGCTTTCTAACACTGCGAGGGTACGAACGAAATAAACTAATTCCCCACGTTTTTTCACCTGCTGCACTTGGCATTTGCAACTCATTGTAGGGGATTTCCATTTCCACCACATAGCCTTCATCAGTAATCTTACCTGCGGAATCCCAAATGGCATCCCAAGAATCATCTTCATTGCCACCACCTCCTGTTTCATCTCGGATTAGATCCATTTGCACACCTAAAGGATTAACAAAAAATTCCAAAGCCCGCCTTTCATCATTATAAGTATCCAGCATGACACCAACAAAGTCATCCTGATAAGCTGAATCTCTATCGCGTAAAAAAGCACGAATTTTTTCTGGGTTTGGATCGCTGGCTTTAAAAGCAAAAACAATAGAGTTTCCTCTGTCAATGATATAAGCCGTGGTTTTTACTCCAGGATTAATGTTATACCCAGGGTCAACTTCATAGTTTAACTCAACTTTTAAAGCATTTTGATAGATTGACTCATCTAACACTCCGTCAATGTTAACTTCCTGATCAATTAAAGGCACTTGATAAGTTTTTGCATTCAGTAGCAATGGTAATAATAAGGTAAGTAGTATTTTTTTCATGGCTTCATTCTATAATTTTCTTATTAAACGAAAACATGGGACAAAAGTAACAATTTAATTTCAAATAGCACAAGCTTCCTCTGTGCTTGACTTGGGACGAACAATACTGAGATAATCCCCCCATTATTAAATGCAGTAAAAAGATGCCAAAAAAACACATTGTTATTGTTGAAGATGAACCAAGTATCTTGGCGAACTATCAGGCAGCACTCGAAAGACAGGGCTACCTTACCCAAGGCTATAACGAATTACATCAAGCAAAAAAGGCTTTAGCCGATACTTTACCCGATTTAGTCATTATTGATGTTGGTTTAGGCGATGAACCTGATGGTGGTTTTGAACTGTGCCGATTTTTACGCACGCAATCAGAATCCTTACCACTGTTATTCCTAACCGCACGTGATAATGAGTTTGATATGGTATCAGGTTTGCGGCTTGGGGCGGATGATTACTTAAGCAAAGACATTTCTATTCCACATTTATTAGCACGCGTAGCGGCTTTATTTAGGCGACAAGACTTAAGCAATCATTCTGTTGAAGAAAACACCATTAAGCAAGGCGATTTAACAATTTTAACTGATAACTTGCAAATTTTATGGAAAAGCAAGGCAATTGACTTAACCGTTA
Organism: uncultured Alcanivoracaceae bacterium; assembly: GCA_947311585.1. Lineage (GTDB taxonomy): Bacteria > Pseudomonadota > Gammaproteobacteria > Xanthomonadales > Marinicellaceae > NORP309. Next base: position 6,750 of record CAMZLQ010000079.1, on the reverse strand, counting down.
CTGAATTCTGGATGATTGTTTCATTAGCGCGTCACAAAGGGCATGTCAAAACCCGTGATCAACTGATGAGCGATGCCAACGTTTACGTCGATGAATCCACTATCACTTCGCATATCAAACGCATTCGAAAAAAGTTTCAGCTCGTAGATAGTAGTTTTAACTGCATCGATACCGTTCATGGCATGGGTTATCGCTGGAAAGCCTAAATGAAATTAAAATACCAACTGTTACTCTTGGGATTATTGAGCCTTATTTTCCCTATTACTGGTTGGTACGCCTTAAAAAGTGTTGATAATGAATTTCGTAAAGGTTTAATAAATGCGACAAACAATAACTTAACCTCTCTGCAAGCTTCTGTTTCTCAAATTGTCACCAATGATGAAACTTTTAAACTTTCTGGACTGGTTTTAGCGGATTTAACCGAGTTAACACTTAATGGTTATGATAATGAATGGCATGACATTAAACCCTATGTGTTTTCAAATAGCCGCGATGAATTATCATTTAAAATTGCTCGTTATGCTAATCAACTGGCTCTCTTGGTAAAAAGTAATGACCGTTCAATAAAAATAAATCCAACAAACGATGATAAAAATGATTATATTTTATTAGGCATTGTTGATGAAAGCGGCATGCACCAATATAAGTTTTATCGTCAAGCTGAAGGAACAATCACTCCAAAAAACAACTCCCAAAACAGTCCTTTTATTACCGCAATCTGGCATGAAAATTCTAACGGTTATATTTTAGAACTGGCACTTAAGCATTCAAACATTAGTCACCTTGGAATAGCCTCGATTAACATCTGGACTAATACCGATGGCATACAAAAAACAATCACAGGCACTTTAGAAGACCAAAACAACACCTCATTAAAACTACTGCCGATAGTTTCACACCAAAAGAAAATGCAATTGTTTGTTGATAGTATTACGCCACATAACAATCACTTTATAATAAGCGATCAAGACAAACGCATTATTTACCAAAAAAACAAACTCCCAGACAGCACTTCAGCTTCACCAAGACAATGGCTTATTACGCCTTTATACAGCTGGTTATTTGGCAGAAAAAATGCAACGAATCAACAATGGTTTTACCGCGAGTCTGATGGCATGGCTGGTGTTATAGCAACTAAAAATCTTGATGGCATCTCCTATCAACTTAAAAGCATGATGCCTGAAGGACAACAAAGCATGATTCAAACACTTCTAAAAGCCTCTTTAGCAATGATACTTGTTGTTTTGTTACTCGTGCTTGCCTATTTGATGTATTCTCTTTGGCTCGCTTGGCGTATTCGCCGATTAAATAATGCTTTACATAAAGTTCTTGATGAATCGGGACAACTGACGATTGAGATGCCCTCCAGTCAAGCACAAGACGAAATCGGACAATTGGCTCGAGGCATTGAGTCGATGTTATCAGAAATGCAAGAGTACACCTCTTATTTAAAAGAACTGGGCTCTCGACTCTCTCACGAAATGAAGACGCCACTTGCTATTGTGCAATCCTCATTGGACAACTTGGTTCCCACGACTTCAAAAGAAGAACAAGTATTCTTGACCAGAGCACTTGATGGTTTACACCGCCTAAAATTCATACTCACGCAATTGAGTCAACTTGGTCAACTCAAACACAGCTTAGAAACAACCACAAAACAAAAAATTAACCTAACAACCTTATGCACAGAACTGGGTCAAGCATACCAAAGCTATATACCGCAGTTAAAACTTGACACTACACTAGATAATATATTTATAAATGGATCAAATGAACTAATATCGCAACTCATTGACAAACTCATTGATAATGCTGTTGACTTTACACCTCCTGACGGTGATATAGTTTTGAAGCTGCAACAAAAAGAAAATCGCGCCTATTTATCGGTAACCAATACGGGTTCTCAACTTCCCAAAGGCATCAATGTATTTGCCTCCATGCAATCACAGAGAAAAGAAAAGGAAAAAAAAGCCATTCATTTGGGTTTAGGACTTTATTTGGCTCAATTAATTGCTCGATTTCATGGCACCGAAATTCAAGCAAAAAACCATATTCCACTCAAAACTGTTGAATTTTATATCAATTTTAAACTAATTTAACAATTTCATAATTCTTTACATTCTGTGATTAAGTTGAACAAAAACCAGAACTACAACAAATTTCTTTTCACTTCAACAAGATACACAATAAATCGATAATTTACTGCACCTAATTGCCATAACTGTTAATTTGTTTTATGAAATTATTTAACTATAATAAAAAACAAGTTTTATTTAATTTAATGGAGAGTAATATGAAAAAGAATTTATTAACAATTAGTGTGGTTGCTTTAGCACTGGGATTAGGCGGATGTAAATCGACATCGCAAAACACAGTGTCAACAACCGATCATTCAGATCAAGTTAAGCAATTACAAGCAAGACTAGCATCCCAAGATGCCGAGTTAAATCGCGTAAGAAATGCACTTGCCAATGCCAATACAAGTAGTGATACAACAATGGTTGCTCAAAGCAATTCATTATTACCACCTAATGCAAAAGCAGGTGAGTGTTATGCACGCGTTTTGACTCCTGCCACTTACAGAACGGTTAGCAAAGACGTCATTAAGAAGAAAGCATCAAAGAAAATTGAAGTTATCCCTGCCACATACGAAACTGTAACAGAACAAGTTCTCGTTAAAGAAGCTGGCGAAACTATTTCCACAATTCCTGCTGTATACGATTGGGTAGAAGACCAAGTATTAGTTTCTGCTGAATCAACTAAGCTGGTTAGCCATCCTGCTGAGTATGGCACAGAAAGTGAGCAAATTTTAGTAAAACCTGCTTACACAACGTGGAAAAAAGGCCGTGGTCCAATTGAAAAATTAGACAATGGTACGGGTGAAATCATGTGTTTAGTTGAAGTTCCTGCACAATACAGAACAGTCACCACTCGCGTGGTAACAAAGCCAGCTTGGACTGAAACTATTGTTATTCCTGCTGTTTACAAAACAGTGAAGAAAAAAGTTATGGTCAAGCCTCCTCAAGTGGTGAGAACTCCAATTCCTGCAGAATACAAAACCATTACAGTTAAGAAGGTTGCTACACCTCCACAAGAGAATGTGATTGAAATTCCTGCTGTATATGACACAGTTGTTCAGCAAGAAAAAGTAACAAGTGCTGAAATGAAATGGAAGCCAATTCTTTGTGAAACTAACACAAATTCTGGTATTATTTTACGCATCCAAAAAGCTCTAGATGAAGCTGGTTATAATCCTGGCAACATTGATGGCGTTATGGGCAGTGCAACAATGTCTGCTTTAAGTTCATTCCAAGAAGCCAATGGTTTGGCATCAGGTCAATTGACAATGGAAGCTCTTAAAAAGCTTGGTGTTTTATAAGAATCAATTATAATAACATTTCAAAACTCAAAAGGGTTGCTTAGGCAACCCTTTTTTATTGAAAGTATCCTAATAGATAGAGCTAAATAATATGACGATTTTTACACCCTACCAACTTAATAATACAATCACTCTTGCCAACCGAATTATTATGGCGCCATTAACGCGGTGCTTTGCTGATAACAATTTAGTGCCTACGCAATTAATTGCTGACTACTATGCTCGGCGGGCAGATGTGGGGTTAATCGTATCTGAGGCAACAATCATTGACCCTCTTGGTCAAGGATACCCAAACACACCTGGCATCTATACTAAAAAGCAAATAAAAGGGTGGAAAGAAGTCACCGATGCTGTGCATAAAAAAGGCGGGAAAATATTTTGTCAATTATGGCATTGCGGTCGAGTTGCTCACTCATGCTATACTCAAGAACAACCCCTTTCGGCATCTGCCACCTCATGGCATGGCAAAGTACCGCGTACCGAAAATTTAGAATATGAAACATCAAGAGAGCTCACAACTAAAGAAGTTAAAAGACTCATAAAAAAATACATAAAAGCAGCAAAAAATGCCATCAAGGCTGGCTTCGACGGCGTTGAAATTCATGGCGCTAATGGTTATTTAGTCGACCAATTCTTACGTCAAGAAACCAATAAAAGAACAGACAAGTTTGGTGGTAGCAAGAAAAAAAGAGCCAAGTTTGCCCTAGAAATTGTCAATGGAATTAGCCATGCTATTGGTTCACAAAAAACTGCCATACGTCTTTCTCCTCAAGCCTATGTTCATCTTGAATACACAAAAGGAGATGAAAAAACTTACCAATACTTACTCAAAAAACTAAACAAGGAAAAAATTGCCTATGTTCACCTTGGTGCTTTTAGTGACCATTATACTTTTGATTATCTGAATAAGGGCAAAGCCAGTGAGTTTATTAGAAAACACTACAAAGGCAATTTCATTACCTGCGGAGGTTATAATGCAAAGACAGCAAGTAGGGCAATTAATGAAAAAAAGGCCGACTTAGTGGCCATCGGTCGACCCCTTATTGCAAATCCAGATTACATTCAAAAAATTAAAAATAATCAAGATTTGGTTGAGTACGATATGTCGATGTTAGTAAAACTTATTTAGAAATCTAAATCGAGGATATAAACAAAATGGCGTAACTTTATTTTTGCGCCACCACAACCAAGCGATCAGAGGACAAATCATACTCATCGGCTTGCAATGAGCCATAACAAACCACCTGCTTAAATCCAGCTTGATAACACATCTGCGATAATTCCATTGGCGTGTAAACAAAATGCTGGTAGTCTCGTGTAAAGACTTTGTCACCTCGAATAAGCATCCATTGATTTGAAAAGATTTGCATGTTTTCAATCAATAATGGTCTTTCAATGCGAATATCTCCATTTTCATATTCGGATAAATGCACGGGTTGTATGCTTCGTGCTAGCGTTTCTTTGCCTACTGTATCCAGCAGCAAGGTTCCTTTGTCTGCGAGATTCTCATAGGCGGCATTTAACACCACTTGGTTGTCCTCTTGTGTATCAAAATACCCAAATGAGTTAAACATATTGACGATTAAATCAAATTTTTTATCACTCTTAAAATCAAGCATATTTGCCCGAATAAACTTAACCGATAGATTAGATTTGAGTGCTTTTTCTTTAGCCCTAGATAACAAAAACGCACTGGTATCTACACCAGTAACTTCATAACCCATTTTTGCCAAAGCCAAACAATGACGCCCTGGACCACAGCCTAAATCTAAGACTCTGCATACATCAGTAGAGACTAATGAGAGCAGCTCGGGTACTTGCTCTTGCGCCTGAATAAAACTTTCTTCATCAAACATGCACTCATAAAACATTTCCCATAATTTATCGTCTTCATACCAAGCCATATTTTTTCTCACATAAAAAAAGAGCACAAAGAGTGCTCTTTAAAAAATTTTAATTCATTAAAACCTATCTTTCGTCAACAAGCTTAGCATCAGGTGCATTTTTAGCTACCGATTTCATGCCATTAGCGCAACCGCTCTTAGTTTTATACATTTGGCTACGTCCAATCTCTTGACCATTGTTGGCTTTCAAAACCCAATAATCACGACCATTTTTAGCTTGTCTGACTTCAAATTTTGACTCATCTTGTGAGTTTACTCGTACTGACTCGATACCATTTTCACAACCCGAAGCAGATTTGTAACCTTGAGATGACATAATCACCTCGCCATTACCTGCTTTAAGAACAAAATAGTCTTTACCGTCCTTACCTTTACTTATTACAAATTTACCAGCCATAATTAAAATCCTCTTAAATTAAATTAAACATCCCATAAACTCGCCAAAACCAAGCTTTAAGGAAAAAAATCAATAATATCCGCAGACATTCTTCATTACACATATTAAAATAAGTCTCATCCGTTGTAAAATGGAAATCCTAAAATTTAACAAAAGTTTATATGAATAAAACCGTTTCAGTAAAAATTTCGCTATTTTTACTTAGTCTTACATTGTTTGCCCCTATTTCAAGAGCACAAAGTCTTGTTGAGAAACCCCAACAAGCATCTTGCATCGAATCAACCATTAAAGAATCGACCTCTATTGATGCGGAATATTTTATCCCACAAGACAACGAAACAATTAAAATTGGTGGCAATGTATGTATTTCTACCACCAATCAATCCATTACAACCAAAGAACTGGTTTACGACGATAAAAACCAAAATATTAGCATTGCAACCAAGTTAAAGTACCACGACAAAAACCAATCAATTCAAGCACAGTCTGCAAAAATAGACCTTAACAACAACCGTGCCGAACTCTCTAATGTGTCCTATCAGTTACAAGCAAGCAATGCCAACGGTTCTGCCCAGTCGTTGACAACTCAAGAATCAACCAGTCACCTCGTTGATTTAACTTATTCAACCTGCCCAATTGAGGATCAACAATGGTTTATCAAAGCCCAAACAGCCGACTTAGACCAAGAATCTGAAATAGGTACATTTCGAAAAATGACTCTGCGGTTTAAGGGCGTACCTATTCTTTATTTGCCTTATGCCAAAATGCCCCTAACCAATAAAAGGCAATCGGGTTTATTGGTACCAGAAATTAGCAATTCTACAACCACAGGTTTCGACATTGCTCTGCCCTATTACCTTAATATTGCCGAAAATATGGATGCCACATTAACCCCTCGTTATTTATCAAAGAGAGGGAGCATGCTAGGGGCGCAGTTTAGGTATCTTGGTCAAAGTTTTAAAGGGGAAATAAATGCGGAGTATTTACCCAATGATCGCACCGATAAGATTGATAGAGGTCGAATCGACTACATACACAATCAAAATCTATCAGACCATTGGTTTTTAAAT
>CAMZLQ010000078.1 GCA_947311585.1 uncultured Alcanivoracaceae bacterium | reverse complement strand
AGGTTTTTGGAATCGCCAAATTAGTTATACTGTTTTTCAAGAAAACCTAAAACAAATACTTTCCTTTTTAAAAGACAATCCAAAAGAGCAAGTGCAACTCGTTCCGGTATCGGTTTTTTTAGGAATGGCTCCCAATAAAAATGCGGGCGTGTTTAAGATACTTTTTTCAGAACAGTGGTCGATAGGCGGAAGGTTGCGAAAGTTTTTCTCAATATTACTGCACGGTAAAAATACCATCTTACGTTTTAGCCAACCTATTTTATTGAACAAAGAGTTGGATGACACCAACAATGTTGACGATTTATCAAAGAAAATATCAAAAGTGTTAAGTCTGCACTTTTACCGTACTAAAACCTCGGTTGTGGGACCTGATTTATCGCACAGAAGAACCGTAGCTCGAAACATATTGAAACGACCACGAGTCAGTCAAGAGATAGAAAACTACGCTAAACGTAAAAAAATAACCAAAGCACAAGCACAAAAAGAAGCGCATAAAATCATTAGAGAAATTGCATCGGACTATTCCTATTCTATTGTTAGTGTATTTGCCAAAATGTTAACCAAATTTTGGACAAAAGTCTACAACGGCGTGGTCTTTAACCACTTTGAAGAGTTTCGTGCGAAATCTCAACAATACGAAGTTATTTATACACCGTGCCATCGTAGTCATATTGATTATTTAATTATGTCTTATGCACTTCATGAGCGCGGAGTTGTGCCACCACACATTGCTGCAGGCATCAATTTGAATATGCCAATTTTGGGTTCAATGCTCAGACGCAGCGGTGCTTTTTTTATCAGGCGTTCATTTAATTCTGCCCTCTATTCGACAATATTTTCCGAGTACCTTAGTGCGTTGCTTTCGCATGGCGTTTCCATAGAATACTTTATTGAAGGCACGCGTTCGCGAACGGGCCGATTGCTCGAGCCTAAAGCAGGCATGCTTGCCATGACTATTAAAAGCTACCTCAATGAACGCAATAAGCCTTTGATGTTTCAGCCGTCTTCGTTAAATTATGAAAGGTTGATGGAAGGCAATTCCTACCAAAAAGAGTTGGGCGGAAAGTCAAAAAAAGGCGAATCTTTAGGTCAACTGTTTAAAGCTCGAAAATTGCTTAAAGAAGACTATGGACGATTAACGGTAAATTTTTGTGAGCCTATCATGTTAGATGACATGCTTGATAAGTACAAACCCGATTGGCGGCAAATCACGCTTGAAAATAATAAAAAGCCCGAGTGGTTTAAAACCTTAGTTAAAGACTGCGGTACTGAAATTATGCAGCGAATCAATGCGGCAGCGCACGTTAATCCCATTAATTTACTTGCCATTAGTTTGCTTGCCACACCTAACCATTCAGCAGCAATCGATAATTTGTCGCAACAAATAGAATTTTATAAAGAGTTATTAATCCGTTTGCCCTATTCTTCGCGAGTCACACTAACCAAGCTGTCTACGACTGAAATATTTGATTTAGGAGTATCGCTTGGTTTTATTGAAATTGTTGAGCATGAATTAGGAAATGTGGTTCGGGTCAAAAGTGGACAAGGCATACAATTAACCTATTACCGCAATAATATTTTGCATCTTTTTGCGGCATCCTCATTTATTGCCATGAGTTTGGTAAACCAAAGGCAATTACCGCGCAAAGAAATTTTACGCTTGATGGGTGTTATTTACCCGTATGTGAAAAAAGAACTTTTTTTGCATTGGACCACAGAAGAGTTCGTAAATTACGGCAGAGAGACTATTTTAACCTTAAAAAAATTAGATGTTCTCAAATCCGCTGGTCGCACGGTTGAACGTTTAGCCGGTGGCACTATTCAAGCAGGTAAACTTCGCGTGCTTGCCAATGCCTTAATGGAAACTTATGAGCGATTCTTTTTGGTTATTGCCGTTCTTTCAAAAAGTGGAACGCAACAATTAACGGTGCCACAGTTAGAAAACTTATGCCATAAGACTGCTAGTAAATTAAACTTACTGTATGGTTTTAATTCTCCTGATTTTTTTGACAAATCACTGTTTAAAGCCTTTATTGCCAACCTTAAAAAAGAACAAGTCATAGAAACCGACAAAGGCGGGAAAATAGTCTTTACAGAAAACTTAAAGACCTTTTATATGGGTGCTAAAAAATTACTTTCTCGCCGCATCAGACACAGTGTGTTAAACTTGCTTGAACCTAAAGAAAAAAAGAATGAGCTGATTCAATCCCAAACCTCAGAAACTAAGTAGTTCTTCTATTGCCTTCTTGGCAGCATGAAAAGAGAAATAATTTTGCACATTTTCAAGGCCGCCTTTTGATAATTGACTCCACAACCTTTCATCTTCATACAAAGCCAGCACCTGTTGTGCAAAATGCTGTGCATTTTTTGCTGTTAACACGTCTACACCATCTTGGGTAAACATACCTTCAACCGCTAAATTGGTTCCCACCACTGGTTGCCCATAACTCATGCTTGAGTTGATTTTACCCTTTACACCCGCACCATAGCGTAAGGGTGCGACAGCAATACGAATACCGTCCATAAAGGGTTCAATGTCTTGCACAAACCCATGAAAAATGATGGAATCATTCGTCATTTGTCTGATGTGTTTTGGCGCATTGGTGCCAATAATATGAAATTTAATTTCAGGAATTTTTGCTAAAATCAAAGGGAAAATATCCGCTACAAACCATTGGACTGCATCCACATTGGGTGTGTGTTGATAACCACCGATAAACATTAAATCTTTGCGTTGCGAGAAATCTGTTCGACAACCAACAACTCGATGAATGGTTGATAAAATATGCACGTGTGCATCGGGTGCATCTTTTGTTAAGACTTCAACCTCAAAAGGACTCACCACCAAAGTGGTATCGCAGTTATTAATAACTGCAATTTCCTTGGCTTTGGTTTTTTCCGACAATTTAAGCAAAATATTGTCATTAGTTACCTCTGCCATGCGTTGTTCACGCAAATAATGCAAATCCACTGTATCAAAAATAATTTTAGCTTTTGGGCAATAATCGCGAATAAAGGGCAATACTGGCTCGGCAATATAATGACGACTTAAGATAACATGACTAAAATATTTGCCTTTTTCTTGCAAGTAACTTACGGGACTGGTGATAGCGGGAGCGTAAATACACTCAATAGATAGTTGTTGCAATGCGGTTGTGTATTTTTTGTCAAAACTCAAGTTTTCAGCCATAAAAACAACATGGTAATTAAGTTCTTTTAAAATCTTAATAATGTTAATCATCCGCAATGAACCCGCATCTTGATCAGGCATAGGCGTACAGGCATCGAAGATTAGAATGCGCTTGGGTTGAGCATTGATTCGGCATAATTCAATGTCCGAACCTGGCTGAGGTTGGGATTTTAATTGTTTAAGCCATTTATCTTTAAATTTGATTTGATTGTCCACTTGGTATTTTTTCATGCCTTGGGTCAAGTCAGTACCTGCTGAAATTCCCTCAAAATGGGTAATCATAGAAGCCGGTTGATAATAGGTTTTTTTGCCAATGTTTCTGACCATAAAAGCCAAATCCACGTCTTCGTAATAGGCTGGTTTAAAACGTTCATCAAAATAACCCAGTTCAATAAAAAGCTTGTTTTCAATAAGAATACTCGCGCCAGAACAATAATCGACTTCACGCACATGGTTGTACCACGGCTCATCGGGGTTGCCCATGCGTCCATAATTCCAACCGCTGGCATCAGAAAATATAATGCCGCCAGCTTCTTGTAATTGGTTGGTTGGGTAGACCAACTTACTGCCCACAAGTCCTGCATCAGGGTAGTTGTCAAACACCTCAAGCAAAGCATCCAACCAATTATCATAAACAACCGTGTCATTGTTTAAAAACATCAAATATTGCCCTTTGGCAAGTTTAGCACCTGTGTTACAGGATTCAATAAAACCGCCATTTTGTTTTTGTCTTTGGTAGGTAATACCAGAAATATTTTTAATTAATGTTGGCGTCTGGTCACTGGAATAATCATCCACTACAATAATTTCAAAGCTGGTTGTATCGGTTAATTCTTTGAGGGATTTCAAACAATTATAAGTGTGTTTAAATTGGTTATAAACAGGGATAATGACCGAAACTTGAGGTTTGTTGGGTGGATTAAATTCAATTTTATCGTAAGTCTGGGTCAGCTCGATTGCTTGATTCGTCACTTTTTGATTGGACTTGTTTGAAAGTTTGTTCTTTATAACAGATGTAGTGCCGCTCACCCCTCGTGATTTAATGCTGCGAGAAAAACGCCCAGGAATTGATTTTAATTGGGACATGCGAAAACGCAAGGCATTGCGTTTATGCCGAGCCCATGTGGTAAACGAACGCATTGGTTTTGTCATTCTCCATGAACGGGAATTGTACACATTTAACAACTCAGATTCGATGGATTGTTTCTGTTGGGTTAATCGATTGTTCTCTAGAGTTTTTTGATGGTATTGTTGATTAATGCTTTGAATTTGATCTTTTAGGTTCTCAAGCTGTTGTTCCATTCTTTTTGTTTCGGTATCAAGAATTTCTTTTATTCGTTTAACTTCGTTCTGTTCTTGATTAATGCTTATGTGAGCACTTTTTAATTCTTTTGTTAATTTTACACCCCATTTTGATCTTTCTTCCATTAGGTCAGTCATTTTGGTTAATTCTTTTTCTAATGATGCTTTTATTCTGGCTAGGCTAAGCAATTCTTTAGTTAGTTGAGGCTGGTGTAAAGGCGTTTTAATTAATTGATAATGCGTTGTATGTGTTTTTCCTAAGTACGATTTAAAGTGATTAATTTCAGAATTGAAATCGGGTAAATTAATTGACTTCAATGCTTCTCTAATTTTTGAAATTTCTTGAGGGTTTTGTTTTAAATTGTGAATATTTTTGGCAAAGGCTGTCGAAGAGTTTTCGCATAAAAAACCTGTTTTACCGTCAATAATACGGTCTTTTAATGCGCCGTATTTTGTACTAACAACACAAATACCAGCTTGCTGTAACTCCGATAAGGTGTAGTTAAATGTTTCTGATGTTTGTGAAGTAATTAAGGCAATATCAGGTTGAATACTTTGTAACTGCTCGATGAGTTGGCTGTTGGTGTATTCCATAACAACCGTTATGTTTTTGTTCTTTAAGTATTTTTTTCCTTCATTGCCTGCACCTAAAAGAACAAAATGGTAATCCGATCCAAGTTCATTCATTATTTCTTCAAGCAAGTCTTGACCTTTGGCAGGATTGATTCGACCAAGAACCAAGAGTGTAAACTTAGCTTTTTCTTTGTCGTAATTAATGGGGTTAAATTTCTCTATTGCATGGGCAATGATTTCAACATTGGTAAAAGTTTCTTTGTCAATTTTTTGTAAGTTATCTTTAACGGATTGGCTCGGAGCAATCAGCTGAATGTGTTTTGATTGATAAATTTTATGCAGTTTATCTTTACACTTGGTATAATCTTGGAAAGTGATTTGCCCAAAAGGTTCTAGTTTCGTGTGTTCGAGTGCTTGTTTTAAGGTGTTCTCATCAAGTTCTTTTTCATCAAGTCTTGCCATTAAACTTGGCCAAGAAGGAAAATAATCATGCAAAACGCGTATAGTTGGCAAATTGCTTTGCAAACACTCAAAACCATGCCCAATAAAACTTGAAACCATTACTTGACTAACCTGAAAGTCTTTTAAAATCCGATTAAAAATTAAATTGTATTCAGGGTGTT
>CAMZLQ010000077.1 GCA_947311585.1 uncultured Alcanivoracaceae bacterium | reverse complement strand
CTTTGATGCGGACAAAGGACAGTCTAAAGAGCACACAAACAGCGGCAACAAAATCATCCAAGGCGACAACCTAGAGGCACTCAAAAGCCTGCTGCCCGAATACGAAGGCAAAATCAAATGCATTTACATCGACCCACCGTATAACACCGGCAATGAAAAGTGGGTTTATAACGACAACGTCAACCACCCAAAGATAAAAAAATGGCTAGGCGAAGTGGTCGGTAAAGACGGTGAAGATTTAAGCCGCCACGATAAATGGCTGTGCATGATGTATCCGCGTTTAAAACTATTGCATAAACTGCTTGCTGATGATGGTGCGATATTTATATCGATAGATGACAATGAACAAGCTCATTTAAAGTTACTTTGCGATGAGGTTTTTGGGATAAATAACTTTGTTAATAATATAATTTGGGAAAAAAATTATTCTCCAAGAAATGACTCTAAATTTTTTTCCGCATCACATGATTTTTTAATTTGTTATTCTAAGGTTAAGTTAAATTGGAGAAGAAACCTCGCCCCTCGTACTGAAAAACAAAATAAATTTTATAAATACAATGACAATGATGGAAAAGGAAGGTGGCGACCGGACAATGTGCTTGTAAAATCTTTTTCTAAAAATGGTGTATTTGGAATTCAGAACCCAAAAACAAAAATATTACATTTTCCACCTGAAGGAAGTTGTTATCGTTTTAATAAAGAAAAATCTATAGAAATGTTAAAAGAAAATTTATTATACTTTGGCAAAGATGGCAGGGGGAAACCTCAACTAAAGAGGTATTTATCTAAAGTAAACAATGGAATAGTTCCTCAAACCATTTGGAAGCATGAGGATGTGTCACATAGCCAAGGAGGGAAGAAGGAATTAAATCATATCATTGAAGGAAATGTTTTTGATAGCCCAAAACCTTATCAGTTAATCCAAAAAGTATTAGATATTTCTACAAACAAAAACGATATCATCCTCGACTCCTTCGCAGGTTCAGGAACAACGGCTCATGCAGTGTTAAATTTAAACAAACAGGACGGTGGCAACCGCAAGTTTATATTGATTGAGATGGAGGATTATGCTGACTCTATCACGGCTGAACGGGTCAAGCGTGTCACGCAAGGTTATGGCGAGGGCAAAAAACGCGTAGAAGGCACTGGCGGTGCTTTTGATTATTACCAATTGGGTTTACCGCTTTTTGATAAAGACAACAACCTCAATGAAGCAGTAGGTGTGGATAAAATCCGTGAGTATATTTGGTATTCTGAAACCCGAAGTGCTTATAAAGACCAACACCAGGATGATTGGAAATACTTTTTGGGTAAAAAAAACCAATCTGTGTATTATTTTATTTACCAAAAAAAACAGATAACGACCCTAGACTTTGACAGTTTGAGCCAGATTAAGACCGAAGCTGAACATTATATTATCTATGCCGATAATTGCTTGTTGCCCAAAGACTTTATGAAAGACAAAAATATAATCTTCAAAAAGATACCCAGAAACATTACGCGGTTTTGATTCACAGAGATGATTTATGACTAAAGATTTAACCAATTCTGCAATTGACAGGCAAAACATATTAAATAACGGACTTGCTTTGCAACAAATTCAAAAACACCTTAATTTAGGTGGTATAGCATTTGATGGTGATGTTTATTTTACCAAGCAGCAGTTAACGGCAATTTATGCTGTTAGTGATTCTACCGTTGAGCGTTATATAAAAAATCATGCCCAAGAGTTGCAGTCTAATGGTTATGTGTTGTTGCGAGGCAAAAAACTCAACAAATTCAAACAGATAGCAGATGGCACCTTCATTGATGAAGGTACCAAGATCTCTGTCTTGGGTTTGTTTAATTTTCGAGCCATGCTTAATTTTGCCATGTTGTTAACGGAAAGTGAAGCGGCAAAAATCATACGCTCACGTACGTTGGATATTGTTATCGAAGTAATTGCTGCCCGCGCAGGTGGGCACACCAAATACATTAATCAACGCGATGTTGATTTTTTGCCCGCTGCTTTTCAGGAATTGAATTACCGCAAAGCTTTTACCAGTGCTTTATCCCAATATTTGGACATGGGTGGGCATAAGTACGGTATTTACACCAATAAAATTTACCAAGTGGTCTTTAAAGAAAATGCCAAAGAGTACAAACAAATTTTAAAACTATCCGAGAAAGACAAGGTGCGAGATACCATGTACGCTGAGGTACTTAAAGCCATTGCAAGTATTGAAAATGGCATTGCTGATGACATGAAAAAGTTGAGTGAAAAATTAAACAGAAAAATAACAGCCTATGAGCTTGATGGTTTGTTGGACAACTTATCTGACAATAAATACCTTATGCCGATTATCGAAGATGCGCGTTGCAAAATGGCAAGCCGTGATTTAAGCTTTCGTGATGCCTTGCATAAGAAACTTGAGTCTTATGTACAAAGCGTTTCTGAAACTGATTTTGAGCGTTTTTTAGGTGAAACAAGTCGCTCCTTAGAAGAGCAGTTGTCAGACCCTGAAACTTTAGCAGTCTTTAAGCGATTAAAAGATCGGTAGTTATCAATGGCTAAAATAATATATTTTGATTGCGACTATGCTATTTCAACTCATGATTGGATAATTGAGAAAACCGGTGGTCTAACAGGTCAAAAGGATATTGGTTTGTTGCAAAGTCCACTAGAGCATATACAAAATGATTGGTATTATCCTGAAATTGAAGGCAAATTGACCCATTTAGTTTATTCAATTAATAAAAATCATGCTTTTAACGATGGAAACAAACGTTCGAGTATTGCATTGGGGGCTTATTTTTTATCGCTTAACGGCTTTGATTTTGCGGTTAGAAAATTTGTTCATGAAATGGAAAACATAACGGTTTGGATAGCAGACAATGTTATTGACAAAGATTTGGCAGGTAAGATTATTCAGTCATTACTTTACGACGATGATTATGATGAGTCTTTGAAATTAGAAATTGCACTGGCAGTTGGTTCATGGAAAATATAAGAGTCAAAGTGAGGTGTTTTGTGTATGAAAAATAACCCACACAACACAATAAGAGTAAGTAACATTAAAACCAAAGATTAGGGATTAAAGACGTGGAACTAAAGAAATACCAAAAACAAGTGATTGAGGATTTAGAGTTATACCTTGAGTATATTCAAGAGCACGATGGCTATGTCGATACCGCTTTTAATGAATACTGGTCAGATAAAATTGGTCGCTATGACCCTGTTAAAGGCACGGGCATGCAACCGTATAAAAAGACCATAAACAATGCCGCACAGGTCTGTATCAAAGTGCCTACCGCTGGCGGTAAAACCTTTATTGCGGTCAATGCTTTGCATTCTATTTTTTCAAAGTTTGATAGTAGCCAGCCTAAATGCGTAGTGTGGCTGGTGCCGTGGAGCAATTTATTGCAACAAACGGTTAAAAACTTATCAAACCCAGAGCATCCCTATCGGCAAAAACTCAATGCATTATTTAATCACCGCGTTGAGGTCTATCAAAAGCAGGACTTATTGCAAGGCTCAAACTTTAACCCAACGGTGGTGCAGGAACAATTGACCATTATTGTGATGAATTTCGCTTCATTGCGTGCCAGAAACAAAGAAGACCGCAAAGTCAATCAAGAAAATGGACAATTAGAGTCCTTTGTCTCGCAGTACAAAAACAAAGACCATTTGCTCAAAGACGTGGATGAAACGGCATTAATCAATGTCATCCGCAGTTTAAACCCTGTTTTGGTGGTGGATGAATCACACAATGCCGAAAGTGATTTGAGTGTGGAGATGTTGCAAAACCTCAATCCATCATTTATCTTGGATTTAACCGCAACACCGAAAAATAATAGCAATATTGTCAGTTTAGTACCAGCCATTGAACTTAAAAAAGAGCACATGGTGAAGCTACCAGTGATTATTCACAATGCACATGACAAATCCGAAGTGGTGGACAATGCTTTGCATTTGCGAAAAAGACTTGAAACATTGGCTATTGACGAAGAAAAAAACGGCGGTCCATATATTCGCCCGATTGTGTTGTTTCAAGCGCAACCCAAAACAGCCAAAGACAACACCACCTTTGAAAAGCTCAAAGAACAATTGTTGGATTTAGGTATTCCTGAAAACCAAATCAAAATTAAAACAGCACTCATTGACGAGCTCAAAGGCATTGATTTAATGAGCAAAGACTGTGAGGTGCGTTATATTATTACCATTAATGCCCTCAAAGAAGGCTGGGATTGTCCTTTTGCTTATATTTTGGCATCACTTGCCAACAAATCCAGCGCGGTGGATGTTGAGCAAATTTTAGGTCGTGTTTTACGCCAACCTTATGTGTTTAAACATCAAGCATACCAGTTAAATCTCTCTTATGTTTTGACTGCTTCGGCTAAATTTAGTGAAACTTTGGACAGCATTGTTAAGGGCTTGCAGGCATCTGGATTTAGCTCAAGAGACCACCGCTCGATTGATGAGATGCACGAAGATGAAGTCAAACAAGTGGAAAACCAAACAATGGAACAGTTTTTGTTTCCAGAACAAAACGATAATCAACTAGAGGAAAGTGAATCTTCATTTGATGCATCGCGAGTGACATTTAATCAAGTCCAACAAGCCAATCATGAAGCAAGCTTTGATGAAAACCAATCATTACCAACTGCAAATACTGTTTTAGAACAGATTGAAAATGTAGCTGAAATACAAAATCAGGCAATGGAACAACAAATCCACCAACAAGATGACCAAACTCCACAGGAGGCAATGTTGCAAGATATGGGTACAAAAATAAACAGCTCTCGTGTACGAGACGCTAATAAAAAATACGTTATAGGCGGTAGTGAAAAAAGCTTATCTTTTCCACAGTTTTTCATAAAAGTACCCAACAGTATTTTTGGCAATAATGAGTATGAATTATTAAATCGCGAGTCTTTACTGGATGGTTTTAATCTTAATGTTGAAGACATTAAAATTGATTTTGATGAGCGTAAAGCAGAAATTTACAAAGGCGATGTTCAGGAGTCAATTAAAGGCGATGTGCGTGCTATGGTGTTAAAAATTGAAGAGCACAGCTTATTAAATCAATTAGAAAGTGATATTTTTAGCATGAGTGACGAAGGGCAAATTCGCGAAGTGGCGCATCAAATCACCCGAATACTGGGTAAAATCAACCCAATTTCTGATCAAGACATAAAAGCCTATGTTGAAAGGATAATCGCCAGCATGACTCATGAGCAATTAAACGATGTTATTCATTATCCACAAAAATACAAAAATGCCATCAAAACTAAAATACGTTATTTATCCGACAAATATGCCGAAGAGGTGTTTAATGATTATATTGCTATTGGTAAGGTTATCACCAAACCAGCTTGGTATTTGCCAAGTGAGATAGTGGTAAAAAAACAAGCCAAACAAATTGGTAAATCTTTGTATGAAGTTGAGGAGTTCATGAACTCATTGGAAGAAAAAGCCATCATGGAAATTAGCGCACTTGATAATATTGAATTTTGGCACAGAAATCTCGAACGCGGCTTAGGGTTTAATATTAATGGATTTAAATCCAATCACTACCCTGATTTTATCTTAAAAACCAAAAGCGGCAACACCATTATTCTCGAAACCAAAGGTGGCTATTTGGATAATTCAGATAGTGACGCTAAAACGCGTCTAGGTAAAAAGTGGGCAGAACTGGCAGGGAGTAATTTCCATTATTTTATGGTTTTTGATGACAAAGAAGTCTCTTATGGCATCACTTTAGCTAAAGCAAAAGAATTAATTAGGCAGATGTAAGTTACAACTCAAACAAACTCGGCCATTTTTTGCCAGTTACCCAGATTTTTTTGGTGACTTTATCGTAGGCAATGCCATTTAGCACGCCGGGTTTGCGCATGTAGTTTTTTAGCAGGTTCGGTAAGTGGTAATTTTTCACCACCGCGCCAGTATTAGCGTCAATCACTACAATATAATCGGTTTGCCAAACATTTGCCCAAATGAAACCATCAATATATTCTAATTCATTGAGGTACATCAAAGGTTTGCCATTGATGTGAACTTTAATGGTTTTTTTGTTTTTGAAATTCTCAGCATCTTTAAATTGAATTAAATCGGTGCCATTTGACATTATTATGTAGTGACCATCCGAGGTTAAGCCCCAGCCTTCGCCTTGGTAGTTAAAGGTGCGAAGGGTTTCTAAGGTTTCTTTGTCAATTTCAAAAGCGGTTTTTTCTCGCCACGTAATCAGGTACAGCTTGCCATTATGTTCAGTTAAGCCTTCGGCAAAATACTTGTCATCAATTTTACGTTGTTTTATGATTTTACCAGTATTCAAATCCCATTTAGTTAACAGGGATTCTCCGTATAAACCACTGCTTTCCCAGACAATGTTGTCTTGGATTATCAGGCCTTGAGTAAAAACAGTGGCAAAATGTTTTTTAACCTTTTCAGAGTCAAGTAATTGCCCGTGAGCAACGATAGAGCTCAAAAGCAAAAGAAATGTGAGGTAAATTGTACGATGCATTAACAATATATTAGCTAAGTTGGATTATTGGACAGCTAATTCTAGCAAAAATTGAATGTTATTTCATTCTAAGGGTAAAATAGCGCCATGAAAAATATATTTACCAACACAAAATTTTTGACATCTGCCTATAAAGTATCGCAATTACCTGATGACGTGGGGCTTGAAATCGCCATTGCTGGTCGCTCCAATGCAGGAAAATCAACCACGCTAAACACCTTGGTTGGTAATAAAAAATTAGCAAAAGTCAGTAAAACCCCTGGTCGAACACAATTATTGAATTGTTTTGACTTGGGTGATGACCGTCGATTGGTCGATTTGCCAGGTTATGGTTATGCAAAAGTGCCCAAAAAAGTCAAAGCCCATTGGCAGCACGAGATTAATCTTTATTTGCAACAACGCAAGAGTCTAATCGGTGTGGTTATCGTAATGGATATTCGCCATCCTTTAAAAGAGTTTGATCAGCAGTTTTTGCATTGGGCGGATCAATCGGGTTTGTATTCTCATGTGTTGTTAAATAAATCAGATAAATTTAAAGCAGGCAAAGCCAAGTCAGTCATGCTTGAAGTTAAGAAAAAAATGCAAAACATCTCACGCACATCGACTATTCAGATGTTTTCAGGACTTAAAAAAGAAGGCGTTGCCGAACTCTCAAGCACCTTGATGTCGTGGTATAACGACCCAAGCGTATTAAACTTAAACGAAGAAGAATAAAATGACAACAAGATGCTTACAAGGCATGCTCACCATAGAAGCCTTTTTAGATAACAGTTCTCAACCAAAACTGCTGCTAGCACAAGATGAAATAAAAATACTGAATCAACAAATTAGCAAAGAACTCGCCACTATATTGCCGCAGCTAGATGAGACCTCCTATGCCATTGTTGGTGCTTTATACCAAAGCAGTGAATTATTGCAGCCAGGATTTCCAATTCATTCGCAATTAAGGCAATACGCCAATGCGGCACTCAAAGGCGAAAATAATCGCCGCAACCAGCTTGTTATTGGTGCCAATAGCGAAGGAGAAATTCCAGAAGGTTTGAAACAAAACAAAGGGGTGCAATTAACACCATTGTTGTTACTGCCATTTGTTATCTTAAGTGACAACGATGAAACCAAAGAAATATTTGAAAAACAACTGATGCACAAAGGCATGGGTTCGGTTGATTTACTCAGAAAAGTGCAAGAAACTATTGGTGTAAAAGTTAGGCACGTTAATTTCATGACGGTTTTAGATTTGGCTGCTATGATGCATAATCATCTGCAAATGGCAGGATTTGACCCATTGTGGGAAGTTCTGGAACAGGCCTTATTTGATGCCAATCCAGAAAAAAAGGTTGTCACTTCGCAATTAAATGAATTTTATTTATCCAAAAAAATAGTTTTTAGCCCATTCTTCTCCTATGTCTTTTGGAGTACGCATGGTCCTGGCAAAAACCTCAAAGACGCACAAGAAAAATATTTACACTATACCCAAGTACAACGACAATATACCGCGACACTCGCCGAACACGGATTGGATGTGCGGCAATTTGCGCCAACCACACAAACTTACCCAGCAGATGAGGAGCATATTTGTTTTGCGACCTTGGATGAAAACCGAATCAGTGGCGATTATTACCATGAAATTATAAAACCCTTAAATACGGAACAAAAACAAACGGTAGATAAAAATCAACACTCGCATTTGGGCGTACTGTTTTATCAAGTCAGCGATGAGTCGGGTGGATTGGAGTTTTATTACCCTTTAAACGCAAAGGGATTACAGGAAATTGAAGATATTTTAACATAATTCAAACAATTCAAAAAAAGGGTATATTATTAACTTCTAAAGTTGCTTAATGAATATGAACCCTATATAATGCACCGGCTTTTAGTATGGCTAATTAATTTTTAAGCGCTTTTTAGAGTTGGCGATTAAGGATATAAGCAAAAAAAATATGACACCACAACCTTCGATATCAGAAGTAAGAAAAGTTGTTTTCTTGTTGCCAGTTTGGCAAATGTTAATAGGTGTAATTGTCGGCATTGTTTTTTATTTTATTGCAGGGCAAATCGCAGGGATAGCGGGTTTTTTTGGAGCAAGTATTAGTTGTGCAGGCAGTTTGGTTTTTGCCTTTATTGTCTTTGGGTTCGGAAAACAATCCTCAGAAAACATAACAAGGCAAATGTTTAGAGCAGAAGCATTTAAAATCATGACTATCGCAATCATGTTTTATGTGGCTTTTGCAAAGCTGGGATTACCATTTTTGCCAGTGATAATAGGTTTTATGGCAACATTGATTATTTTCTTTGTGGCATTATTAACAGTATTTAGATAAGTAGAGTATATATAATGAGTGCAGGCGGCATTGGCGGATACATTGAGCATCATCTAAAAAACAACACCCTTGAGTTGGTTGAAAATTCAACTTTTTGGACAGTTAATATAGACAGTGTTATTTATACATTAATAACAGCCGTTGTCTTTTTAGGCTTTTTTGGTTATATTGCCAAGAGTGTCAAGTCAGGTGTGCCATCTCGAGCACAAAATTTTGTCGAATTAATTATCAATTTCGTTAATGAACAAGTTAACGATTTATTTCACTACAAATCAAAAGTGGTTGCACCTCTTGCTTTGAGTATCTTTGTTTGGGTTTTCCTTATGAATTTTATGGATATGGTTCCTGTTGATTTATTGCCTTGGGTTGGTTCTCAGGCAGGAATTCACCAAATGCGAGTTGTGCCATCTACCGATTTAAATATTACCTTTGGTATGTCATTTGCGGTTATTTTACTTGTTATGTTTTATAACTTTACAAAAAAAGGACCAGTGGGCTATGCAAAAGAATACTTTGGTCATCCGTTTGAGGGACCAAATACAGTAATGAAAATTGTGTTAGCACTACCAAACATGTTATTAAATACAGTAGAAACAATCGCAAAGCCAGTATCACTTGGACTGCGTTTGTTCGGAAACTTATACGCAGGTGAATTAATCTTTATGTTAATTGCCGTATTTACATTAGGTTATGGTCTTGAGCAGTTAGCATCATTTGGCGGAATCGTCATGATGATTGCGCAATTCTTACTTGGGTTGATGTGGGCATTATTTCACATCTTAATTATTACATTACAAGCGTTTATATTTATGATGTTGAGTGTCGTTTATCTCGCTCAATCTCATGATACTGGACACTAGTAAACAATTTATATAACAGTTTTATTTTTTAAAATTTACGTCAAAAACAACATAATCGGAGAAAACGATGGAAAACTTGGCTTTAGTCGCTGATATACAAGGTATGACAGCAATCGCAGTAGCATTAATCATTGGTATGGGTGCACTAGGAACAGCAATTGGCTTTGGCTTGTTAGGTGGAAGGCTTTTAGAAGCATCAGCTAGACAACCAGAATTAGCCCCTATGTTACAAGGTAAAATGTTCTTAATCGCAGGTCTTCTTGATGCGGTAGCAATGATCGGTGTTGGTTTAGCCTTATTCTTTACCTTTGCTAACCCATTCTTAGGCCCATTAACAGCTGCACACTAGAATTATCATTGAATTTAATTTAATAATAATTTTAACCTAGGAGAGTATCGCAATGAGTATTAATTTCACACTTATAATCCAAATGCTTGTGTTTATGGTGGTTGTTTTAATCACCATGAAATACATCTGGCCTGTTATATTGGGTGCAATGGAAGAACGTGAAAAACAAATCGCTGATGGTCTAGCTGCCTCAGATGAAGCCGAAATTGCTTTGAAAAAGGCACAGGCCGAAGCTGAAGAAATCCTTAACGAAGCACGCACCGATGCTGGTGAAGTGCGTGAAGGTGCCAATAAAATGGCCACAAAGATTAAGGATCAAGCAAAAGCAGATGCAATTGCTGAAAAAGAACGTCAAATGGCAGCAGCAGTTGCTGAAATTGAACAAGAAGCCAATCGAGCAAAAGAAGATTTACGCAAACAAGTCTCTACACTAGCCTTGGCCGGTGCAGAAAAATTGTTGAACAAAGAAGTTGATTCTAAAGTTCATGCGGACTTGCTTGATGACTTGGTTAAAGAGATTTAATTATGGCTGAATATGTAACCTTAGCAAGACCTTATGCAAAAGCGGCTTTCGATTTTGCCAAAGAGGCTGGCTTGGTTGATTCGTGGATGCAGCAACTAACCGTGTCTGCGGGGCTTGCAAGCCTTAGTGAAGTGGCTCAGTCTTTTTCAGCTCCTGACAAAGACAACAAACAATTAATTGAGATGTTGTCAGGTGTCGATGCTGATAAAGGCTATGAAAACTTTATACAATTAATGGCTGATAATGACCGTCTGGCCTTATTGCCAGATGTTGTTGGTGTTTTTAAGTACATAAGCGAGCAAGATGCCAAGGCATTAAGTGCTGATGTTTATACCGCAGAGGAATTAAATCAAGAACAACTGAATAAAATTACTGCCTCTTTATCAAAAAGAACAGGTAAAACAGTTAATCTTACCCAACACACTGATGAATCTCTTTTAAGTGGTGCTCGTATTGTGGCTGGTGATTTAGTTATTGATGGTTCATTAAAAGCTAAACTAGAAAAATTAAAAACAGAATTGCTAAACTAATAAATAGTTTAACGTATTCTATAAATAAATAACGAGTTATAAAAATATAACTCACTAATTGGAAAGAGGACTCGCAATGCAAACGACATTGAATCCATCAGAAATTAGCGAACTTATTAAAGAACGCATAAAGAATTTCAAAGTACAATCAGAGGCAAGAACAGAAGGAACAGTTGTATCTGTATCTGATGGTATTGCCCGTATTCACGGCTTGGCCGATGTAATGCAAGGTGAAATGATTGAATTACCAAACAACACTTATGCTCTAGCATTAAACTTAGAGCGTGATTCTGTTGGAGTAGTGATCATGGGAGATTACACAAACATTTCAGAAGGCGATAAAGCCAAATGTACTGGTAAAATTTTAGAAGTACCTGTTGGACCAGAAATGGTTGGACGTGTGGTTGATGCTTTAGGGGTTCCAATTGATGGAAACGGTCCAATTGACGCAAAATTAATGTCTCCAGTTGAACGCATTGCACCTGGTGTTATTGAACGTCAATCAGTTGATCAACCCGTACAAACTGGATTAAAATCAATTGATGCGATGGTGCCAGTTGGCCGTGGTCAACGTGAGCTAATTATTGGTGATAGACAAACAGGTAAAACTGCTGTTGCCATTGATGCAATTATCAACCAGAAAGGTAAAGGCGTTACATGTATCTACGTGGCTATCGGTCAAAAACGTTCATCTGTTACGGCAATTGTTCGTAAATTAGAAGAGTTTGGCGCAATGGAACACACAATTATTGTGGCAGCTACAGCATCTGATTCCGCAGCGATGCAATACATGGCACCTTATGCAGGTTGTGCCATGGGTGAATATTTCCGTGATCGCGGCGAAGATGCTCTTATCGTTTATGATGATTTAACCAAACAAGCATGGGCTTACCGTCAAGTATCACTATTGTTGAAACGTCCTCCAGGTCGTGAAGCGTATCCTGGTGATGTATTCTATCTTCATTCACGTTTGTTAGAGCGTGCATCTCGCGTTAACGCAGACTATGTTGAAGAGTTTACTAAAGGTGAAGTCAAAGGTAAAACTGGTTCACTTACCGCTTTACCAATTATTGAAACCCAAGCAGGCGATGTGTCAGCATTTGTTCCAACAAACGTGATTTCAATTACCGATGGACAAATCTTCTTAGAAACTGATTTATTTAATGCCGGTATTCGTCCAGCGATTAATGCAGGTTTATCTGTATCTCGTGTGGGAGGGGCTGCACAAACTAAAGTGGTTAAGAAACTCGGTGGTGGTGTTCGTTTGGCACTGGCTCAATACCGTGAACTAGCAGCTTTTGCACAATTTGCTTCAGATTTGGATGAAATTACACGTAACCAGTTAGAGCGTGGGCAAAAAGTAACAGAATTAATGAAACAAAACCAGTATTCGCCAATGAGTGTAGCTGAAATGGCAGTAACTTTATATGCGGTTGATAAAGGTTATATGGATGATGTTGCTATTAATAAGATTGGTGCTTTTGAAAAAGGCTTGCTTGAATACATGAACAGTGAAAACGAATCTTTCATGAATGAGTTAAGCAAAACAGGTTCTTACAATGATGAAATCGAAGCATCGATTAAGTCAGGAATCGAAGCCTTCAAAAAAACAGGTTCATACTAAAACAGTTAATTAGAGAATATTATGGCAGTCGGAAGTGAAATTGTAACCAAAATCAAAAGCGTACAGTCTACCAAAAAGGTGACTTCCGCTTTAGAAATGGTTTCAGCCAGTAAGATTAAAAAAGCCAAAGATCAAATGATGGAAGCCCGACCTTATGCACGTCAAATGCAGATGATAATCGGTCACATGGCGCATTCATCACCAGAATACAGGCATCCTTTTATGAAGGATAGAGAGGTTAAACGTGTCGGTTATGTTGTTATTTCAACAGATCGAGGTTTATGTGGTGGCTTAAATACCAACCTTTTCAAAAAAAGTCTTGCTCACATGCAAGAAAGGCAGGATAAAAATATTGGTGTTGATGTCGTCACCATAGGCAACAAAGCCTCAAGTTTTTTTAAAAAAGTTAACGTTGAGATGAAAGCCAGCATCCCTTCACTGGGAGATGATCCTGATTTAACCGACTTAATTGGTCTTGTTAAGGTTATGTTGGACGCATTTGGAGATGAAAAAATTGACAGGTTGTACTTGGTCTTTAATGATTTTATAAACTCCATTACTCAAAAGCCTGAAGTTCAACAATTATTGCCATTAAAACCAAATAAAGATGAACAAATTAGAGATAATTTTGATTACATCTACGAACCAGAAGCAAAAGATGTTTTAGAGTTTGTATTGGGACGATATGTCGAAGCCTTAGTTTTTCAAGGTGTTCTTGAAAACTTAGCCAGTGAACATGCAGCACGTATGGTAGCAATGAAAAATGCAACCGACAATGCAACCGACCTAATTAAAGATTTACAATTAATATATAACAAGGCGCGTCAAGCTGCCATTACACAAGAAATTTCAGAGATTGTTGGCGGAGCCGCTGCAGTCTAGTCATTGGAGAATAATTAAGATGAGTTCAGGTAAAATAGTACAAATCATTGGCGCGGTAGTTGATGTAGAGTTCGATCGCAAAGACGTACCAAACATATACGAAGCATTAGTCATTGCAGAAACTAACACAACGCTGGAAGTGCAACAACAATTAGGTGATGGCGTTGTGCGAACCATTGCTCTTGGTTCAACTGATGGCTTAAAACGCAACCTCGAAGTAACAAAAACAGGTTCACCCATTCAAGTACCAGTAGGAACAAAAACCTTAGGTCGCATCATGGATGTGTTGGGTAATCCTATTGATAATGCAGGAGATATTGGTGAAGATGAAAAATGGTCTATTCACAGACAAGCCCCCAGTTATGAAGAGCAAGCTGCATCGGATGAAATCTTGGAAACAGGCATTAAAGTTATCGATTTAATCTGTCCATTCAATAAGGGTGGTAAAGTTGGACTATTTGGTGGTGCTGGTGTTGGGAAAACCGTCAACATGATGGAACTTATCCGTAACATCGCTATTGAGCATTCAGGTTTTTCTGTATTTGCTGGAGTTGGTGAAAGAACACGGGAAGGAAATGATTTCTACCACGAAATGAAAGACTCAAACGTATTGGATAAAGTGGCATTAGTTTATGGTCAGATGAATGAGCCTCCAGGAAACAGATTACGTGTTGCCCTAACAGGACTAACCATTGCCGAACAATTCCGTGATGAAGGACGAGATGTGTTATTATTTATTGATAACATCTACCGTTACACACTTGCCGGAACAGAAGTATCAGCATTACTTGGACGTATGCCATCAGCGGTGGGTTATCAGCCAACACTAGCAGAAGAAATGGGTATGTTACAAGAACGCATTACCTCAACCAAAAAAGGATCAATTACCTCAATCCAAGCGGTTTACGTACCAGCCGATGATTTAACTGATCCATCACCTGCTACAACCTTCGCGCATTTGGATGCCACCGTGGTATTATCACGTAATATTGCAGAGTTAGGTATTTACCCCGCGGTAGATCCATTGGATTCAACTTCTCGCCAGTTAGATCCAAATGTGGTTGGTGAAGAGCATTATAGAATTGCTCGTGCCGTTCAAGGCACATTGCAACGCTACAAAGAACTTAAAGACATTATCGCCATTTTAGGTATGGATGAGTTATCTGATGAAGATCAATCTGTTGTTTACCGTGCGCGTAAAGTTGAAAGATTCTTCTCACAACCTTTCTTTGTTGCTGAAGTGTTTACAGGAAGCCCTGGAAAGTACGTCTCATTGGCTGAAACCATCAGTGGCTTTAAAGGCATCATTGAAGGTGAATACGATCACTTACCAGAGCAAGCCTTCTACATGGCAGGTTCAATTGATGAAGTGATTGCCAAAGCCAAAGAAATGGAATCAAAAGAAGCGGCTTAAACAGCTTATTTGCGGAGAATAATATGAGTTCAATACAATGTGACATCGTAAGTGCCGAAACAGAGATATTTTCAGGTGAAGTCGCTATGGTATTTGCCACAGGAATAAGCGGAGAATTGGGTATCGCCCCAAGACACACACCGCTAATTACTTTGTTAAAGCCAGGCGAAGTTCGCGTTGAGCTAAAAGATGGCTCTCACCAAAACTACTATGTTTCAGGTGGTATCTTAGAAGTTCAACCCTATCTTGTATCAGTCCTTGCCGATACTGCAACGCGCGCCGAAGACATTGACGAAGCCGCAGCCATTCAAGCCAAAGAAGAAGCCGAAAGACTGCTTAAAGACTCCGACAAACGCCAAGACATAGCTCAAGTCCAAGCCGAACTATCCAAAGCCGTAGCCCAGCTGCATGCACTGGCACGTTTGAAAAAGAATTTAAAAAGATAAGTCTAAAAAAGTAAATTCAATCAAAGCCAACTAAAGAGTTGGCTTTTTTTTATGCCATAAAAATTAAAAGGGACCTTTGTAATGTTCAATAGGTTGAATACCACAAAGATTAGCTAACACTTTTATTTGGTAGAATATTGAATTATTTAAAATAATGTTTACAAAATACCTAACTTAGAAAAAGCTGATATTCCAGCGTATTTAGCCTTGACTCCCAACTGGTCTTCGATACGTAAAAGTTGATTATATTTGGCTATTCTATCGGAACGACATAAGGAGCCTGTTTTAATCTGTGTGGCACTGGTAGCTACTACTAAATCAGCAATTGTCACATCTTCAGTCTCGCCACTGCGGTGCGAAATAACAGCGGTGTAATTCGCTTTTTCAGCCATATCAATGGCTTTTAAGGTTTCGGTTAATGTACCAATTTGGTTTAATTTAATTAATATTGAATTGGCAATGCTTTTTTCGATGCCTTCTTCAAAAATCTTTGGATTAGTCACAAACAAGTCATCACCAACAACTTGGATACGCTTACCTAATGTTTTGGTGTGGTATTCCCAACCAGTCCAATCGGCTTCATCTAAACCATCTTCAATGGAGATAATTGGGTATTGATTAACCCAAGAACTTAAAAAGTCAGTAAATTCATAGGAAGTAAATTTTTTGCCTTCACCTGCTAGGTTATAAATGCCATCGTGACAAAATTCAGAAGCCGCAGCATCTAAACCAAGGTAAACATCTTTTCCTGCAGAGTATCCTGCTTTTTCAATAGCGTGTAAAATAGATTCAACCGCTTCAACATTAGAGCGTAAATTAGGAGCAAATCCCCCTTCATCACCCACTGATGTATTTAAACCTTTGGCTTTAAGAACTGATTTTAAACTGTGAAAAACCTCAGTTCCACAACGCAAGGCCTCACTAAAACTTTCAAAACCTGTGGGTAAAATCATAAACTCCTGAATGTCAACATTGTTATCGGCGTGTTCACCACCATTGATAATATTCATCATTGGCAAAGGCAAAATAAACTCATCAACCGCTGCAATACTTTTATACAAGGGTTCTTGTTTTTCCGCCGCTAGGGCTTTGGCATTGGCAAGAGAAACACCCAAAATGGCATTAGCACCTAAGTTAGCTTTATTGTGTGTTCCGTCTAACTCAATCATCAAATTATCAATGCCTGCTTGGTCACTGGCATCTTTACCATGCAAGGCATTGGCAATAGCGGTGTTGACATTAGCCACCGCTTTAGTGACGCCTTTGCCAAGGTAACGCGATTGAACACCATCACGTAGTTCTATGGCTTCGCGTGCACCAGTTGATGCACCGGATGGCACTATAGCGCGTCCAAGAGCTCCTGATTTAAGAGTGACTTCAGCTTCTAGTGTAGGATTACCACGCGAATCAAGAACTTCTCGAGCGTGTATTTTTTTGATAGTTGACATTTAATTGATATCTCAAACAAGATCTGTATAAAAAGATTGTAATTTTATCACTTCGTTAATTTGAATTAAAGTTGTAAGCACATCTATTGTAATTATTAATGTATTGGCTGTAATTTCCTCAAGGTTATGGTTGTTTGTTAATATTGAATGAATTTAGGTAACCAAATGGATATAATATCGTTTTAATAATATAAATTACTTTGAACAAAAAAGCCATCTTTCTAATGGGTCCAACGGCTGCGGGTAAAACTGATGCAGCGATATTTTTGCATGAAAAATACGGTTGCGATATTATTTCGGTGGATTCTGCTTTGGTGTATCGGCAGATGGATATTGGTACGGCCAAACCTGATGAGCAAACCTTAATTAAAGCACCGCATGCGTTAGTGGATATAATTAATCCGTGGGAATCGTATTCTGCGGCTAATTTCGTCGATGATGCATATAAGTTAATGGAAGTTTCACGAAAATCAGACAAAATGCCTTTATTGGCTGGTGGCACCATGATGTATTACCGTTCCTTGCAACAGGGTTTGTCTCAATTACCTGATGCTAACAAGGTGATTCGCGCAGAAATGGAGCAAGCTGCTAAAGAAATCGGTTGGGATGGTATGCACCAACGTTTGAATCAAATTGATCCTGATTCTGCTAAGCGTATTAATAAAAACGACCCACAACGTATTGCTCGTGCTTTAGAGGTCTATGCCATCAGTGGTCAAACAATGACCGAAATGCATAAAAAAGACCAAGGCACTCAATTGGATTATGATGTATTGAAAATAGTCATTGCACCAGAACGTGATGTATTGCACAAACGCATTGAACAGCGATTTGAGGTAATGCTGAAACAAGGTTTTATCGAGGAGGTGGAAAAGTTAAGAGCCAATCCCAAGATAACTTTTGATATGCCCTCGATGCGTTGTGTGGGTTATCGCCAAGTGTGGCAGTATCTTGATGGTCAATTAACAAAGGAAGAAATGATTTTTAAAGGTATTGTTGCGACACGACAATTGGCAAAAAGACAATGGACATGGTTACGAAAGGAAGAAAATGCCATTTGGTTGGATTCAACAAAGTCAGGTTATTTGGATGAAATTAAACGCTTAACCTCACAATTTATTGAAAGCTAAATCCTCTTTGTTGTATCATATAGATGCATGAATATCTTAATACTTTCACGGAACAAAAGACTTTACTCGACCCAAAGACTTTTTGAAGAAGCCCAAAAGGCAAAACACAATACTGCCATTGTCGATTACATGCATTGCAACATCATTTGTGAAAAAGAAAATCCCGTGGTTTATTACAACGGACAATCCTTGAGATTTATTGATGCCTTGATTCCTCGTATTGGTGCCACTTTTACCTTTTATGGTTCTGCATTGATTCGACAATTTGAAATGCAAAATGTGCCCACTTTAGTTGCTTCTCAGGCATTATTGATGGCACGAGATAAATTACATTGTTTGCAGGTCTTAACCACAGAAGGTGTTGGGATGCCCAAGACTTATTTTACCCATTATTTTTATAATATTGATGAAATTATTACCGCAGTTGGAGGCTTTCCCTTTGTTATGAAACAACTAGAAGGCACACAAGGGTATGGTGTTTTTCTTATTAAAGACCGCAAACACGCAGGTGAAATTATCAATGCCCACCAAAGTGCCAACAAGCGATTTATCATTCAAGAGTATATTGCCGAATCCAAAGGAGCCGATATTCGTGCTATTGTTGTGGGTGGAAAGGTCGTTGCTGCAATGAAACGTCAGGCCAAAAAAGGCGATTTTCGCTCCAATTTACACCAAGGAGGAAAAGGCATAAATATAGAATTAACTGATGATGAGCAAGAAACAGCAATAAAATCAGCCAAAGCCATGGGGTTGGAGGTCGCAGGGGTGGATATGTTACAATCGAAACGCGGGCCGTTAATTATCGAGGTTAATGCTTCACCAGGATTAGAAGGTATAGAAAAAACAACCAAAATTAATGTGGCTGAAAAAATAATTCAACACTTACAAGAAATCACATGAAAATAGCTGGCACGGAAATAAAAAAAGGGCAAACCAAAAAGATAAACCTAGCAATTGCAAAACTAACCTCAGGAACAAAAATTGATATTCCTGTTGTTGTTTCGCGTGGAATCAGTGATGGGCCTGTTTTGTTATTGATGGCGGGTTTGCATGGCGATGAAATTAATTCGGTGGATGTGGTTCGACGTATCTTGGATGAAAAAATCAACCACGTCGAAAATGGCACGGTAATTTGCATCCCAATACTCAATATTTTTGGCTTTATTAATTATTCACGCGAAGTTCCCGACGGCAAAGATGTAAACCGCTCTTTTCCTGGGTTTTCCAAAGGCTCACTTGCCAGTCAAATAGCTTACCATTTAACCAAAACCATTTTGCCCCATTGCGATTACATTATTGACTTTCATACGGGTGGTAAAAGCCGTTTTAATGCCGCTCAGATTCGTGCGGTGTTAACCGATGAAAAAAGTGCAGAATTGGCACTGGCATTTAATGCACCATTTACTTTACATTCCAATCTCATTTCGCAATCACTGCGTGAAACAGCCAGTGAAAAAGACAAAACGATTATTGTTTTTGAAGGAGGAGAATCCCTGCGTTTTGACCAAAAAGTAACAGAAATAGCACTTTCTGGAGTTAAGAAAATCTTAAATTTTCTTAACATGGCTGATTACGCCGAAAACATCAATCCAAGTAAAACCTTCCACAACCGAAAATGGCTACGCGCACCTGTTTCGGGCTTTTTTCATCCATCAATAAAAGTAGGCGACAAGGTTAAATTTAAACAAACCCTTGGTTCTATCTGCGGACCCTTAGGGGATTACCACAAATCCTGCAACTGCCCAAAAAATGGCTATGTCATTACACTCAACAACAATCCCGTGGTTAATCGCGGTGATGCCATTATACAGGTGGCTTATGACGCTTAGCGACTCAATAGATTATTTAGCAAAAAACCGCAAACTGGTTATTTTGTTTTTATTTATCTTCTACCCTTTTGGCGTTTATTTAATGTGGAAAGGCAAGCATTTTAATCCTGATTTACGTTGGATGATTACTTTTTTCTGGCTACTCATTTACCTCATTATGCCTGCGCAAGAAACACCACAAGACAGCACTTCTGAATGCAGTGCCACCTTTTATCAAAACGGTTGCACCTACTACCGAGACAGCGATTGTCAAGTAATTGCACAATCCTGTGATTGAATTCATGCGGTTTTTCCAAAGCAAGGATTATCAAACCCGTTGCCAAAAATTGTTTGAAGATTACCAACAAAAAATTCAAAAACAGTTACCCAATGCCCAAATCGAACACATCGGTGCTTCTTCAATTTCAGGGTGTTTATCAAAAGGAGATTTGGATATTTATGTCGCCGTAGATAATGTCGAACAAGCCATTGCCATAATTGAACAGTTAAATTTTAAAATCAAACAAAACACCATGCGAACACCGCAACTGTGTATGCTCGAATCACAAAACAATAAAGATGTCGCGATCCAATTGGTAGAAAAAGGTTCAGTATTTGAAGACTTCCTGCGTTTTCGTGATAAATTGCAATCAAATCCCGCGTTGGTCGAACAATACAACCAAATGAAATTGTCCTGCCAAGGGTTTACCAAAGAAAAATACCGCCAAGTGAAATCACGGTTTATAGAAGGTGTTTTGAATTAATTATGTAAGGTGCGGCTTGCCCACCAATATAGAACTGTTTGATTATCGAAGTTTCTGAAACACTAACGTTGGGCTGGGGCACACTCGATAAAATCACTCCACGGCTTAAGTATTCTTTATTCAAATTTATAAACTTTAATCCTCATTGTTTTTGATTGAGTTTCTAATTTCATCATATGCCTTTATCAAGAGCTTAAATTTGGGTGATAAATGTTTTGATTTTTTTATAGATTTTATTTGCTCATCTATATTTAACTCAAAAGTCTTTTTAAATCCATCAAATCTTTTTAATATTTCACCCGCTTTTTTTGTATTACCTTTACTCCACTCAAGTACAAAAAAATTCTTATTCGCATTAAATCTTTGGTAGGCCAACAGGTCATCAATTGTTTCTTGTTCGTCAATATATGGTTTTATTGCATTGATAAAATCTTCCTCATTTAAGGTAGCAGCATCATTAAAGTATTTTTCAGCTTGATTGAAATCTTTGTTGAGTAACTCTGTCCATGCACAACTTTCCAATAAGCCACTCTTGCCAAACTTTCTTTCTTGCTCAATAAACTTAAGACAAACACTTTTAGATTTTGTTAATTGATTTGTTGTTTGATAAAGCTCAATCAACAGTGATTCAGAGCTAAAATCAATTAATTCTTTCATCGCAATGATTTTAAGCAATGTCGATTCGGCTTTTTGGTATTCCTGTTTTTGGCTAAGAATAATCGCCTTAACTTGGGATGCTTCTGATAAAAAATACTCATCACCAAACTTTTTAAAGATTGAAATTGCCTTTTCAATTTCTTCCAACTTATCCTCATCAATTTGTAGATAAGTTAAATCAAGTATTAACTCAGCATATTGTATATTTTCACCACCATCGATGTTTTTTAACTCTTCAAGTAATTCTTTATTGATTAGTTTAATATCTTCACTTTTCCATAAAGGAAATATAATATTATTTTTTAACAGCTCTGGATAATCATGATGTGTAGTTAGCTTATTTTGTTTAGCAAAAATAAGCGCTTCATTGATAAAAGCTTCATAAGATTTGTCGTATTTTTCAGAATCAATAAAATGCATAGCTAGTATATAAATGTCAAATTTCTCAGTCGGCATGATGTTTTTAGCTAATTTTTTTCTCCAGTAATCTGGCTCATATTGCTTTTCATCAAAAGCATTATTTTTTCCTCCATTTTCTTTAATGCCAAGCGTTGTCCAAAATGAACCATCGGTGTATTGATTTATAAAATATATTGGCGTATACAAAGCCGTTAAGTAAAGTAAAAGTCCAAGCAGAATTTCATAGAATTTGGCCTTTGGCATTGAAATTATATTTATGCTTGAAAAAATTGTATAGAATTTTTGCCTGTATCGCATTGGTTCATCAGAAAGTTGGGTAAACATCTTGTTTATTAGTTGTTCTGGTTTTTTATTTTCATCGTTTATTTGATTAAGTTTAGAATAAATTTTGAAGTTTTTAATTTGGTAAAATAAACTATACATTAAAAATAAAGAAACAGCGCCCATGATTGGTTCTTTGGAATACACAGCAAAACTAACAAATGCGACAGCACTTAACGAAAAAAATGCCAACTGTAATTTTGGATACCGTGCAAATAAAGTGTGATTAATTACTTGCCCGCCATCAAGCGGATAAAAAGGTAATAAGTTAAAATAATTAAAACTGAAATTGAGAAAACCTATAACAGTTTAACTTAAACAAATATCTAAGAAACAAAAATGAATCAGAATGTTTAAGCTAAAGCAGCAAAATGAGGAGGCACTTTGGCACTCTGTGACATACCCCACCGGTGGCATACTGCCTCATCAAATCGACTCGGGCGTTGAAGTGCTTCTCACCATAGTCCGCCCTCACTTCCTCCGTCATGTCGGCCCACATTTTCCTTGCAGCATCTTTTATGGTCTTCTCAGTGAAGATGTTGGTGCCTTGGTTTAGATAGAAGAAGGAAAGAAGAATATGAAGTCAAAATTTAATACAATTTAATAACAAATAAAAAATCTTTAAGTTTCATTTAAAAGTAAAAATAGAAAACTTTGATAAAGTACATAAAAAAAGATAAATGTGAAAGGAAAAATGGAGAAGCGGCTCAATTCCCCCAACTCTTCTATTTATACTTCTCTATGATAAATACTATCCCTTCTTCTTCATTTTATTTTATGAAGTTCCATTACCATTATTCAGACTCTCAACTTATTTCTATCTCCAAGTTTTCAGATTTCTCATATATATCTTTTATAATCCAATGAAAAGCCTTCAGCCAAATTCAGCTTCTGAGATGTTTTTGTTGTTGCTATTTATTATCACGCTCTATTATCCCATTCATTCATCTCCTCCTTCAACCTGGAACCCCCTTGCTAGCCCTCAGCCCCATCCCAACCGAACCCACCCACATGCATTTTCTCTTCTCTTAAAATTTCCATTCCTGGCTTTAAACAGTAATTTCGATTCAAAGCCTACCCTCGTAAAAAAGTCTCCCACAATAGTCTATTTTATCTATATAAAACTTTAATATTCACCATTATTATATACAGTAACCTTCTTGCCTTTCAAGCTACCATTTTACATTTTCTTCACTTTGTATTTAATATTTTCCTTCTCTTAGATTCTTTTATTTCTTCACCTGTTACAATCATAATGCTTTGGTTTCAACTGACTGGATTATTAGTCCATTTCTTTTCTTCTTCTTTTTTGTCATATTCCACAATTTCAGTTCTTCAAATGTATATCTTATGCTG
>CAMZLQ010000076.1 GCA_947311585.1 uncultured Alcanivoracaceae bacterium | reverse complement strand
TGGCGTAATTTGCGTAGAGCCTTAGCTTCGATTTGGCGAATGCGTTCGCGTGTGACATCAAATTGTTTACCCACTTCTTCTAGCGTGTGATCGGTGTTCATGTCGATACCAAAACGCATGCGCAATACTTTAGCCTCTCTTGGTGTTAATCCCTCAAGCAAGTTAGTTACTGTATTGGTTAGACCGTTGACTGTTGCCGAATCAAGTGGTGATAAGATGTTACCATCTTCAATAAAATCGCCCAAGTGTGAATCTTCATCGTCACCAATTGGGGTTTCCATAGAGATTGGTTCTTTGGCAATTTTGATGACTTTACGCACTTTATCCACTGGCATTTCAAGAATTTCTGACAACTCTTCAGCGGTGGCTTCACGGCCTTTTTCTTGCAGTAATTGACGTGAAACACGGTTGAGTTTGTTGATTGTTTCAATCATGTGAACCGGGATACGAATTGTGCGTGCTTGATCAGCAATAGAGCGTGTGATGGCTTGTCGTATCCACCAAGTTGCATAGGTGGAAAATTTATATCCACGACGGTATTCAAACTTTTCAACCGCTTTCATTAAGCCAATATTGCCTTCTTGAATTAAATCAAGGAATTGCAATCCACGGTTTGTGTATTTTTTTGCAATTGAAATAACTAAGCGCAAATTCGCTTCTATCATTTCCTTTTTAGCTCGACGTGCTTTGGCTTCATTAACGGTAATGTTACGGTTAATTTCTTTAATTTCAGGAATGGTAAGTTTATAACGACCTTCCAGGTATTTCATTTTGGTCTGTAATTTAACGATTTCATCTTTATAAACGGCTAAAAGTGTTGCATTTTTAGGGTTTTTTTCTATGGCAGAATCAATCCATGTTACATCGGCTTCTTTGCCAATGAATGAACGGATGAATTTGCCACGCATCATGCCACATTGTTCAGTACAGATATTCATGATGCGGCGTTCTATGTAGCGTATATTTTCTTGTGCAATTTTGACTTGCATATTGTATTTTGAATTTAAACGCACTGAAAATTTAAACTCAATCATAATTTCAGAAATTTGATTCATGTATTTTTTCTGAATATCCTGACCGAGTCCTTTCGTTTCGACAGATTTTAAGAATTTGTTGTATATTTTCTTAATGGCAATCATGCGAGACTTAACTTCTGCTGGGTCAAGTCCTTGATCTTCCTCTTCTTCCTCTTCTTCTTCACCTTCTTCCACAACATCGGTGGGCTTTTTAACCTTTGGAATAATGGCTTCTTCGTGTGGATTGTAAATGTCTAATACGACATCATGAAGTTTAAAGCCTTCTTCATCCATATCAGCAAGTTCTTCAATCATTGTTTCAGCTGTTTTTGGAAATTTGGCAATCGCTTCAATAATAAAATGAGCACTGCGCTCAATACGCTTGGCAATGGCAATTTCTTCTTTTCGAGACAACAATTCTACTGAACCCATTTCCCGCATATACATTCGCACAGGGTCGGTGGTTCGACCAATATTGGCATCAACTGCAGAAAGCACAGCCATCGCTTCTTCGGTTGCGGTGTCATCGTCTTCTTTGGCGGCATTATCATTTAATAAAATCGTGTCTTCATCAGGTGCTTCATCGTAGACCTGAATGCCCATGTCATTTATCATTTGAATGATGTCTTCAACCATTTCAGTTTCAACAATGTCATCAGGTAAGTGATCATTGATTTCGGCATAAGTTAAATAGCCTTGGTCTTTACCTTTAATGATAAGGAGCTTCATTTGAGATTGTGAATTGTCTGTCATTGTTTCTTTTTCTTGCGGTTGTTCCATAAAATTTATGCTTTTATAAGATTTGATTGGTTAATAATTCAACTAACTTTTGTTTCTCTTCATTGGTTAAACCATCGTTTGCTTGCTTTTGACGCAATCGGTCTATTTTAATCCTTCGCAGGCTTTTTTCAAAATGTTTTTTAATATCTTTTAGCTCTAAGAGCATTTGTTCGTCATTTAAGTTTAATGGTGTTGATGTTAATGCACTTAAATGCGCATAAGTTGCTTCATTTCTAAAATTCTCTAACAGTGAAGCTGTATTGATATTGGGGCTTTTGCGGCATAATTCAACTATTTTTTGCAGAATGTCCGTTCCATTTTGTTGTATTTGATTGAAATTTATTTCTGGTGGAAGATTTATGACTAAATTAGGTTGATTCAAAAGGATAGCAATGGCTTTTCTTACGGGAGTCCATTGATCGATACTTTGTATTTTATTATGTTTTTTTGTGGTGCTGAAGTTAATTGAAGATTTGGCAATTTGGCTAATTTCTTCGGTAAGTAATTTGCGAAACTGACCTTTTGGTAATTCTGTCAAGTAACTTTTGCTCTTATCGATAAACTTTGCTCGTCCATCAATGGTGTTAATATCAAGTCCATTTTGCAGTTTGTTCAATAAAACGCTCGATAGCATTGCAGCGTTGTCTAACTGGTTTTGGAAGGCTTGCGCTCCATGTTTTTTAACGTAGGTATCTGGGTCATGTTGCTCAGGTAAAAACAAAAAACGAATGCTTTTGTCATCGCGATAGACTGGTAATGAAATGACCAGAGCTTTCCATGCCGCGTCAATCCCGGCTTGATCACCATCAAAACAAAAAATAATTTCTTCATAACTGCGCAATAGGGTGACTATGTGGTATTGGCTTGTTGCTGTTCCCAGTGTGGCAACGGCATTTTTAAAACCCACTTCATGCAGAGCAATAACATCCATGTAGCCCTCTACAACAATGATGCTGTTAGAATTACTGTGTTTACGTGCAATATTTAGTCCATACAACTCTTTGCCTTTGTGAAATAAAGGGGTTTCAGGAGAGTTCAAGTATTTGGGCTTTTGGTCTTTTTGTAAGGCTCGTCCTCCAAAAGCAATAACGCGACCACGGCGATCTTGAATTGGAAACATAATGCGTCCACGGAATTTGTCGTAAACTCTACCCGCATCATTTTGAGCAAGCAATCCTGCTTTTTGTAATTCGTTTTGGTTGGTTTGACTGAGTTTTTTTAACAATCCGTCCCAAGAATCTGGTGCATAACCAACTTGGAATGTTTGGCAAGTTTCTGATGAAATTCCACGATTCTTGATGTAGTTTTGGACATCTTCATTAATGCCGAAGTGGTTGACGAAGTAACGGTTGGCATTTTCAATGATTTGATAAAGATTTTTAGTGTTATTGTTATTGCTGTGATTGCCTTGATTGGGAACTTCCATGCCAGCACTTTGTGCTAATGTTTCAACTGAATCAACAAACTCCATGCCTTCAAATTCCATTAAAAATCCAATGGCAGAGCCACTTTTTCCGCAACCAAAACAATGGTAAAATTGTTTACCTTGGCTAACGGTGAATGAGGGGGTGTTTTCCGTATGAAAAGGACACAGAGCTTGATAATCTTTACCTGCTTTTTTTAAGGTAATACGAGGCGAAATAACATCGACAATATCAATACGGTCTAATAACTGATCTATAAATTCTGAAGGAATGCCTGCCATTAGAAGATGTGTTCTGTTGAATTGTGAAAAATTTTATCACACATCCTTGTGTGATTTAATTTTTATTAAAGAATTACCCTTGAAGTAAATCTTTGATTTTTTGACTTAATTGACCCATGTCTGCTTTTCCAGCCACTTGTGGTCTTAACATTCCCATGACCTTGCCCATGTCCTGCATGCCTTGAGCGCCCGTAGCTGCAATGGATTTTTGGATAAGTTCCTCTAATTCTGATGCGGAGAGTTGTTCTGGCAAGTATTTTTCTAAAACACCTATTTCATAAATCTCTTGATCAGCTAAGTCCTGTCTATCGGCATCTTGGTACTGTTTTGCAGAATCTTTACGTTGTTTGACCATTTTTATAACAATGGCAAGAACGTCATCATCTGATAAATCTCTTCTTTCATCAACTTCAACCTGTTTAATGGCTGCTGTTAATAAACGAATAGTGCCGAGAAGCTTTTTCTCTTTTGCCCGCATAGCGGACTTCATGTCTTCTATAATTCGTGCTTTAAAAGTCATGATTTAGTACATGCGTTTACGCATTCTTTGCATTCTTGCTTGACGCTCTGTGCGTTTCACAGCTGCAGCACGTTTTCTCTTACGTTCTTGAGTTGGCTTTTCGTAAAATTGTCTTTTACGTGATTCTGCTAAAGTTCCGGCTCGCTCGCATGAGCGTTTAAAACGTCTTAGAGCGATATCAAATGGCTCATTATCCCTTA
The DNA here is from genome assembly GCA_947311585.1 of uncultured Alcanivoracaceae bacterium. Lineage (GTDB taxonomy): Bacteria > Pseudomonadota > Gammaproteobacteria > Xanthomonadales > Marinicellaceae > NORP309. The sequence goes on along the minus strand of CAMZLQ010000076.1, from coordinate 6,560 downwards.
CTTTTACGCTAGGCATTGTGTACTGTCTCCAAATTTGTGGATGATTAAAAAGGCGAGTATTTTAACTGTATTGATTCTAAATGACAAAGAAAAGTCTGTTATTTATCAGCTAAAAGGCGTTAAAATAGCTGTTTTCAGCAATTTAAGGGTTTATGAGCATAGAAAAACGCTACAATTCGGTTAAATCAAGGGTAACTAATGCTGCGGTTAAATTATTGGCAGTCAGTAAAAAACAACCCATAAATAAGATTCGACAACTTTATCAATTGGGTCATTGTACTTTTGGTGAAAGTTATGTTCAAGAAGCGGTTGAAAAAATCAAAATATTAAGCGATTTAGCAATCCAATGGCATTTCATTGGTCCGATTCAATCAAATAAGACAAAATATCTTGTTCAGTATTTTGATTGGGTGCAGTCGGTTAGTTCCTTGAAAATATTGACTCGTTTAAATAATCAGCGAGACCCGAGTCGTGGAAAACTTAACGTGTTATTGCAATTAAAAGTGGGCAATGAGGTGTCAAAGAAAGGTTTTGATGCTGCGCAGCTGGTGGCTATATGTCAAAAACAACAAGAGTTTCAAAATATCCGTATTCGTGGTTTAATGTCAATCCCTAAACCCAGTGATGTTTATAAAGTTCAATTAAAGCAGTTTTCTCAATGTAAAGATGTTTTTGAAAAGATGAAAACCTATGTTGCTGTTGATACTTTGTCTATAGGGATGTCATCTGACTTGGAGGCTGCTATTGAAAGCGGTTCGACCATGGTTAGGGTTGGAACTGGTATTTTTGGAAAAAGAGAGTAGAGTGTATGAATGTAAATAGTGGAAATAGAAGTGTGGGTTTGTTGATTGGTCTTATCTGTGTGGCAGCTTTTGTCGCCGTATTTTTTGTTGAGCCAATTGCTCAAGATTCTGACTATCACAATTTTGCTGATTCAAAAGAGTTCTTTGGGATTGCAAATTTTTGGAATGTTGTCTCCAATATTCCTTTTTTGATTGTGGGCTTAATGGGTTTGGCTCAACTTAAACGTTTAAATACAATACCTGAAATGGGAGTGGCTTATTGGTTATTGTTCTTTGGTGTGGCATTGGTGGCTTTTGGTTCGGGTTACTACCATTTAAATCCAAACAATCAAACATTAGTATGGGATAGGCTGCCAATGACGATTGCTTTCATGTCTTTGTTTGCAGTGATTATTTCTGAGTTTGTCAATCAACAGCGTGGCAGTTTGTTATTGATTCCATTGCTGATTGCTGGAATTGCCTCAGTAGTGCTTTGGTCAGTGAGTGAATCACAAGGGGCTGGAGACTTGCGTTTTTATGCCCTGGTGCAATTTCTTCCTATTGTTCTGATTCCTTTGATTCTTTTGGCTTATCCTGCGAAATTTACCAAGGTGTCGGCTTATTGGTGGTTATTATTGGCTTATATTGTTGCTAAAGTGTTGGAATATTTTGATGAACCAGTCTATCAGCTGTTCAATCAGCAAATGAGTGGACATGCCATTAAGCATGTGGCAGCAGCCGTTGGTATGTATGTGTTGTTGCGAGGTTTTCGTCATCGCTTGACAACGGCTACAACGACAAACTAAGGTTTTTGTAACAGAGTTGCTAGAACAGCTTGTCTTATCAATACACCGTTAGCAACTTGTTCGAGTATCACCGAAGGTGTGTTGTCAGCAATTTCAGAAGATATTTCGACCTCACGATTAATTGGACCTGGGTGCATAACAATACACCCATGATTAGCGAATGCCAGTGTCGTCCTGTTTAAACCAAAGTTTTGGTGGTAGTCTTTCATGTTAGGAATGGAGTTATCTGTTATGCGTTCTTTTTGTATGCGTAACATAACGATAACATCGGCATTGCCTAGTACTTCATTCATGCTTTGGCAAAAAATGCCTTTATCGGATTGTTTGGGAAGCAGTACTTTAGGACCATATAAGTGTATCTTTTGGTTGCCAAGGGTATGTAAAATGTCAATGAGAGAATTGGCTACTCGAGAATGTTTAACGTCGCCTATAATGGCAATTTTCAAGTCTTCTATTTTCTTCTTGTGTTGTAAAATAGTATAGGTGTCTAATAAGGCTTGTGTTGGGTGCTGGTTATTGCCGTCTCCAGCGTTGATGATTTTGATTTCTGGGTTGAGCCATTGTTGTATTTCTTTGCCAATATGGTTTTGAGAGTGTCTAACCACAAAGGCATTAATGTCCATGGCTTGCAAGGTTTGGATGGTGTCTTTTAAGGACTCGCCTTTTGCTGTCGAACTCTTGGCGAGGTTTAAATTTACCACATGGGCACCTAATCTTTTGGCAGCTAGCTCGAATGACACGAGAGTGCGTGTGCTGTTTTCAAAAAAAAGATTGGCAACGGTTTTACCTCGGAGTATTTTTCTGTTTTTCTTCTTTGAATTGGACTTTATTTTATCAGCCATTAAAAACAGTTGTGCAATGTCTTGTTTAGTTAGGTTTTTGATGTCAATTAGGTTGTTCATTGTCGTGTATCCAGCCAGCGTTGTAGTATGTTTTTAGCAGCATGTGCATCTAAGTTTTTACTGTGTTTTCTTTTTGCGTTCCCTAATGAGCGAGCTTGAGCAAATTCATCTTGAACAGCCATTGAACTATAGCGCTCATCCACCTCGTAAATGGGAAGTTTGTATCTGTGTTTCATTTTGTTTGCAAAGTTATGCGCTTGTTTTGTGCTTTGTTGTTCTTTTCCATCTTCTGTCAGTGGACGCCCAATGATAATGGCTTGGGGTTGCCATTGTTCCATGATGGCATCAAGTTCTCCCCAGGTGAACTTTTTATTGACGTGAATGGTTTTAAGTGCTGAGGCTGTTTTTGTTATGGATTGCCCCACTGAAACACCAATGTTTGCTAGACCAAAGTCAATCCCTATATAGCTAGGCATGGGCAATACCAGAGATTGTTTTGTAATCACTTATGCCAATTAGAGACAAAGCTTTTTGCCACTTCTCTTGGGCTGGTGTGGTAAAGATTAAGTCCGTATTTATGGGGCAGGTAAGCCATGTATTTTGTGCTATTTCAGACTCGAGTTGATCTTTATCCCATCCTGAGTAGCCTAATATAAAGTGCCAATGACTCTTTAGTTGGTTTGCGGCTATTTTTTCGAGCAAATCTTTTGAAGTGGTTAGGGTTAAGTTGTTTAAAAGGTTGACTGAACTTTTGAAGCGTTGGTTATCATTGTGTAAGATAAAGCCACTGCTTTTGTTGATTGGTCCGCCATCAAGAACGTGTAAATTATCATCGGGTTGTGATAAACCAAGTTCATCAAAAACTTGATTGGTGTCAATATCTTCAATAGGGTGATTAATGACTAGTCCCATGGCTCCGTCACTGTTGTGCTCGCAAACAAGTATGACCGCTTGTTTAAATCGAGTATCTTGCATGTCCGGTAAGGCGATAAGTAATTGATTTTTAAGATTCATTATTTTTGTTTTAGTTTGTTTCCTGGTAAAAATTGCCAAGTTCGAGTGATGTAAAGAATGTCAATGTTGTTGGTATTTTCTGGAATAGCTTCAAACGGTTCTGCTAGGTAGACTAAATGAATGGCGGCGTCATCAATGGCTTTGAATCCTGAGGATTGAATGATTTTTGTTTCTTTGACGTAACCATCAATGTCAATTCCTACGGACATAACCAAGGTTCCAATGAAATTATTCTTTCTTGCTTCTTCTGGATAATTTAAGTTACTGACTCGTTCAATTTTCTTTACCCATGTTTGCATGTAATTAGCAAATTCGTAGGACTTTGTGCTGGCTGAAATATATTTGGATTTGGGTCTTTTGGCGTATTTTTCGATGCGATTTGAGATATTGTTTTCAAGTTTTGCTAGGCGTTGATTCTTTGTTAGTTGAGTGGATTTGTTTTCGGGATTAATAGATTCATGGAGTTTGTTGGCACTTTGTACTTGAGTAGAAGGTTTCTTTGTTGTAACTAAATTTAGGTTTTTTGACTCTTTAATATTTGGAATGTTTTCGATTTGTTCTTTGAGGTGATTGCCTTGATCATCAACAGCTATGCCCGTATTTATGTTTTGTGGGCGCACACTTTTTTTTGATTCTCCACCCCCTTGCTGGTCGTTTTTGGCAAGAAAATCTGCTTTTTCTGGCTCTATTAAGCTTTTTTGCTTAGATAGGATAACATCAAGACTGGGTAATGAATCATTTGAGTTGGAATCATCAAGTGTGAAAACGACTCCCATTACTAGAGAGCTCACTAATAAAGCGCTCAGAGTAAATGTCATAATGTTTTTGTCTGTTGTAGAAATATGTGGCATTAGTTCATTAGTTTTTCTATCTCATCAAAAAGCATTCCGGCAATGTTTAAATCAAACTGTTTATCAAGTTCTCTTATGCACGTTGGGCTAGTGACATTGACTTCGGTTAAGTGTTTGCCAATGACATCAATACCAGCAAAGATAATTCCCATTTCTTTTAGTACTGGGCCAACCTTTTTACAGATTTCATAATCGCTTTTGGACAAGGGTTGGCCTACAGCTTTGCCCCCTTTAGCTAAATTGCCTCTGAAATCATCGTTTGAAGGAATTCTTGCCAATGCAAAGTCTACAGGTGTGCCATTTATCAATAGGATTCTTTTGTCTCCTTTGGATATTTCGGGTATGTATTCTTGAACCATGGTAGTGCGAGTGCCATTATTGGTTACTGTTTCGATGATAACATTGAGATTTTTGTCATTTTTTCCAGTTTGAAAAATAGAGGAGCCACCCATGCCATCCATAGGCTTAATAATAGCTTTATCTAGGGTTTTTGCGAAGTTTTTAATGCTTTTTTGATTTCTTGAAATAACGCATTTTGGGCTAAACTCTGGAAAATATTCGGTAAAGAATTTTTCATTTGCATCTCTTAAAGATTGAGGGTCGTTGCAAATTAATACTCCATTTTCTTTTGCTAAATCAAGAATATAAGTATCCATAATATATTCCATGTCAAAAGGAGGATCTTTTCGCATCATTATAACATCTAGGGATGATAAGTCGATAAGTTGCGATGAAGTAAAGTCAAACCAATGCGAAGTGGTATCGGTTAACTTGATTCGTTTTGTTAAAGCAAAAGGGCGATGATTCTGGACTGAGGTGTCATTTTGAGTAAAGTAGTGTATTTCATAATGTCGTGCTTGTGCTTCTAACATCATGGCAAATGTTGAGTCTTTTTTTGTATTGATTTCTTCAATAGAGTCCATTAAGAATCCAATTTTCATGGCAGTTATCTCATCTGTTAATTTGATATTAAGTTAATTATACTCAACTGTAATTTATAATCACTTGAAAAGTAGTATTAATTGGTTTCTTGTGAATAAAGAGTTGTTTTCTACAGAAAATGAAAAAAAATTCAGAAATTTGATTTTTAGATTTGAAATAAGAATTAAAATAAGTTATTTTGTTAGAATATACTAACTTAGCTTGATAAGTTGATAAATTAATTTAAGAATAAATCGATAAAAAATAATGAAAAATTAAGCCGTTTCAAGTATCCTTGGTGCAAAGCATAGGATAAATGGGAAAATGCAGTGGTTTAACGATTGTTTTTTATTTCCTTTAATGAACATAAACAAATAAAAAGAGTGTAACAGTGAGTGATAATAGTAAAGAGTTAGATTTTTCAGGTTTGAAGGTAATGGTTATTGATGATTCGAAAACCATTAGAAGAACAGCAGAAACATTGTTGAAAAAGGAAGGTTGCGATGTTGTATCGGTGGAAAATGGTTACGATGCTCTTTCATTAATATCAGATTTACACCCTGATGTTATCTTTGTAGATATCATGATGCCTCGTTTGGATGGTTACAAAACGTGCGCATTAATAAAGATGAATAAAGAGTTTAAATCAACACCAGTCATTATGTTGTCATCTAAAGACGGTCTTTTTGATAAGGCAAAGGGTAAAGTTGTCGGAGCTGAATTATATTTGACCAAGCCATTTACCAAAGAAGAGTTGCTCGATGCAATAAAGTCCAATAGAAAAGGGTAGAGTTTATGTCAAAAAATAATGTAAAACCATTTGAGTTGCTTGCAGAATATGAAAGATTGAGCTTAATGCATAAGGTGGATGTGTTAACGGAAAAAGTAAGAGATCAATGGTCGGGAGTGGGTTTTAAAGTTGGCGACACCTATTATGCTATTGCAATCGAAAAAATTGTCGAAGTTTTGATTTTATCAGAAACGACTAAAATCCCGGGGATTTCAAAGTGGGTTTTAGGGCTGGGGAATATTCGTGGAAATTTATTGCCAATAATTGACCTTAAATCTTATTTAACTAATCAACCAATTAAAATTACAGCCCATACTCGGATGGTTGTAATTAAGCAAATTGCAGGGCAAGTTGGTCTTGTAGTAGACGAAGTATTTGGCCAAAAACATTTTGTAAACAAACAAAAAATCAAAAACAATAAAAAGAGAATGAATTAAAATATTCCGTGTTGGCTTTTGAAGACAAAGGTGTTGTATGGAACGTATTGGAAGACGAGCAGCTGGTTTCCTGCGTTGATGGTTAGGTGATTGTTTTAATTAACTTTATATTAGGAG
>CAMZLQ010000075.1 GCA_947311585.1 uncultured Alcanivoracaceae bacterium | reverse complement strand
GTAGGTGTAAGAATAACTGCCTGCGGTAGTTCCCGGTGCAACCGTTATTGTGCCATCGGCAATCATGGTAATACTGCCAGCTGTTGGAGTAGGTGCAGTACCTGGAGTCAGGGTGATATCTGCAGGAACTACGGCAACTCCATTAAGCGTATCATTATCAAGTACCGATGCGGTATTCCCTCCCACTGTATCTATAATAATGTTAGCAGTAAAATCATCATCTACCGCATCAATTACCGCTGCTGCTACGACTACCGTTATGGTTGCTGTATCGCAATTGGCAGGATTAAGAACTTCACATATCTCATAGGTGTAAGGATAACTGCCTGCGGTAGTTCCCGGTGCAACCGTTACTGTGCCATCGGCATTCATGGTAATGCTACCTGCTGTTGGTGCAGGTGCCGCACCTGGAGTCAGAGTGACATCTGCAGGGACAACTGCCACTCCATTAAGGGTGTCATTATCAAGTACAGAGGCTGTATTTCCTCCATCAACGCCATTGATAGCAGGTGGTGTGTCGTCAACGGCTGCAATCAATGCAACAGTGTCACGGTAATCTAAATCTGTCGTAGTAGGGTTTGCATTTGATCCATCTGCTAAGGTGTCTAAATCAGTATCATCAAGTTCAAACTCGCTTGAAACATCATTATAAGCATTACCACTAACATCTGCATAATCATCACTTGTTTCTGCCCAGTCAGCAAGACCGTTTGCTCCCACATCAGCAGCTGCAACAGGGCAACTTGAGGTGGCATCATGGTTTTCATTACAATCAGAGATACCATCGTTATCAGAGTCACTGTCTAAATAATCAACCTCATCCAAGCCATCAGTATTTACAGGCGTTAACCCTATCACACCTGTTACTATATTCACATAAGCGTTATCAACTCCATTAGCATCGTATGTACCCTGTGTACTTATATAGACACTAGTAGTTTGAGCTTCAACATTGTCAGGAATTCCGTCATTATCTGAATCAAGATCTATATAGTCCGGAAACCCATCTCTATCCGTATCGTGGCATATATTAAACCGTCCAAGATTCACAACTCCATTAGTATGATTCATTGTTACCATGACTTTTGTCACTTTATTCGGAATTTTGAACTCAATTGCCGCTATTGCCTTATTAATAGGATCAAGATAATTGACCCCAGGAATAGCCGGCTGGTACGTAAATACATTATTTGTTTGTGTTACTCCAGAGCCAACCGTTACCAAACCAGCAACAGTAAGATCTAGTATTGCATTGTTTTCATCATAAATGGAGACTTCAAATTCTTCAACAGTAGGAGCCGGACCAGGTGTCATGACAAAGTGAACATTATCAACAGGATTACTAAATGTAGCGGAAAAGTTGTAAAGACCACCCACAAAACGAAGACTGGGGCCATACCCACTATTAATTCTAACATTACTACCTCCTGTTAAAATTCCACCAGCTATCATTGCTATGTTGTAGGTAATATCAATGTTTGGAAAGACATTATAGGTCGTATTATCAACCACATTATTTTGAAACCCTATTGTTCCAACTAAATCTGTATTAAAACAAGAGACTTCATCGACATCCAATATTCCGTCATTGTCACTATCTAAATCATAAAAGTCTAGAATACTATCACTATCCGAATCCTCACATAGGTTAATCAACGGATCAGTTAGTGCGGGAGTTACTGATTGAGGTATGCCAAACAACACTTCTGAAAGACCAGAGACTGCAGCAGGGAAAAACTTGACATCATCTCCTAAATTCATCAACACAGGAAAATTTGATGGCCCTGTAAAGCCAACCCCAGAATTACCTCCTTGCAAAGCCCCTTGAGCGTGAACTAGGTTATCTGTTGTAAAGACTCCTCCTGCTTCAATAGCATCAGGACAACCGTCCCCATCTAAATCCAAGTCCAAACTGTTTATTATTCCATCCCCATCAATATCCATATTAATAAGACCATCTTCAATAACATCTAATATCCCATCATTATCATCATCAACATCAAATGAATCTGGTATCGGATCACCATCACTATTTTGCGCATAAATTGCGGTTGAAAAAAAAGCTAAAAACAGAATCAGAGTAATTTTTACGATTGTTTGAGAACAGGTATTACATTTATGCTTATCCATTGATTCTCTCCTAGGCTTTACACTTATCTGTTTCCCATAATACATCAGTTGTTTTTATTATAATTTTCTCTGCGAACTTTAGAGTGCTAGTCACTAGTGCGAAGACCCCAAGAAGAAAAGAAATTAATCTATTCCTAAAGCTTTTATTTATTGTCATATTACAGTCCCCTAATTATATTTTTGTATTTTAGTGAGTCAAAATAGGCTTAATAAAGTTTAAACCCACTTCGAGAATATAATTAAAAGTCTCGCTTTGTCAAGCATTAAATCAATAAATTTAAAAGAGATATCAAATCCCTAAATAAAACCACTACTATTCACATAAACCATAGATTTGAGCCAAAATAGGACTTTTCAGTGAAAGCTTACTTCTTAGGATGAAACTGATAAAAATCCAAATCAATGAAGTTTGCTCAGATATTAACCAAACCAAATCTCACAGAATAAAAAGAGCTCATATCCATTTACCCAAAAACACGGTATTTGTGTCAAAAAATAAGGAGTTTAATTGATTTTTTGGTAAACTATTTTTGCGACAAACCTAAATGGATTATATAAACGAGATCTTTACACATTCCATGAATTTTACAAAGACCTCTAAACAATTTTTAAATTTATGAAATTAACAGAACTTAAAGGGATTGGAGAAAAAACAGCACAAAAGTTGCAGTTGCTTGGCATAAAGCATGTCATTGATTTGCTATTTCACTTGCCACTTCGCTACCAAGATAAGACCAAAATCACCGCCATTAATCAGTTAAACTTTGGGCAAACGGCTTTAATCGAGGGAGAAATTGTCAAAACCTACCAAATAAATTCACGCAAACCCATGTTAGTGTGTGAGATTGATGATGGCACCAACACCATTGCCTTAAAGTTTTTTAACTTCTTCTATTCCCAACAAGCCAAAATGATTGCTGGCACAAAAATTCGTGCTTTTGGAGAGGTGCGTTATGGTAAGTACATGATGGAAATTTTACATCCTGAATACCACCATTTTACCACTCCATTGCCTTTACAAGATTCATTAACCGCCATCTATCCCAAGTCAGAGGGCATAAACCAAAGCACTGTTCAAAAAGCCATCAATCAAGTGATTACTTTACTAAAAGAAGGCGACATTAAAGTTAAGGAATTTTTGCCCGAATCAATCCTCTCGCAACTGAACATGCCCACCCTAAAAAAGGCTTTGATTTATGTGCATAAACCACCAGCAGATGCTGATACCAATGCCTTATTAGCCAGCAAACACCAAACCCAACAACGATTAATTCTTGAAGAAGTGTTAGCCCACCTTTTGGCAATGAAACAGCTCAAGGCTAAAGCCCAAGAGGTGTTTGCACCTGAACTACCCATTTCAATAGAGAACATTAATGCTTTTAAAAATCAACTACCTTTTGCATTAACTGATGCACAACAGCGTGTTGTCGGTGAAATTTACCACGATATGCAAAAAAACCATCCTATGCAACGCCTAGTTCAGGGTGATGTTGGTAGTGGTAAAACAGTTGTGGCTGCTCTTGCCATTAGTGCTGCTTATGCACAAAACCACCAATCAGCGATGATGGCGCCAACGGAAATCTTGGCAGAACAGCATTATAAAACCATCCGAACGTGGTTTGATAACGATGATATTGTTTATTTATCCGCCGCGATTAAAGGCAAAGAACGCACGGCAGTTTTAGAAAAAATTGCCGCAGGCGTCAAAATAATTATTGGAACACACGCCTTATTTCAAAAAGAGGTGGTATTCAATGCTTTGGGCTTAGTGATAATCGATGAACAACACCGCTTTGGTGTTCACCAACGACTAGCCTTGCGTAATAAAGGGCAATTTAAAGCTTTACAACCACACATGTTAATCATGACCGCTACACCGATACCACGCACTTTAGCACAAACTGCCTATGCCAATTTGGATATTTCTGTTATTGATGAGTTACCTCCAGGACGGCAAGAAATTTCCACTTTAGTTATTTCAAACAGCAAAATGCCTCAGATTGCCGAACGCATCAAAGCCAATTGCCAGCAAGGAGAACAAGCCTATTGGGTGTGCACATTAATCGAAGAATCTGAAGTCTTGCGTTCAAAAGCTGCTACCGATACTTATGAAGAACTCAAACAGTTGTTTCCGCAACTGCGCATTGGTTTGGTGCACGGGCGTTTGAAATCTGCTGATAAAAATCACATCATGTCGCAATTCAAAGCCCATAAATTGGATTTATTGGTAGCTACCACTGTTATTGAGGTGGGGGTTGATGTGCCTAATGCTTCATTAATGGTCATTGAAAATGCTGAACGTTTGGGTTTATCACAATTGCACCAATTACGTGGACGCATCGGTCGCGGCAATAAAAAAAGCCATTGTGTTTTAATGTACCAAGCGCCGTTGGGAGAAGTGGCTAAAACACGCCTAGACATCATGCGTAAAACCAATGATGGATTTGTCATAGCCCGAGAAGATTTAAAAATTCGTGGGGCAGGTGAATTATTAGGCAGCAAACAAAAAGGCGCAGTGCAATTTCGTCTAGCCGATTATGAACGTGATAAACCCTTATTTAAGAAAGCACAATCACTTGCCGCACAATTAATCACCGACCACCCCCAGATTTGCCAAAAAATCATTGATCGTTGGGTAGTGGATCACGATGAAATTTCTAATGTTTGACTTATTAAGTTAAAGTAATTACAATGTGGTTACTTTAAAGTAAAAAATTTACATGGTACAACTCATCAAAATTGGCAACTCTCAAGGCGTTAGAATACCCAAAGCGTTAATTAAACTAGCCAATCTAAACAACCAACAACTTCAATTTGTGCTTACGGATGATGGCTTATTAATTAAGCCCACAAATAAACCTCG
>CAMZLQ010000074.1 GCA_947311585.1 uncultured Alcanivoracaceae bacterium | reverse complement strand
TGTTAATAATAGAGACCTTTGCATAACTCGTGGCACGTGTTAAAGAGTTGCAAAAACCACCACTCTGCGTTAAAAAACTCGCAAAAATCCTTCTGGATAGGATTTTCACGCTAGCCCACGCATGTGGGTGAGTATCATGGATGATACGAATAAATAGCGAGCTATTTGACTCATTTTTTGCCTTGATTGGAGCTTTTTTCATTCTTTTTTCCATCATCCCAGAGTTATGCAAAGGTCTCTAATAATCTTTACTTATTATTCAATCCAATGGTTCTTAATCGATTAAATAGTTTCATCCAATTACTGGGCTTAATAATTAGTGTTAAAGAAATTACTGTTTTTAGTCCACTACCAATGATAAAAAGTAAACTGTGCGAAGTCATTTCCGGCTGGTAAGTTGTACCATATTCACTGGCTTGTAAGAAGTAAATATAATACAACGATAGTGCGCCTTGGGCAAAATCAATTAAAGAGACTAAAATTAGGTAGAATCCAACAAGTTGTAGAATAAAGATTTGATCAACCTTATATTCTTTCTCTTTTTCAATCAATGGAGTGATTCCTTTAAATACGGAATAAGATAATTTCCATAACATATAAAAAACCGTAATAAGCCCAACTATTGAACTAATTGGAATGATAATCAACCACTTTTCAACTCCTTGGAAATAGGAGTTCCAACCATAAACACTTTGTGCAATTAATATTATTGCTTGCACTAATACATAAATAGCGAATACTCGTATAGCAAGGCTGGTCAGTTCTTTGTTGGTCATAAGTATGCTCCTAAATTTACTATTACATTCACTATTATAGCATATAAAATAAAGTGAGGTAAGGTGCTAAAAGTAATGGTTTGGTTCTTTTGGGTTTAACAATTAATTGCGATTTTAGTGAAGTTGGCAGCTTTTGTCTTTTTTATATTTTATCGTTCGGTAACTGTTGTCTAGTAGGTTGTTGATAAGGAGTTTGTTTTGCAAAGTTTGTCCCACTTGTGTAATAATTTTTATGGTTTCTGTGGCTTGTAAAATACCAGCAAAGCCAGGAACGACCCCAAGAACACCTTCGGTTGAGCAGTTTGCTGGTTCAAAGCCTTCTGTATAAGGAAATAAGCAACGCAAACATGGGGATGACTTTAGTCGCATGTCAAATACACTTATTTGTGCTTCAAATTGATAGACGGCAGCATAGACCAATGGCTTTTGATGTTTGATACACAAATCATTAACAAGATACCGTGTTTTGAGGTTGTCGGTGCCATCAATGATTACATCGGCATGAGCAATTAATGACTCTGCATTGTTTGCATCTAAACGCTCTTCAACCGTTTGGATAGTTATTTCAGGGTTAATCGCTTGCATCCGTTGTTTGGCAGAATCAACTTTAAGTGAGTCAATTGAATCTGTCGTATGAATGATTTGCCTTTGTAAATTACTTAATTGGACTACATCATCATCAATTATTGTCATCGTACCAATTCCTGCAGCAGCTAAATACAGAGCACTACTTGAGCCAAGCCCGCCTGCACCAATTAATAAGACATGAGCATTGGTGAGTTTATCTTGTGCTTCTTTTCCAAAGCCGTGCAACTGATGGTGTCGAGAATAGCGCAAATCATGAGCAGAAACTGTTGCTTGTGCAACAGGCAGTTGGCATTCTTGCCAGTGTTTAAAGCCTTTATCAACATTGATGGCATTTGTCATTCCATTAGCTATTAACAAATTGACGGCAGCTAAAGAGCTAACGCCTTTTTGGCATATAATGTAGTAAATGTGGTTTTTTGTAAATGTATCTTTGGCGTAATGCAGTAAATTATCCGCAGCAATCGCTATTGAATTTTTTGGCGTGCCATCTTGCCTTTCTGTTGCGTTTCTTATATCAATTAAGGTGTATTTTTGACTGTCCTGACAGTCTTTGAATGCTTGTTTGACAGTAACCGACGGAGTTTTCATTAGATTAAGTGGGGGTAGAGTAAATCAACAAAGCGTTGAACGTTGACTTTGTCTCCTGCTTTATAATTTTCATGTGTTTCATTAAAGGCGATAAAGCAATTGGCTTGGGTTACTGAAGTTAATCGCCCTGAACTTTGATTGCCCGTGGGCGTGACTTCAAAACCAATGGTTGGGTCATAACTCAATGTAGCACGAACAAATTCACGGCGATAATGGGTTTTATCAAAGTTTCGGGTGAGTTTAGCACGAATAAAACCTGTTTGTTTTATGTTTTCTCCTTCAATTCGACGCAGTGTCGGAATGACAAATTGACAAAAGTTATTAAAACTGGATACGGGATTGCCTGGTAGCCCAAAAAATAAGGCTTGTTTGTATTGCCCAAATAAGAGTGGAAAACCCGGTTTAATATTAACTTTGTGAAAAGCTATGGTGCCATGCTCTTGCATGACCTGCAGAACGTAGTCTTTATCACCAGCTGATACGCCGCCATTGCAAATAATTACGGTATTGGCTTGAGCGTATTTATCAAAAGCGTGTTTAATTTGTTCAGGATCGTCTTTAAGGCTATCCACATGAATAATTTCGCAATTTTGAGATTGCAATAGTCCCATTAAAGTGGGTCTTACCGAATCGTATATTTTACCAGGAGTTAAATCTTCTCCAACTTGGATGATTTCATCCCCACCTGTAAATAATACCACTTTTGTTTTTTTAAATACGGCAATGTTTTGGCAGCCAACAGAGGAAATTATGCCTATGTCTTGAGCTTTAAGGCGATGATTAGCATTGAGTATATCGCTGTCTTTTTTTATATCAGAGCCGCTTTTTCGGATATGGTTGCCTTTTGAGCCAATGTCTCTTAAATGAACCTTATCCGTTTTTATTTGAGAATTTTCTTTTATAACCACTGTGTCAGCACCTTCGGGAATAGTGGCTCCTGTCATAATTGGAATGGCGCTGTTTTGTGCAAGGGTTGGCAATTTTCCTGCCCCTGCGAAATGGGGTTCTTGCAGCTGTAACCATCCTTGTTTGTCAGGTAAGTCGCTGTGTCTAATGGCATAACCATCCATGGCGCTGTTATCAAATGCGGGAACATTAATCTTGGCTTTAACATTGCTGGCTAAAACACGATTCAAGCTGTTGTTGATGTTAACGACCTCAGGTGAAGAGTTCAGTGCTTCTTGGGTAACTTTGGCAATTAGTTTTTGCGCTTGAGAAAATGAAATAGAGGTGAGGTAAGCGTTGTCTGTTTTTGGCATAAGGGCTTTTATTGTTTGTAACGAGGAATAACAAACGTACTGTGTCGACGATTTGTTTTGCTGCTGCGATTTTTGACTTTTCTGACTTTGTAAGGGTTGTCACTGTTTTTAAACTGCAAGACAACAGGTGCACCGCGAAGGTTAAAAGCCGCTCTAAATTGTTTTTCTAAGTATTTTTTATAGGCAGCAGATAGCGCTTCGGTTCTTCTTCCATGGATAACAATGCGTTGTGGATTTTGACCGCCAGCGTGAGCGTATTTTAATTTAGTTAAACGGCCTTGCACCAATGTTGGTTGATGGGCTTGATAGGCTTGTTTTAACACATCTGTTAATTGATTGGTTTCAAGCTCTTTGGTTGCGGATTCATAAACCAAATCAACGCGTTCCATTAAGTCTGACAAACCAGAACCGTGCAGTGCTGAAATATAAACTAAAGGAACCCAAGAAAAGGCAGCCATTTTTCGTGAAAACTCAGTTTTAACGGCGGTTTTATGTTCTTCAGATAAATGATCCCATTTGTTTAAGGCAATAACAATAGCCCGTGCATTATTATTGATTAAGCCCAAAAGATGCATGTCTTGGTCAGTAATTCCAATTTGAGCATCCATTAAGAGAACACAAACTTGTGAACGGTCGATGGCTTGTAGAGTTTTTACAATACTGAATTTTTCAATACTTTCTGAAATTTTGGCTCGACGACGAACACCAGCTGTATCAACTAATGTGTAGTCTTTTCCATCCCATTCCAAAGGCAAGGCGATGGAATCACGCGTGGTTCCTGGCATGTCAAATGCGAGTACCCTTTCTTCACCCAGCAATCGATTGACTAAAGTGGATTTGCCCACATTTGGACGCCCAATAATAGCAACATTAGGGCCTTTGGTGTCAAGTTGTGATTGGTGCTCGTCATCCACTATAATGAGTTTTTTACACAGCTCTTCAAGGTCTTCGCGTAACTGACCAACGTTGCGTCTGTGTGCCGCTGCAATAGGCATGATTGTTTCTATACCAAGCTGGTAAAAATCTAAAGTGGCAACGTCTTCATCTTGGCCATCAATTTTATTGACCAATAAAATGACTGGTTTGTTGGTATTGCGCAAGCTTGCGTAAATGGTTTTATCGTCTTCCATTAAACCGGCTTTTGCATCAACGATAAAGAGTATAAGGTGTGATTCTTCTAATGCATCGGTTACCTGAGAGTTCATGAGTTCAGATAAGTCGCCTTCATCCCCTAATAAACCACCAGTATCAATCAAAATTGCAGTGGACTCTTCAAACTCAAGAACGCCATATTGGCGATCGCGGGTTAGTCCAGGGAAATCAGCGACCAAAGCATCACGTGAATGGGTTAGAATATTGAATAAGGTTGATTTACCTACATTGGGGCGACCAACTATTGAGATGACTGGTATCATAAGGCACGAATTATTTAGCGGTTATACTCAAAAGCGGTAACACTGCCATCTTTATTATAAGCAATGACCGTTGAGGCTGATTTGACAGGCGCAGAATAAAAGGCATATTTACCCATTCGTGAGCGAGCTATTGTTTTGCCATCATTACCATCAATGACATGGATGTAACCTTCTAGGTCTCCTACAATAATATCGCCGAGATAAAATACAGGTGTTGTTAAAAGACGGTAGTTATATTCTGTTGTTTTCCATTCATCAGAACCATTGCTTCTGTCCAATGCATGCAGATTTGATTTGTTATCAATAATAAATAAGTTACTGCGAGAGGCTGTTACGCCTACAGCAGAACCAATGTCTTTGGACCACATGACCCGTCCTGATTCGGTGGCAACAGCTATGGTTTTACCAACTGCGCTTGAGACATATAAATCGGTTGAGATTAAAGCCATGTCGCCGTCGATATCAACGATTCGAGCGAGTTCTGTTTTGCCATTAGTTTTGACAACATTTTGTAACCAGATGACATCGCCTGTTTCGAGCTTAATGGCAGCAACTTTGCCATTATCAAAGCCAATATACACACGCCCTGCTTTGACAAGAGGCGTGGAATTGCCACGCAGTGTTAAGTTAGGTATATTGGTGTCAAACAACCATTTGCGTTTGCCATCTGTGGTGTCTAATGCATAAACACGTCCATCTTGTGATCGAATCACAGCAATTTGGTTATCAATTACAGGGGGCGATAGAATCTCTGATGAGAGTTTAACGTTCCATGCAACCGAACCATCTTTTTTGTTTAAAGCGATGACAGTGCCCTCAGGTGTGCCCACAATAAGGATATCTTCACCAACACCTGGTCCTGCACTGAGCTCTTTATCTAAATTTGCGGACCAAGTTTGAGTGCCTGTTTCAAGGTTAAGCTTGACCACTTGACCTGACTGGCTGGCAATGTAAACGTCTTGATTATCAATGTAAGGAATAAGTTTATAGCCATAAGATTTTTTACTTCCATCCAGCTTATAGGTCCAAAGTTTTTTAAATTGACCTTGTTGAGTAATTTTCGTAATTTTAGCTGGCTCAAATTTCTTTTTCTTGCTTTTTTTGTTGTTTGAGCACGAAACACTAAAGAGTAGAGTGAAGCTTAATAAGAGGAGTAATTTTTGCATGGATTGTATCCCTTGGTCTGTGGTTATTGACAAGTGTTAAGCATTTTCTATTTTAATTTCAATATTTCTTTTGCCAGAGTATCCATCACCTTTATCAACGGCATTTTCATAGGCAGAAACAGCTTCTTTAGAATTTCCTTTGGCAAACTGCGCGTCCCCTTGGATTTCTTGTGCGATTGATAACAATGATTCAGTCGTAATGCTTTTTGCTTGAGCTAATGCATCGTCATATCTTTCCATGCCGTTGTACACACGAGCCAGCCTTAGTTTGACAACGTCAGTCATGAGTTGGTCAGGTTTGTCGTCAATAACTTTTTTTAATTCAGCCGCTGCTTTATCAAGTTCGCCCTTGTTTGCAAATTCTTTTGCTAGCAATAAGTGACCTTCGTAAGTGTAAAAGTTTGCCCCTGATTTAGACTCCAGCTCTGCAAGTATCTTTTTTGCTTCATCAAATTCGGACAATTTAAATACTTCAGAAAAAGATTGGTATTGGTTAGCAACCTCATATCGTTGTTGTTGTTTTTGGGCTTTCCAGTAATTCATGCCAAAAACGCCGCCGAGTCCAAGAATTAAACCAGTAGCGATAGTTAACCAATTATTTTTTATCCAGTCTTTGACAAGTTTTTCTTGTTCAAAATCATCATATTCTTCAAATGCCATATGTGTTTCCTAAGTATTTATTTGTTCAGTTATTAATAGTTGAGACCTTTGCATAATTCGTGGAACGTGTAAAAAAGTTGTAAAAAACTCCACTCTGCGTTAAAAAATTTACAAAAATCCTTCTGGAAAGGATTTTCACGCTAGCCCACGTATGTGGGTGAGTATCATGGATGATACGAATAAATAGCGAGCTATTTGACTCATTTTTTTCCTTAATTGGAGCTTTTTTCATTCTTTTTTCCATCGTCCCAGAGCTATGCAAAGGTCTCTCGTTGCGAATTCTACACAAAAACGGTCTGATATTTTAGCTTAATTTTGTGTTTTTAGCTTATAAAATGTAGAGTTTTTTATTATTTAACGATTTATTAACCAGTATTTAACACGGTTGTTAGTGCTAAGTTGCTAAATTTCACTCAAAAAAAAAGGTTACAATAAATGCAACCTTTTTCAAAATTTGGCTCCCCGAGACGGACTTGAACCGCCGACCCAGTGATTAACAGTCACTTGCTCTACCAACTGAGCTATCGGGGAAGATAAAATCTTTCATTTAAGAAGACAAGCTTCCTTGAAAGAGCGAGCATTTTAACTTAAATGTTTCATCTGTCAACAACTTTAGAAAATTAAAGTTAAAATTAAATTAAAAATATTAAAATCGCAATTTAAAGTTTTTTATCAAGCTTGGATAAGAAACCTCTTAAGATGTCAATTTCATGCCTTTTAGGGCGGATGCGATTATACATTATTCTGATTTTTGTTTTCAATGATTCGTGACCTTCTTTACGTAAATAAAGTGCTTTTTCCATGACATTAAAATAATGCTGGTAAAAACTTTCCATCACCTCAGCATTCACCATTTCTTCGTTCGAAAATTGCTCAAGCTTTTGTTCTGGTTCATAAGCCATTGCTGCCATACGGCATTCATAAGACAACACTTGAACAGCGGCAGCAAGATTGAGAGATGAAAAGCTTTCTACGGTTGGCAGACGAACCAGGTAATGGCATCGTTCAACCTCTTGGTTGGTCATGCCATAGCGTTCTTTGCCAAAGACTAAAGACACAGGATGTTGTTGGGATTCTTTGACTAAAATTTGGGCCGCCTCTCGTGCATTTATTACAGGAATATCTAAATGGCGCTTTCGAGCTGTGGTTCCTATGACTAACTTGCTCTTTTTAATTGCTTCATCCATGGTCTTGCAAATCTCGGCATTAAAGAGTAAATCATCGGCTCCTGATGCGCGTGAGGTGGCTTGAGAACTTGGAAAATCTTCAGGTTTAACTAAAGCTAAATCGGTGAGTCCCATGGTCTTCATTGCGCGCGCTGCTGCACCTATATTGCCCGAATGTGTCGTGCCAAGTAGCACAAAGCGTATATTGTTTGACATAATCCTATATTAAATGCGAAAGAAAAGCTATCATACGCGATTATTCAAAACATGTATAAATTTTATGCGTCAACCCGAGATAAATATTGCAGAAAAAGCCGCCTTTACTGCTGGTGGTGTTTTATTGCGCTTCCAAAAACAAGTGCATAGCTTGCACGTGGTAAAGAAAAAAGAAAATGATTTTGCCAGTATCGCTGACAAAGCAGCAGAACAAGCCATAATTGAAGTCATTGCCAAAGCCCACCCAGAACACGCTGTATTGGGTGAAGAAAATGGATTGGTTGGAAACCCTGATGCGGATCATATTTGGATAGTGGACCCTTTGGATGGCACAACCAATTATCTGCATGGCATCCCTCATTATTGTGTATCAATTGCTTTGGAAGTTAAAGGCGTAATTGAACACGCTTTGATTCATGACCCTGTGCGAGATGAGACCTTTTACGCTTCAAAAGGGCATGGGGCTTACCTCAATGATGCGCGTTTAAGAATTGACCAAAGAGCCACATTAAAGGATGCTGTTATTGCAACTGGATTCCCCTTTAGAAAACGTGAAGTGTTTAACCGATACATGTTGCAGTTTAAATCTATTTTTAAATCCGTTGGAGATATTCGTCGAGCAGGATCTGCGGCATTGGACTTAGCCTATGTGGCAGCAGGACGTGTTGATGGGTTTTGGGAAATGGGTTTGGAAAAATGGGATATGGCAGCTGGTAGTTTGATCGTTTCAGAAGCAGGTGGCGATTGCCGCGACTTTAAATTGGAAAAAAATCACCTAGACAGTGGAAATATTATCGCTGGCAATTTAACCATATTGGCTGCTTTGCAAAATAAAATAAAATCATCAATGGGTGAGTAATGCTTCCTCAAAGTTAGGCAATAAAAATCCCGCACTTGCGGGATTTTTTATTGGTATTTGGGTGTTGTAGTTATTGTTATTCTATTTGTTCACTGTGTTTAAATGTCTCATTGGCTAATCGCCCAACTTTGATGGCGTTAATTAACCAGATAATACTAAAGATAAAGCCTGATATGGCAAGTATTAATTTAATATTGTAAGCTTGGTTGCCTGTTTGTTTAATGAGAAAACCAGAAAACCAAACGGCACTATTAACAAAAAATAATTGAGTAAAGACATCGCCAGCACGATAAATTACCGTATCAAGAAAATTCTTGAACTTGTATTTAATGTTTTTACTAAGGCCTGTAAATAACCAGTCTGTTGGGGGTTTCATGATTCCGTATGCACCACTGCGTTGCATGATGATTCCCCCAAGTACCACATTAAGTACAGGGAAAAATCCGAATAAAGCGAAGGCAAATATCATCATTACTGGATAAATGCCTAAGATTTTATGAATTTTAAATTTTTGCAAGAAAAAAGGCGTAAGAATTAACTGAAAAAACAAGGTGAACATATTAGTAACGGTATTTATATTGGCAAATACTGCTGTTCGTGTGGCTCTCTGAGGAAAATATTCTTTAACAAAATATCCTTGTAAGGTATAAAAGATACCGCCAATTAAGACTGACATCACCGTCATTAATGCGATTTGTTGCAGAAGTTTGGAGCTGAAAATTAATTTCATTCCTTCAATTGGGCTGCCGCCAATAGGGGCCTCTTTGTTTTCAGTGGATTCGTTGGCAAACTCTCTGACTTTATAAACGGCAAATATGCACAATAATAGAAAAGCAAAGGACACCAGTAATAAGTTTATGGTGCCAATTCTATGCACTAAAGCAGCAGTAATTAAACCACCAGTTATGCCTCCAGTGCTGCCACCTGCTGCTATTACGCCAAAGAGTCTTTTGCCTTGTTTTTTATTGTAGACATCGGACATAAAACTCCAAAATACTGAAACCACAAAGACATTATAAACACTAACAAAAACAAAGAAAATTCGCGCAAGCATGACATTGTCCGTGCCGAAGTTTTTAAATATAGCCCATAAAGTCAATATGCAGATGGCAAAAAAACCATATATTAGTGGGATAAATTGTTTGCGAGAATAGCTGGAAACAATCTTTCCATAAATAGGTTGAATCAGTAACATGACAATGAAAGTAGCAGAAAACAATAGGTCGTAATTTTCAGGGCCTGCGGTAACGCCCATCACTTCTCGAATGGGGCGCAATATAAAATAACCAGTAAGTAAAAAGTAAAAGTATAAGAAGGACCAAATCAATGGTTTCCATTCACCTGTTTTGACTTGAGATTTAAAATAGGCGATTATTTTGTTTTCAGACATAGTTATAATGTACGCGAGAGGTTATTTGGCATAATAACACATATGGAATTGTTTGTGCATGACTGGCTACAGTTTCTAAGGGTAATTCTGATTTCTTATCTTGTCCCCAAACCAGTACAGAATCGCCTACTTTTAGGTTATTAATGGTGCTGACATCAATGGCTAACATATCCATGGATACGCGACCAACTATTTGGGCAGGTATGCCATTAACTTTGACCGAGGCTTTGCAGGTTAAATTCCATGGATAACCGTCACCATAACCAATGCCAATAATGGCAATTTTCATGGGTTTGGTGCTCACATAGGCATGTGAATAACCAATACCTTGATTAACACCAATGTTTTTTATGGCGATAATGTTGGTTTTTAGAGTCATGACAGGCTTTAATCCAAAGTCTTGCGCTTGTTTATTTGCAATGGGTGAAACGCCGAAAAGTGCTAACCCAACTCGACACCATTCGTCTTTTAAGTTTTTATGGTTCAGTAAAGCAGAAGTGTTTGATAAAGACTGTTGGTAAGTAGGGTAGGCTTTATCAATTTGTAAAAACATTTCGGTTTGTTTTTGCGTGAGTGTGTTTGTGTTGTCATCAGCTGATGCAAAGTGACTCATTAAAATGATGTCTTGAACATTTGGGTGCTTTTCGAGTATTTTGATAGCACTCTGAAATTGCTCTGTGTTGAAGCCTAAGCGATTCATGCCAGAGTCCAATTTAGACCAGATATTCATTGTTTTTGATGAGGCAATGGTTTGCAAGAGTTTTATTTGTTCAATTTGGTGTATAACACAATCAAAGTTGTTTTCAAAAGCCGTTTCAAGCTCGTTTGCATCTAAAAAACCTTCGAGCAATAGAATCTTTACTTCTTGGTTGTAACGGCGAATCAGTAAGGCTTCTTCAATGGTGGCAACCGCGTAACAATCAACTGTTCCTAAAGTTTGAATTACGCGTTTAATGCCATGACCATAGGCATCCGCCTTGATAACCAAAACCAGTTTATTGGGTGCTTGTTTTTTTAAAAGCGTGTAATTGTGCTTTAAATGAGCAAGGTTTATTATGGCTGTAGTTCCACGGCTCATGGATTAACCTGTATTAATGCGTTTGGTTAGGGGGTGTTTGCGACTCAATGCCAATATCGTTAAGAAAGTTTTCAAAACGCGTAAATTCACCCAAAAAGGTTAAGGGAACCATGCCTGTAGAGCCATGCCTGTGTTTGCCTAAAATGATTTCGGCTTTGCCTTTGTGCATGGAGTCTTCATTGTAAACTTCATCGCGGTAAATAAAGACAATTAAATCAGCATCCTGCTCAATCGCTCCTGATTCGCGCAAATCGGACATAACTGGGCGTTTGTTTGGACGTTGTTCCAGTGAACGATTCAACTGTGACAAAGCAATAACAGGCACATCTAATTCTTTGGCGAGTCCTTTGAGCGAACGTGAAATCTCTGAGATTTCATTGACCCGATTTTCAGAGCCCTTAATTTGCATTAGTTGCAAGTAATCCAATACGATTAAATCCAATCCGTGTTGGCGTTTGAGTCGGCGACAACGGGCTCGCACTTCCATGGGCGAAAGAGCAGGGGTGTCATCAATAAAGATGCGTGATTTAGCCATCAGTTGTTGCGATTGCATGACACGAGGCCAATCATGGTCACTCAAGTCACCTGTTTTTAATTTGTTTGAATTAATGCGTGAAAGTGAAGAAAGCATGCGCATAACCAATTGTACTGATGACATCTCCATACTAAATATAGCCACACTGGCATCATGTGCAATGGCGGCTTTTTCAACAATATTCATGGCAAATGAGGTTTTTCCCATCGCAGGACGCCCTGCTACAATAATAAGGTCGGATTTTTGTAAACCATTGGTCTTTTTGTCAAAATCGGTAAAGCCTGTTGGGATGCCTGTCATGGAACCATCGGATTCTGCCATTTCCTCAATGCTTTCAATGGCATCACGCAACAAGCCTTTGATGTCTTGAAAGCCACTCTTGGTTTTTAAGGTTTGTTCGCGTATATTAAAAACGTCTTTTTCTGCGTTTTCGAGTAAATCATCGCTGTTTCTGCCCTCGGGATTGAATGCTTGTTCGGTTAAGTTGTTGCCTATTTGTACCAGTTGGCGAAGCACTGATTTTTCACGGACAATTTCAGCATAGGCTTTGATGTTGGCAGCACCTGGTACATTGCTGGCAATTTCTATCAAATAATCCTCACCACCAGCATCTTCAATGATTTGATGAGTGGATAACCATTCCCCCACGGTAATGACATCACAAGGTTTGGAATCAATGCTCAAGGCTTTGATGGCTTTAAATATAAGGGCGTGATCATTGCGGTAAAAGTCATCTTCGCTGATTAAATCAGCAATTTTATCCCACGCATCTTTGACCAATAATAAACCACCTAAGACTGAACGCTCCGCATCGTCAGATTGCGGAGGCACTTTAAGGTTGTTGATTTTAGGCGATTTTTTTTTGCTGTATTCATTCATGGCGATATTGTAATTAAAGCGAGCATGAATTGCTATTTAAATTTTAGCCCCAAGTAAGACGCCTTGTTTAATGGCGCGTTTGGCATCCAGTTCTCCAGCAAATTCTGCTCCACCAATAATATGTGTGGATTGTTTGTCTTTGAGTTCATCAAAAAGTTTATTAACTGAGACTTGCCCAGCACAGATAATGACATTGTCAACATTAAGTATGTGTTGTTCTTGGCTGTCATCTTTTTTCTTCACGGTAATGTGTAAGCCTTGATCATCAATCTTGTCGTAACTGCATCCAACCATAGTTTTCACGCCGCGTTTTTTAAGAGCTAAACGGTGAATCCATCCAGTTGTTTTGCCTAAACCTTTGCCCGGTTTGCTGGTTTTGCGTTGCAGTAGGTAAATTTCTCTAGGGCTTGGAGCGTGATTGGCTTTTGTTAAGCCTCCTTCACTTTGGATAGTCATGTCGATTCCCCATTCCTCGCAAAAGGCTTTGGGGTCTGTATAAACTGCCTCGTTATCCTCAGATAAAAACTCTGCAATATCAAATCCTATACCACCTGCGCCAATAATAGCAACGGATTTTCCGGCGACTTGTTTTTTGGTGATTAAATCATTATAGATGATAACTTTATCGTGTTCGATACCCTTAATCTTTGGAACTCGAGGCTGCACACCTGTGGCGATAATGACTTCATCAAAAGCCGATAAATCATTGGCATTAACTTTAGTGTTGAGTTGTACATTCACCTTGTGCTTGGCAAATTGTGTTTTGAAATAACGGATGGTATTAAAGAACTCATCCTTTCCTGGAATATTAGCCGCAAGATTAAACTGCCCTCCAAGTTTGTCACTGGCTTCAAATAAAGTCACGTTATGACCACGTTGTGCTAGAGTTTTGGCGCATGCCATGCCCGCAGGGCCTCCGCCAATGACTGCACAAGATTTGACCTGTGTTGTTGGTTTGATTTTGTATTCGGTTTCGTAGCAGGCTAGTGGATTGACCAAACAAGTGGCGCGTTTGTTTTTGAAAACATGATCCAAACAAGCCTGATTACAGCCAATACAGGTGTTAATTTCGTCTGATTTGTTGTCCATTGTTTTTTGCACAAATTTGGCATCGGCTAAAAATGGACGTGCCATTGAGACCATATCAATTTGGTTGCCTGATAAGATTTTTTCTGCCACTTCTGGCGTGTTAATTCGGTTTGTTGTAATCAAAGGGATTTTAACATGAGGCC